>JALWLU010000001.1 GCA_026996325.1 Sulfurovum sp.
TCGACTTCATCGCGATGCTGCAAACCTGGGAGAAGCCCCTGCACCTGCCAAGTGACTATCACGCGGTACTTGAAGCACTGGTAGAGGAGAAAGAGATAGGTTTTGGGAAGATAGGTATGCCGCTGCGTGTGGCGCTGGTTGGGGCTCTTACTGGTCCCGGTGTTGATGAGATGATGGCAATTATCGGTGTGGACGAGACGATCGAACGGATCGAGAAAGCGGTTGCGACGATAGGAAACTAGTGAGGAGATAGGAAGTAGGAGGGAGGAGTTTTGGTATGCTTTCTTTTTGGAAAGCTTTATCTGTATCAAAACTGAAAAATTCCCAGATGGTGAATCCTCACTTCCGGATTATTGTCATCCCGGCTTCTGAGCTGGGATCTTGATATCATTTAGCTTGTTTACGTAAAGATTCCTACTTGCGTAGGAATGAGAAGCTTTGGAACCGGAAATTGATTCCCGGCTTCTCTGGCGAGGATCAATCCTCGCTTCCAAGAAAGAACGAAGCTTCATTTCAACCAAGATATGAAAAACTCCCTTAACCCATAACCCTTAACCCTAAAAACTTCCTCAACCCCCGCTTCGCTTTCCAATCCATATTATAATGTATGTGTTCCAGGTACCAGCCAAGCTGTTTGGGGGTAATACCTCTTTTTTCTGCCTCTTTTTTCAAAATATACTGTGGTATGCGGGTACGGGTGTGTGCAAATCGTCTTGCCATTTTCTTAATCGTCCTGCCGTGTCTGTTGTAGCAGAGTCTTGCAAAGACAAACGGAAGACCGGTACGTTCATGCCATGCCTGTGCCATGTCGATACCCTGATTGCCCTCAAGGTAGTGCTTCAGGGCGGCATCGCCAATCAGCACCTGTCCCTCCAGACCCAATACCTTTGCAAGCTGGTTGGAGGTGGCTGATGCGGGGTCTTTCTGTGCTTTACCGGGAATGAGAAGGACACTGTAGACGTTGCGTTTTGCGATGATACCAAGATCGGTACAGTCTGCTTTGCGTGACTCGACCGAAGAGATGAAGGCGGCATGTACCTCTTTTCGTTTAAGCGCTTTGTTGATCTGGGAGGGGACGGCACGCTTGTAGCGGAAGCCCATTTTCGCTGAAGAGCTCTTCAGATGCCTTTTGAGATAGACCTGAAAGGGCAGCAGGTTGAGATAGGAGATCGATCCGAAGAGCACGCCCATGGTTGACCTCCTGTATGGTTTAAGGGCATTTCAAATACCCATAGACACTCATAATGGGTTTTGCAGATGTGAGATTTTGCAAGAGGCTTTCAAGTCCTAGCCAAAGCTAAGATGAAGGAAGCATCTTGTGAAAGATCGCGTCTGCAAAGCCCACCCTACGGGCAATGCCAGCTTCGTCCTATGCGGCGTTACACTTTTTTGACTTAGCTACGGCTAGGACTTCAAAAGTGTGCCTTGCCTAGAACAAAGCTGACAATGTTATGAGTATCTATGGGTCTTTGAAGTGCCCTTAAGCGCAATTATACCAAACAAGAATTATAATCAGCGCAATTTAGCGTGCAGGCTCTGTCTGCACTGGAAGGATAGCACGTATGGTAAAAGTGGAATTTTTAGGTCCCATAGGCAAGGCGCCTGTGGAGATGGAAGCGAAGACACTTGCGGATGTCGCCGAAAAACTCAAAGAGGACGGTACGGTAAAAGAGTGGCTTCCCAAGTGTGCAGTCGCACTAAACGATACGATGGTGAGTGACCTGAACACACCGTTGAAAGACGGGGACAGGATTTCGGTGCTGCCACCCGTTTGCGGAGGGTAACCCTCCGCAAACGAAGTAAAAATTAAAAGGTAAAAAATAAAAAGTTTCCCTTTTAATTTTTAATTTTTAATTTAAAAAGGAACTTTTTATATGGAGTTGTATAACGGGTCGTTGGATGTCAAGGAGATCTTTGGCAGGTGGCTGGATGAAGAGGCGGAGTCGAACTACGGGGCCTACATCCCCTTTGTGGGTACGATCCGTGCTGAAGACGGTATCGAGGCGCTGAGTTTTGACATTTACGAACCGGTGCTTCGAAGCTGGTTCGATGCGTGGCAGCAGAGGGCCAAGGAGCGTGGCGCGGTGGTGAAGATGGCACACTCGATTGGTGATGTGCCGGTACATACCTCTTCGTATGTCTCTGCGGTATTCTCTCCAAAGCGGCGGGTAGCGCTTGAACTTATAGAGGAGTTTGTCGAAGACTTCAAGGCCAATGCGCCTATATGGAAGTATGATGTCAAAAACGGTGAACGCATCTATGCGGAGGACAGGAGTACGCCGATGGATGGCAGCGGGCTGCTTGCATAATCTGTCAGGTAAAAATTAAAAGGTAAAAAATAAAAAAAGTTTCCCTTTTAATTTTTAATTTTTAATTTAAAAAGGAATATTCCATTATGATGCATTTTGATGAGTCGATGGCACTGATTGAGGGGTTGCAGATCGAGAGATACAAGACAAAGAGACTCTATATTATGGAGGCGGTGGGATATGTGCTGGCAGAAGATATTGTCGCAGACCACAACTCCCCGGAGTTTCCCACCTCTGCGATGGATGGCTATGCAATCGTGCATGAGGACCAGGCGATGGGGCGGCTCAAGATCGCCAGTATCAATCCGGCAGGTTCGGCACTGCGAGATAAGGTCATTGGCGGCACCTGTATCAAGACCTTTACCGGTTCGCTGATGCCGGAGGGTGCCGACACACTCATTCCTATTGAAAACGTCGAAGTGGATGGAGATGAGATCGTCATCAAAGAGGAGGTGCCGCAGGGCTTCTCCGTACGTGAAGTGGGAGAGAACTACGCCAAGGGCCAGAAGCTCATCGAGGCGGGCACGAAGATAGACTTTTCACATATCGGCGTTTTGGCAAGTCTGAATATCGTGCATGTAACGGTCTACGAGAAGCCTGTTGTCTCCATACTCTCTACCGGGTCGGAGCTGCTTGATCTTGGGGAGGTGCAGACAAACGATGCGCAGATCCGCTCTTCGAACAATTATGTGATCGAAGCGATCGCCAAAAAGTATGATGGACACCCTATACAGCTTGGGTGCATTAGGGATGACAAGGAGAGCATTACCACAGCCATTGCCGATGCACTGGCAAAGAGCGACATTGTGGTTACGACCGGCGGGGTGAGTGTCGGAGACTTCGACTTTGTCAAAGATGTCATTCGTGAACTTGGCTGTGACGTAATCTTCAAGGGGGTGCGTGTGAAGCCGGGGCAGCACATCATGGTTGCGCGTAAAGGTGACAAGTTCATTGTGGGGCTTCCGGGATTTGCCTACTCCGCAACGGTGATGGCACTGGTGTATGTTGTGCCGCTGATCGCCAAACTGCAGCGGGGAAGAAATCCGCTCAAAATGGTCAAGGCGACACTCAAAGAGCCTTTCAACAAGCGCGCCAAGAAGGCGGAGTTCACTGCCTGTAACGTCTCTTTGGTACAGGGAGAGTACTATGTGGACTTTAAAGGCAAGAAGATCGGAACTTCAGCCATCTTGACTAACATGCTGGGTGACATCGGCCTGCTCTTCACCTCCGAAGAGGATAGTTCCAAACAGGTCGGCGATGAAGTGATGGTGATGCTTCTGGATTGAGTCTGGGATAATGCTATTGCAGCAAAACTTCCTGCTCCATGCTGTTACAGAGAGAGAATCGACTCTCTCGCTTTAAGGAAAAGTGCGAAATCTGAAGCGGTTTTGCATCCCATTTTGACTGCATAGCTGAGAAGTTCTTTGTTGATTGAGTAGTTCATATTCGATCCTTTTCAAATAAAATGTGAGCTTTTCGCTCTTTAGATGTCAAATTGTATAATTAATCTTTTCTATCCTCCAAAAAATATTTCAAATTGTCATACTTTTAGAAAACTAGTGCTATAATTTGACATATAAAAAGAAAAAGGAGTACCGGATGCTGCAAATGACAGAGATAATCGAAAAGCTCAAAGATATCATTTCCGAAACGAAGATCGGCGGGAAGGTGTTCGACAAGGATGTGGCCAATGCCCTGGGGATCCCACAGGCGACATTCGCTACGATGAAAAAACGAAACTCCATTCCTTATGAGGAGATACTGGAGTTCTGTGCGTTCAAGAAGATCTCTGCCAACTGGCTCTTTTTCGATCAGTCGGTCGATATGCTCAAAGAGCAGACAGACAAGTACTTCAAGGTACGCTACTACGCTGATATCCGCGCCAGTGCGGGAGGCGGTGCGGAGGTCTTTGACGAGGAGTATGAAACGATCACCGTCGATGAGAAGATCATGCACAATATCGTAGGGATGGGCAGTACGGAACTGGAGGCAATTCACGTAACCGGAGAGTCGATGGAGCCGACACTCCAGGATGGCAGTATCGTTTTTGTAGACAGAAACCAGACAGACATCAGCAAGAACGGCATTTTCATTGTCAACACACCAGGCGGTCTCTTCATCAAACGTTTGCGCCAGCGTGCTGACGGCATGGTGGAACTGATCTCCGACAACCCCGCCTATCCGCCCGAAGCGATTCTGCCGGATGGTGTTTCCGTTGTGGGCAAGGTTGTGGGGAATATTGAAAGCCTTTAATTGAGTGAGTAGGTAGTAGGGAGAAAGTAGCAATGGGTTGTAACTCTACGTCTGTATTGGAAGAGAAAAGTTTTCACTTTGCTGCGCGAATTGTAAAATTGAGCCAATATCTTCTGAGGGAGCATAAAGAGTTTGTGCTCTCGCGGCAGATTCTTAGAAGCGGTACAGCCATTGGGGCACTTATTCGAGAATCCAAATATGCGGAATCGAAGCAGGATTTTTTGCATAAGCAGATGGTCGCTTTAAAAGAAGCCAATGAGTCGGATTATTGGATCGAGTTATTGTATGCGTCAAATTTGATTACGAGAAAAATGTATTCCTCCCTAAAAAAAGATATGATAGAATTATTAAAAATGCTGGTAGCCAGTACCAAAACAGTGAAAGGGCATATGGTATAAAATATTGCTCCCTGCTCCCTGTTCCCTGCTACCTTGAAAGGAAGGCAATGCCTGACGAACATATGATGATTTGCCACTGTCACAACAAGACGCTGGGAGAGATCGCAGACTATATCAAACAGCACAAGATAGAGAAGTGGGAAGAGATTGTTGAAGATCTGGAGTTTGAGTGCGGGGATACCTGTGAGAACTGCCATACCGAAGGGTACCATAACGACGGCATGTCGCTGGCGATGGCTGTGGGGATGGTGAAGAGAGGATATATTTAGTTTGTTGTATGTGTCATCCCGACTTGATGCGGGATCTTGATATTTTTTAGTTAATTGACGTCAAGATTCCTGCTTTCGCAGGAATGACGGGCTTTGAAGATTTGTTTCAACCAAACGATGAAAAATTCTCAGCACTCAGCACTCAGCACTCTGACGCACATTCCACACATCTCACACTCTCCGGACGTACCTGCATGCGGGCAAAGCCGATAGGCTCTTCGCATTCGATGCAGATGCCGAACATCGGTTTGTCTATGCGCTGCAGGGCATTCTGAAGGCGGGTAAGGCGGAGTTTCGATTCGTCGAGTATCGTGTTGTTGACATGCTGTTCGCCCATTGCCTCAAGGCGGGTCAGCCTGCCTAGCGAACAGTCCGGGGCGATGGGTTTGACCCTCTCCTCAAGGTCACTGATCTGCTTTTTGAGTGATTCTATCTCACGTTCAATCTGTTGCCTGAGCTGCCGTTTCTCTTCGTTTGTCATTGGATCTGCTTTATGGTATAGTGGCTTTATTATACACAAAAGCGCTATTCGCGACAATAGCGCACCAAGCCAAAAAGATTCACAAGGAGCATACCGATGGCAGAAGTAGATTTGAGTGTCGGCAACATTTTGAAGCTGCATACCAGAGCGCAGCTGCAGAAGGAGGACCTCTACAGCTTTTTGAAAAAGGAGCTGCCTGATATTACGCCCGAAGAGCGGCTAAAGTACCTCTCTGCGATACTGAATGACTACCTGGAGGCGTATGATTTCGACAGCAGTGACGAGTACAGTGTGGACGGGTATATCGTTAAGCGTTTCTACCCAAAGGGGGAGATGTAGTATGCTGACAATGAATGAGGATCTGGAAAGGGCACTGCAGAGGTACCTGGTGTTGCTCGATGAGAGAGAGTATTTCGAAGCACACGAGGTGCTTGAGGAGGCGTGGCATCCTTTGCGGCTGAGGAAGGATTCGAAAGCCAATCTTGTCAAGGGGCTTATCAACGGTGCGATCGCCTTTGAGCATCTCAAGCGCAATCGTCCCGAGGCATCCGAGCGTGCACGGCGGGTCATCGCTTCGTATGAGCGCTACAAAATGCAGGCAGAGCCCAATATGGTGTACGCGGCACTCTTTATGGAGGCGTGTGAGAAGATTGAAATACTGAAGCGCCAGCACAGCAGTGTATTTGAGGGGCTGTGATGTTCTGGTACCACGAAGCGACAAAGCACTCCTACGCTTCGGTGCGCAGCAGTCCCAACCGGCTTAGCTGGGAGGAGCAGCCAAGTGTCTTCAAGCAGTACCCCCAAAGCTTTGCACGCTACAGGTTCGACCTGGAGGATGAAGAGGAGAAATTTCTCTACCATATCGCCGGTATCAATGCAAAAAAGAGTTACCCAGGTGTCGAGTACTATCTGCGGATGAACCCCAGTGCAGGCGCACTCTACCCAAACGAACTCTATGTACAGCTGCGCGGTGTTGCGGGGAAGCCCGATGGTATCTACCACTACGATGTAGCGGCATCGGCACTGACACTGCTGGTTGCGCTGAAAGGAGAAGAGGGGATAGAGCCCTATCTTGGCTACCGTGAGCAGATGCGGGGCTATCTCTTTCTTGTCTCATTGGTCTACTGGCGTTCTGCGTGGAAGTACAAAAAGCGTGCCTTTCGCTACTGTCTGCTTGATGCGGGGCATATCCTTGGTGCTATCGAAGCGGCGGCACTGCTCAAACCGCACGCTGCGACTGTGCGCTACGACATCGACAAAGCGGCACTCAACCGGATGTTCGGCTTTGAAAACAGAGAATGGTTCAGCGCCGCAGCAAGCGTAGCGGTGCCCATACGCGCCAGCAGTGTAATACCTGTGGAATTTTCTCTGCCCTATGTGGAGGCGACACGCACCTTTGAGCCCAATGAAACCATAGAACGCGCCTATGAGGAGAGTATGGCAGTAAAGGGGTGCAAGAAGGAGGTGCGTGCGCCGCACTTCTCCTACAGAAAAGAGCCACTGCAGGAGGCGATCTTCAAGCGCCGGTCGCAGCGGGAGTTCTCTGGTGAAGCGATCACAAAGGGGCAGTTTGGTTACCTGACGGAGGCGCTCTTACAGCCTGTACTGAGTGACTGTGATGAGAGGGTGAATCTCTATGTGGTGGTCAACAGGGTGCTTGATATGCCGCTTGGGCTTTATAAAGATGGAGCATATCTGAAGTATGGCGATTTCAGCCAGAAAGCAGGCTACCTCTGTCTGGAGCAGTACAATCTTGCAACGCAAGGAGCCTTGGCGCTCTTTCTGACCGCTTCGGGGGAAAACTATCAGGCGCTCTACCAGAAAGCGGGTATCATCGGACACCGGCTCTACATCGCTGCGGAGTATCTTGGACTGGGGTGCTCGGGCATTGGCGCCTACTACGACGATGAGGTAAACGCCTTCTTGGAAAACGATGAGATGGTACTCTACGCATTGGCGGTTGGAAGATAATTACGTCTTTTGAGGACTTTTGGTTTCACTCGATGGTTCTGGCAGGTGCAAACGGCAGAGCCGCCCTACGGGTTTGAGTGCACCTTTGTCGCCATCGAGTGAAACCAGGTATGCAGTTATTGAACGTATAAAGCAGACAATTCAACAAATTTGAAGCACTTCATAAAATAATTAAATATTATTATATTGTTAATCTTATGTTATAATGCTAAAAAAGTTATAAGGAGTCGCTATGAGTAGATTGCCATGGTGGATGGGCGGTATTTTGATGGCCGGCCTGCTGTTGATGACCTTTTCGGTCTTTGGGGCGGACAGACCTCTGGGAGCATCGACCTATGTGCCCTATTTTGCAGGGCTTGTGTTTGATCTTGACCCGGAAAAGTACAGCTATTTGAAGCATATTGACAAAGCGGGGGCATGGGAGGGCGTGATGCTGCTTGGTGCGCTCTTTGGCGGGTTTGTCACCTCTGTCTTCATCACCAAGAGTTTCCGGTTCTCTCTTATCCCCACAGGATGGAAGAAGTACAAGAACAACTCTGTACTTTCCAGACTGTTGTGGAGTTTTGCTGCAGGCTTCGTAATGATCATCGGTGCGCGTATGGCGGGGGGATGTACCTCCGGGCACTTTATGTCGGGGATGACGCAGATGGCGATTTCGTCAATGATCTTC
>JALWLU010000002.1 GCA_026996325.1 Sulfurovum sp.
CTGTTCTCACCGTGCGGGTTGAGCGTTGGGCCGTAAAAGGAGCTCTCGGTAGTCGACCCCATCGCGAACTCGTCCATATTGGCACGGCCAAACGCCATCATCCCTTTGGCTTTGAGGTTTTTTACCGCCGTAGCCTCATAGGGAGCGATGTAACCCTGCAAAATCCTGGAAGCAGAGGTGACGCTCCACCCCTCGACCTGAATGTTGTCCTTGATGAGAATGGGCACTCCCTCACCGGAACGTTCGAACCCCACATAGGCGTTCAAACCGCTCTCCTTTGCCTTGGCCTCCAGCTCATCGGTGAGTGCTGCCAGCTCCTCTTTGCTCTTTGTCAATGCCTCTTTGAGTGTGATCACGTATGTTTCCTTACTTGATGTCGAACTTCTTCTTGTAGTATGCCACAACCGCCAACCCTATGCCGACCAGTCCCAGAATGAAAACGATCGATCCGATGATGACGCTCATCGAAATGGGCTGGCCAAGGTCGAACATTACGCCACAACCTTGCTACAGCGTTCACACAGGGTCTCAACTTCCGGTGCGGTATAGCGCCAGCAGCGCGGACACTTGTGTGCGGTCGCCTTGTGGACGGTAAAGGTTTTGCCCTCAATCTCAAAGGAGGCAAGCTGCTCCCCTTCGCTCTGTGCTTTGATGGCGGAGACGACAAACCAGTCTTCAAGGTCTTTGTCGTCACTGATCGGGAAGAGGCTTCTCTCTCCTGCTATCTCAAGCTCCAGCGTGGCCTTGATGACCTTCTCTTTTTTGAGTGAGTCGATCGCTTCGGAGAACTTCTCTCGCGCTTCCATCAGCAGCGTATCGTCAAAACTTTCGCCGACTTCCGGTACCGCTTCATAGAGCAGGTCGAAGACACTCTCCATCTCACCTTTGAATACCGCCGGCGCATAATCGAGGATCTCGTCACTGGTGTAGGTAAGCACCGGTGCGACCAGTCCCAGCATCGCTTTGGCAATGCGCAGCATCGCTGTCTGTGTCGCACGTCTTACCTCAGAGTCCTTCGCTTCACAATAAAGCCTGTCTTTGGTGATATCCATATAGATACCGCTAAGCTCGTTGGTGATGAAGTGGTTGAGTGTCGCAAAGCCTTTGAGGAAATCGTTGGCATCGAAACTTGCCTTGACCGAGGCGAAGACCTCGCCGGCCTTCTTCAAAATCCACTTCTCAAGTTCACCGTACGCCTCTTCGGAAACCGGTGCTTCAAGGTCGTTGACATTTGCCAGCAGGAAACGGAACGTGTTGCGTATCTTTCTGTACTGCTCGGCTGTCTGCTTCAAAATACCGTCACTGATCTTCAGGTCGCTCTGGTAGTCGCTCAGCGCCACCCACAGACGCAGAATCTCCGAACCGTACTGCTTGATGACCTTGTCGGGTGCGACAACGTTGCCTTTGGACTTGGACATCTTCTCACCCTTCTCATCGACCGTAAAGCCATGGGTAATGAGCGTCTCGTACGGAGAGATGTGGTTGATTGCGCTGCTTAACAGCAGTGAAGACTGGAACCACCCTCTGTGCTGGTCGCTTCCTTCAAGGTAGAGTGAGGCGGGGTAGTTGCCTGCATCGTAGTTGCCTGAGAGCAGTACGGAGTTCCACGTCGAACCGCTATCAAACCAGACATCGAGAATATCTTCGATCTTCTCCAAGTCATCGGGGTCGTATTTGCTGCCTTCTGGCAGAAGTTCGGCGATACTCATCGAATACCACGCATCCGCACCGTGCTCGTCAAAGAGTGCCGCGATGTGATCGAGTATCTCATCATCGAGAATGACCGCCTTGGTGCTCTTGCTTCTAAAGAATGCGA
>JALWLU010000003.1 GCA_026996325.1 Sulfurovum sp.
CGACAGCAAACTCAGAGACGCCCTCAAGCTGGCCTATGACCGTATCGAAGCCTATCATCAGAAGCTGATGCCAAAAACGTGGATGGACAAGGAAGCAAGCGGTACGGTACTGGGGCAGAAGGTGACCCCGGTTGACAGAGCGGGGCTCTACATCCCCGGCGGAAAGGCAGCCTACCCAAGTTCACTGCTGATGAACGTCATCCCTGCGCAGGTTGCGGGCGTGGAGGAGATCGTTGTCTGCACACCTGCACCGGACGATGAACTCAACGAACTGCTGCTTGCTGCCTGTCACCTCTGCGGTGTGAAAAAAGTATTCAAGGTCGGCGGCGCTTCGGCGATCGGCGCGATGGCGTACGGTACCGAAACCATTCCAAAGGTCGATGTGATCACGGGACCGGGGAACATCTTCGTTGCAACGGCAAAGAAGCTGGTCTACGGTGAAGTGAACATCGATATGATCGCAGGGCCGAGTGAGATCGGCATTCTTGCCGACAGCAGCGCAAGAGAGGATTATCTGGCCATAGACCTTCTCTCACAGGCGGAGCATGACGAGATGGCAAGCTCCATCCTCATTACGACCGATGCAGAGCTTGCCAACAGGGTAAGCGACAAGGTCGAAGCGTTCCTGGGTACGCTCAGCCGTGAGGAGATCGCCAGAAAATCCATTGAGGAGCGTGGTGCGATCATCGTTACAGACGATATGGATGAAGCGATCGATCTGATGAATGAGATCGCGCCGGAGCACCTTGAAGTGGTGACCGAAGATCCGATGGCACTGCTTGATAAGATCAGGCACGCCGGTGCGATCTTCCTTGGAGAGAATACCCCAGAGCCTATCGGTGACTACATCGCAGGCCCCAACCATACACTGCCAACAGGCGGTACGGCAAAGTTCTACTCACCTTTGAGTGTAGAGAACTTCCTAAAAAAATCCTCCATCATTATGATGAGCAAACAGGGGATGAACGAGATCGGTGAGCAGTGTGCGATGATCGCACATACCGAAGGGCTTACCGCACACGAGGAGAGTGTACGTATCCGCTTGAGAGATCAGTAGCTCTCTTTACGGTGTTTTATCTTGATCACTTCGACGGTGACTATTGACTCCTCAATGGCATAAATGACCCTGTAGTCTCCTACACGAAGACGCCAAAAAGGGGAGAGGTTTCCTACCAGTTTTTTCCCGCTGTAGGGGTTGTTTCTCAGAACTGTTTTTATCTTCTCGATGATGCGTTTTTGCCAGACTCTGTCTATCTTCTTTAGATCCTTGATTACCTTGTCATCAATGACTATCTTGTACATCGAGGGCACGCTCCAGCTCATCGAGAGTGATCAGGTTTCTGTTTGGGTCGTTTCTGCGCTTGAGTACCTCATAGTACTCTTCCATATCGTCCAGATAGTTGCTTAGTGCCTCTTTGACAAAAAAGCTTTTGGGGCGCTGTGTACTCTTTGCAAGTTTGTCGATACGTTCTTCCATCTCTTTGGTAAGGCGAACTGAAAGCACAGTGGCTCCTTTTGTATGATATGTCATACAAGTATAACAAAAAGCATTTACGAATGCAAGAGTTAATGTTGAAAAGAGAGGTTGAAAATTCTGTGTGTTGTTTATAGCAAGTGATGATGAAGTATTTTGGAAAGTGGTGCGGATGAGAGGACTCGAACCTCCACGGGATTGCTCCCACTAGAACCTGAATCTAGCGCGTCTACCAATTCCGCCACATCCGCATAACAGGTGATTGAAAAAAGAGTGGCGCGGCGGACGAGACTCGAACTCGCGACCCCCTGCGTGACAGGCAGGTATTCTAACCAACTGAAC
>JALWLU010000004.1 GCA_026996325.1 Sulfurovum sp.
GAAAAACCGGATGAAGATGAAGAAGAGAGTGAAACTGACGAAACACCCTCACAGAAGGTGTAGATGTCTTCCGAACTGCTAACGGCCAGTTACGATTATGACCTTCCCGAGGAGCTTATCGCTTCCGAACCGGTCTACCCGCGGGACAGTGCAAAACTGCTTGTCTATGAGCGCAAAAGCGGTACTGTAACTCACACCACCTTCAGCCATCTGCTTGACTTTCTGCCCGAGTGTGACGTATTTCTCAACGATACCCGTGTCATCAAAGCACGTATTTTCGGAGAAAAGGAGAGCGGAGGAAAAGTGGAATTGCTCTTCAATAAAAGTCTCGATGCCTACCGCTCTCTTGTCATGATACGAGGAAAGGTACGTGAAGGCACACTACTCTTTTTTGATGACGGACTTGTCGCCACGGTCGAAACCCTAAACGAAGACGGCTCACGCATCGTCACCTTCAGTCAAAACGGTGTACCGGTACGCTTCGAAGCACTTGTACAGCTGCTCGATGAAATCGGACACCTTCCTCTTCCCCCCTATATGCAGCGGGCAGATAGAGAGAGTGACGAACGCGATTACCAGACCCTTTTCGCCCGAGAAGCCGGTGCTATTGCCGCTCCCACGGCTTCACTGCATTTCACTCCCTCACTCTTTAAAACGCTAAAAGCCACACATCCTATCCATGCCCTGACCCTTCATGTAGGTGCCGGCACCTTCAAACCGGTCGAAACCGACAACATTCTCGCCCACCCGATGCACTCGGAGTACTTTCACATCCCCAAAGAGGCTGCTGCCGTACTCGATAGCGACAGACCGTTGTTGGCAGTCGGAACAACGGTAACACGTACCATTGAATATTACGTTCGCACCGGAAAAACCGAAGGAGAGTGTGACCTTTTTCTCAACCCACACAATCCCCCCCAGCGTGTCACTCATCTGCTCACCAACTTCCACTTGCCAAAAAGTACGCTCATAATGCTTGTGAGCGCTTTTATTGGAAGAGAAAAAACGTTACAATTGTATCAAGAGGCAATTGTACACCGTTACCGGTTCTTCTCCTACGGAGATGCAATGCTCATCCTTTGAGAGAGGGCACCATGCCAAAATCGTTCCTTTATGTGCTTGTCACGCTTCTGCTACTGCAGGGATGTGCCGAAAAAAAACCCTACCACTACCCTAACTACGACATCATCAAACCCAAACCCGTCTGCAAACCCAACAGAAAGAACATCCAGGCTTTGCTCGACTCCTACCTTGGCAAACCTTACGTCTGGGCCGAGGAGGGACCTCATGCCTTCGATTGTTCCGGTCTGACCTATAATATTTACAATAAAATGGGTATTGAAATTCCCCGTACCGCCAGCGAGCAGGCGAAAGTAGGTAAACGGATAACCTACAAAGATTTACAGTACGGTGACCTGATCTTCTTTGGCAGCACCAACAAACACAGCAAGCGCATTACCCATGTTGGTATCTACCTTGGCAACGGCTGGTTTGCCGAAGCGAGCAGTAAAAAACGCAGGGTTGCTCTGACAAACTTCAAAGAGGAGCCAAAATATATGCGACGCATCAAAGTGTGCCGCCGCTATCTCAGTCTGGACGAACGCAAGAAGTATATGAACTGCGATGCACCACTCCAAGAAATGGAAGAAACCAGTATGCGCTATACTACCCCATGGACACCTGATAAAGGACTGCCCAAACATGCTGTACCAAAGCGTGGCTGACCCTGCATCTTGCTTTAAAGAGGAGTGTTCTATAATTGCTCTATGAAACCTCTTTACCTCGCTACGATCACCCTCTCTCTCTTCGTCTT
>JALWLU010000005.1 GCA_026996325.1 Sulfurovum sp.
ATGCAAGAGAGAAGATGATCGAGTACTTCTCACGCGAATACAACGTGACCAAAGAGCCGGGTATGAGTACCTATATGTTCGATCTGCACCTGACGGATAAACGTACAGGTGAGAAGTTCCTGCTGCGCTGGGACGGGGAGATGAAGGTCACACTCGATACGTTCCGTGACCTTGGCGGTGCATTCATCGCCGCGCTGGTGCTCATCTTCCTGCTACTGGTGATCTACTACAAAAGTTTCTCCATCAGCGGTATCATTCTGCTGGGCTCGTTCCTCTCTCTGATCGGGGTGATACTCGGACATTGGGTGGCGAACTTCTTTACAAGCGAGACCTTCTTCCTTACGGCAACCTCGCTTATCGGCTTCATCGCCCTGATGGGGATCAGCTCGCGTAACTCACTGCTGCTGATCGACTTCACCAAGTCGCTAATGGAGTGTCACGGTATGGAGAAGAGAAAAGCCATCGCCGTTGCGACCGCTACGCGTGCCAAGCCCATCGCCCTGACAGCTGTGGCGATCATCCTCGGTTCCGCACTCCTGGCCTCCGACCCGGTCTTTGGGGGACTTGGTGTTGCACTCATCTCAGGTACGGTTGCAGCGGTCTTTGTATCGCTCATCTTTGTTCCGGTCCTGATGCACAATGCCAAAGCGATGGATTTCAAGCCGGCAGATCATTGTGACGTGGATAGCATAGCCATTACGAAATAGAATTGATTGAGGGAGCAGATATTTATCAACACTTTGCTATAATCTCCCAATTTACGACAAAGGACAGACTATGGCTACAATCGGTATGGGCGACATCAAAAAAGGGGTAAGACTTGAGCTTGACGGCAACCCCTACAAGGTAATCGAATTTCAGCACGTCAAACCGGGTAAGGGTGCGGCGTTCGTGCGTATCAAGATCAAAAACCTTCAAAGCGGAAAAGTGATCGAGAAGACGGTACACGCCGGAGATAAGTTCGAAGTGCCAGAACTTGAGCAAAAGACCATGCAGTACCTCTACGACGATGGCGAGTTTCTGCAGTTTATGGATACGACAACTTTTGAGCAGATCGGCCTGACACACGAACAGGTTGGCAAAGAAACCTTTGACTTTATGGTTGACGGCATGGAGGCGGAGATCCTCTTCCATAACGGCAAGGCGATCTCGGTTGAGATCCCCAACACATACGTCTACGAAGTGGTTGAAACCCCGCCAAACTTCAAAGGTGACTCGCAGGGCGGCAAGAAGCCGGCAACACTCAACAGCGGTGCGGTTGTTCAGGTGCCGTTCCACGTTCTTGAAGGTGACAAGATCAAGGTCAACACCGCCGAGGGTGAGTACCTCGAAAAAGCGAAGTAACACGCTTCGCATAGGGGGCGAGAATGAATGCTCGCTTCCAAATCTACACAGTTCCTCTTGCACGAATACTTCACATAAATTTTTAGACTTTTAGGAATCGGAGAGTTTACTCCTGCTATACGCTATTCGGGCATTTGGCGTTAGTGCGAAGCTGAAGCACTCGCTTCCAAAAAGGCTTTGCGAACCTTCAAGCTTTGGGGAGTCGGAGTGTTTACTCCCGCCATATGTTATTCAGCTATTTGACGTGAGAGAGGATTGGCATCCAATAGAGTAAGGCTTTCCGTTCCAAGGGGAGTTGTCATCCCGCGCTCGATGCGGGATCTTGACGTTATTAAGTCAATTAACGTTAGGGCGAAGCTAAAGCTTTCGCTTCCAGATAAGATTTAAGGTGTGCGTCAGGCAAACTATACAAAATTACTACTTACTACTTACTACTTACTACTTACTACTTACTACCTATTTCTTCTTCCTAAACACACGCTGCGCCTCTTTTAAGATGGCGTCCGGCACTGTGGCGATGGTCATAAACTCGGACATCTTCAGCAGTGGATACATGACCGAAATATAGTATTTGGGGTCCATGATATAAGCTTTATCCCCTTTTATCAGAACAGGGTAGGGGAGTAGCGCTGCGTTGTTGGTACCAATGCGGTATGGAAACTTCTGTGTACGCTTTCTAAAGGTCATACCGAAGAGTACGGCACCGTTAGGAAGCTTCTGTTCAAAGACCACCTGCTTTTTACCGTGGATGTTCCGGTACAGATCACTGCCCATAGCGACCTCCACCATATCTTTGTACTGTGGCATACCGTTCATGAAGCGGTAGTTTGGCAGCAGGTTGTACTTGAGCTTGTCTTTGGAGTTGACCAATCCCTTGAAGCCTTTTTTGATCTTTGCCAGAATCTCTTTAGGAACTTTTGTGTCGAACGCATCTTTTTGAATGAAAGCACGTGCCATATAGAGCGGATTGGTGATGGAGATATGGTTGTCTTTCTTGTCGACAAGCAAGCGCAGCGATGCCAGGAATTCGGCATTGTTATCGACTGCAAATTTTTCAAGTGTATCGTTGGTAAAGACGATTGTCGTCAGCTGCTTCTTCTTGTCCAGCGGCGCGACGGCAAGTATCTTGAAGCCTGCTGCTTCCAGCTTCTTTTTTGCCTCTGCTACATCCATGTATAGGGCTCTGAGATAGGTGGAGATACGTCCCTTGTCGATTTCACCTACTTTGGTAGTGGTATTGGTCGGCTTTGCGCTCTGTGTTCTCGCTTCTGGTGGAATGTATCCTGGAGGAACACGTTTGGAAAACTGTATGGCACGCAGCTGTGTCAAGCCGCTGTTTTTGGTATTGACTTTGACAGGTGTCGGTACCTTTGGAGGTGTCGGTATGACGATGTTGACGGTATTGCCGCCGTTTTCAATGGATTGTGTTTTCGCTTTGGCAGGTGCAGCCGGCTTCTCTGCCTCTTTTTTTGGAGCGCTTTGTGCTTTCTTGGGCTCTTTGACTACAGTCTTTGGTGCCTCTTTGGCCATCGCTTTTTTCTCATCTTTGCTAAATACCGTACCTGCGACGGTACCGTAAGGTGTCATATCGATTTTAACGGGTTTTGGTGTCTCTTTGAGCGGATTGACGTTGGTGACTGCCTGCATCCCCAAAGATGTCAGAATTTGCGGGATCTCTCTGTCGAGTTTGTCCATCCAACCCACACGTTTGGAAGAGGTGATGTTGAGTGTATTTTTGACATTGGCAAGGCGTGGCATTCCGATGATCATCTTGTTGGTGCCTTTTTTGATGTAGACATACATTGTACAGGGAGCGAAGAGTCCGGCATCGGGACGTGCACCCTTTGTGTCGAAGACATTGTAGGAGTAGGTTAGGTGGCACAGAGAGTAGCTCCAGAACGCATCGAAGTCCTCAAGATACTCTTCGCCGTTGTCGGTGTCGAGGAAGTTGTGGAAGCCGGCAATGAGATAGTGTTTGTCGATAAACGCCAGTTCGAACTTGTTCTGGAACTCTTCGATGAATTCGTCAAGATCTTCGGGTTCTTCGAAGGTGTATTCGAAGTTGATCATCTTCTGTTTCGTTGCATTTTTATAAGGGAGATACTCTGTAGTGTATTTCAAGCCGTTGTTTTTGAAATAGGAGAGAATGAACGCATCCAGTTTGTTGAGTGATTCTATAAACGGTTTGCGGACACTCTCATCGGTAATACCGAGCATATCGAGCATCGCCTCTGGCATCAGGTGCCCTACATGGGTGACCTTGTCGGATTTTTTCTTGTAGATGAGCATATTGAAAGGGGAGAAGCCGGCAAGTCTCGGGTCGGTGTTGAAGAGCTTCATGACCAGGTCATCGTTGACTGCGGGCAGGAAGCTGAGCACGTCGAGAGTCGTGGAGCCGTATTTGGCCTCGTACTGGTCGTTAACGCGGTGGTGCGGATCGGCCATGACAAAACCGATCTTTTGGATCTCCTTTTCAACCAGTCTGTTGTAGGCCTTTTCGGCATTGCCGTCCAGTACATAGAATACTGCCAGTGCGTTGTTGCGTTCGCTATTGGAGGGGGGTGCAGCGAAGATCAGTACAGGCAGCAGCAAAATCAGAAAGTATCGGAGGAGGGGGTGTAGTGTGTGCATGGGCATCCTTTTTCACAAAGTGTCTCTCTTTGCGCTATCAAAGAAAAACATATATAGTAGAATAGCATAAAATAGATATAAAAAATGAATGAAAGTGATAGTTTTTAATAAGTGAAAGTGAAAAGCTACCAAAGGTATCTTCGGTAGCCGGATAAGCGGAGGAGAGTTCCGCTTATTTGTCGTCAGTCGCCTCTTTGACAGACTTTCTTGTCTCTTTTGAAACAGTTTTCGCAGAGTCGTTTGCGTTGTCTGAAACTCTTTTGACAGAATCACGGCTGTCGTTGGAGATGGTTTTTGTTGTATCATCAAGATCGTTTGAAACCTCTTTTACCGAGTCTCTTGTGTCGTTGGAAACTGTTTTGACAGAATCTCTTGTGTCGTTGGAGATGGTTTTTGTCGTATCATCAAGATCGTTTGAAACCTCTTTTACCGAATCTCTTGTATCGTTGGAAACTGTTTTGACAGAGTCTCTGGAGTCATTCGATACGGTTTTAACAGAATCTCTGCTGTCGTTTGAGACAGTTTTTACTGAATCTCTCGAATCATTGGAAACTG
Organism: Sulfurovum sp.; assembly: GCA_026996325.1. Classification (GTDB taxonomy): domain Bacteria; phylum Campylobacterota; class Campylobacteria; order Campylobacterales; family Sulfurovaceae; genus Sulfurovum. The sequence continues at coordinate 4,531 of JALWLU010000005.1, forward strand.
TCTTTACAGAGTCTCTTGAGTCGTTGGAGACAGTCTTTGTTGCGTCGTTGATATCTTTTGAGACGGAGATGGCAGAGTCTTTCATATCTTTGGAAGCGATGGTCGTAGAGTCCTTGAGGTCTTTTGTCGTGTTGGTGATGGAATCTTTGGTGTCTTCAGCTACTTCGACAGTTGCATCTCTGACATCTTTACTTGTAGAGACCTGTGCTGTTTTGAGGTCGTCAGATACTTTTACAGAGGTGTCTTTTGCATCGTGGCTTACGTTGGTAACGGTACGCTCAGCACTTTTACTGGTTTCAACGGCACCATCTTTCATAGATTCGACACTGTCTTTTGCATCTTTACTCATGCTGATGGCAGCCTCTTTCATGTCCTTGAACATATCACCGAAACTAAAGTCTGCCTGTGCGCTTGTCATGAGTGCAGCTGCAGCCACACAAGAGATCAATAAGGTTTTTTTCATCGTTGTATCCTTTATGTTTTTTTTGATGTATCATAATCTTATCAGCAATAGTTTAAATAAAAACTTAAATTTTATAAAAAAATGTCATCAATTTATGTGATGTTTATAAATAGAATTGAGTAATTAAAGACAATATGCTACAATGGTGCTGAATGATTTATGAAACGTATAAGGAGATACAATGAAGAAGCAATGGCTGCAGGTTGCAACTGCCCTTATTATAGGTAGTACGACATTAGTAAACGCTGAAGGATATACCCAGGCAGACAGGATCATGGATATGCAAAAGATGGCCCAGGCGATGCAGGATATCCAGTCCGGACTGCTCTACAACAACCTCGATATCATCAAGGCGGGAACGAAAGTGCTCAAAGATACGATCATCAAGATACGTCCGATTGATGAAGAGGTCAATAACAAAGATATCTATGAAAAGTGGCTCAATAACAACCTCAAAATGACCAACAAAATCCAGAAGAAGATCCGCAACAAGGCACAGACACTTGAAGAGCGCTTTGCAGACGGGGATGCAGTGCAGGCACTTCAGGAGTACAGCAAAATCATCGGTCAGTGTATGCAGTGTCACGTACGCCTGAGAAAATGGTAACCGGGTGCTAATGAAAAAATTTCTATTTGTAACCTTTCTACTCATTACAGCGGTGTGGGGAGGAGACATTGTATTGACAGGTACGGTGATATCCGATGGCCAGAAGATGGTCGGAAGTCGTTACATGGGGTATGTCAAAAAGGTTTACGTCAAACTGGGGGACAAGGTTAAGCGTGAAGATGACCTCTACGAGATAGAGTCGGCGGAGTTCGACATTCTCAAAACGCAGTCGAACCTGATGCTTGAACAGGCGCAGCTTGCACTGGAGTACTGGAGGGACCGCCTTCATGTGCTCAACAAAAAGCGTGAACGCGCAAAGAAAAATTTTGGGATGAACGGTTTTGACTGGGATGACATGGAGACACAGATCGAAAATGTCAAAGCGATGATGGAGTCGACCAAGATCATGGTAAAACACGCTGCCGAACAGGTCAAGCAGATGGCGGTGGTCTTCAACTACCTGAAGATGAAAGCCCCCTCCGACGGTGTCGTCGTGCAGAAGAACATCAAGGTGGGTGACATGATCATGCCGGGTATGCTGGCGATCGTCATCGTTGATACGGAAAATCTCGAGATCGACGTGTCTATCTCTGAGAGTATCATCGGAAAGGTCAGGGAGGGAATGCGTATTCCCGTGGAAATCCCTTCACTCCAGTACAAAACCATCGGTACGATTCACGCCATCATCCCCGACGCCAATCCGATGACACACAAGATCAAGATGCGCGTGACCTTCGACAAGAAGAGACTCAATATCTTCCCGGGTATGTATGCGAAAGTACGGATCCCCAACTGAACCGTTAGCGCTTCGTTTGTAAAAGCGTGCTAGAATTTCCCAAACAACAATTTGTGAAGGAGGCAATCTATGGCAAGTGTACTCTTACCATTGGCAAAAGGATTTGAGGAGCTTGAAGCGGTAGCGCTGACCGATGTGATGCGCCGTGGCGGCATCGATGTGCGCCTGGCGTACATCGAAGATGAACTGCACGGTGCGGAGGTGACGGGTGCAAACGGCATCACGATCAAGGCGGATACCTCCATTAACAGTGTCATCGTCGATGACTTTGACATGATGGTGCTTCCCGGCGGCTGGGGCGGTACCTATGCGCTGGCGGAGAATGCACGTGTGCAGGAGCTGCTGCGTGAATTTAAAGAGAAGAAAATGGTCGGCGCGATGTGTGCCGCACCCTATGCGTTGAAAAAAGCGGGCGTGCTTGGTGACCGTTACACTGCTTACCCCGGAGCCGTCAAAGAGATTGACCACCCCGGTTATGTGGCCGATGAAAAGGTGGTAGAAGACGGCAATGTCATCACTTCACAAGGACCCGGTACCGCAGTCTGCTTCGGACTGGCGATCGTCAAAAAACTTGTCGGTGAAGAGACCGCACAGCAGATCAAAGAGGGTATGCTTCTCTCCTACTGCTAAATGAAACAGAAACTCCAAAAACTCCAGAACAGAATGGAGACCGACCCCAAACTCAAAAAGGCGGTCGACTCCATCAAACCCAAACGCACCCTTTGGGGAGTTATCGGTATCATCCTCTTTTTCTTCGTTCCCGAACTCATCACCTACATCTGGCAGCCAGAACTCATAAACTGGGCACACGCCCACAGCATCACCGAACCGCTTGCAATGCAGCGCATGCTCTACGCACAGCTTGAAAAGATGTTCGCAGATGGTGTCAGCTGGGTCAACATCGGCATTGGTGTAGCGCTGTTGGTGTGGGTGTGGCGGATGGAGAAGTAATATTTAAGTTTCATTCTATTTACTTGTCTTATTTTTCTCTAAGTTGATATTGTATATGATATTACTATGAAGATAGTGATAGACACCAGTGTTATCTTTGCAGCACTCTATTCGAGTAAAGGCGCATCGCATAAACTGATGGTATGGCTTTTTGAGTCTCAGAAAAAGTATAGTGTGGTTTCAACTACTTTGGTACTTGAGTATCTTGATGTATTGACACGCCCTGCCAATATGCAGTATTATGATTTTTTGACAAAAGGTGAGATAGAAAGGTTTATTGATGATATATGTACCATTTCATATCATCAATCTATCTACTTTTTGTGGCGACCTTTTTTGAAAGATGCCAATGATGACATGGTGCTTGAAGTTGCTGTAAATGCGGGGGCATCAGCCATAGTCACCTTTAATCCAAAAGATTTCAAAGGTGTAAAAAAACATTTTGGTATTGAGGTTATCACACCAAAACAGTTTTTGCAACAGCAAGGAGTTTTACCATGAATTTTGCACTGAGAATACCCGATTACTACAAGAAAGAGATAGAGTCTCTCAAAGGAGAGGTTTCTATGAACCAATTTATTGTCAATGCACTGGCAGAGAAGATCGCTTCTATGAAGACAGTTGCGTACTTGGAAGAGAGAGCCCAAAGAGGTTCAAAAAAGCATGCATTGGATGTGCTAAACAAAGTAGCTGCGAGAGAACCGCTTGAAGAAGATAGGCTTTGAGTGGATCAAAAGACTCAAGGGACTGTTAGAAATTTTGTGTCAATCCGATAGAATTACATATTCTAAAGGAAGGACACATGAACGACACGTTCGATTTAAATGAAGCCCTTGAAGCGATCAAGGCAGGTGCAAAGATAGACGG
>JALWLU010000006.1 GCA_026996325.1 Sulfurovum sp.
TGATACCGCGGTTATGGTCAACCCTGCTGATGAGCGCTACAAGCACCTCATTGGCAAAAAGGTAAAACTGCCGCTCATAGACCGTGAAGTGGAGATCATTGCTGACGAGCATGTTGATATGGAGTTTGGTACCGGATTTGTTAAAGTAACCCCGGCACACGACCCCAATGACTACGAAGTGGGCAAGCGTCACAATCTTGAATTTATCACCATTTTCGATGAGAACGGTATCCTCAACGAGCAGTGCGGTGAGTTTGAGGGAATGGAGCGTCTTGAAGCACGTGAGAAGATCATGGAAAAACTCGAAGCTGAAGGCTTTGTGGAAAAAGTAGAAGAGCATCAGCATCAAGTCGGACACTGCTACCGCTGTAAGAACGTTGTCGAACCCTACATCTCCAAGCAATGGTTCGTCAAGAAGGAGTTTGCCAAATCTTCCATCGAAAAGGTCAACGCAGGTGAAGCGAAATTCTTCCCGAGCCACTGGATCAACTCCTACAATGCCTGGATGAACGATCTGCGTGACTGGTGTATCTCCAGACAGCTTTGGTGGGGGCATCAGATCCCTGTAATGTACTGTGATGAGTGTGGTGCGGAGTTTGCCTTTGAGGGTGAGACGCCGACCAAGTGTGAGAAGTGTGGCTCAGGCAACATCCACCAGGATCAGGATGTGCTCGACACATGGTTCAGCTCCGGGCTCTGGCCGTTTTCTACGCTTGGCTGGGGTAACGGCGAAGCATTCAAAAATGTCAAGTGGTTCAAGAACGATATGGAGGAGTTCTACCCCAACCAGCTGCTCATTACCGGATTTGACATCCTCTTCTTCTGGGTTGCGCGTATGCTGATGATGGGTGACAACATCACCGGGGAACTGCCGTTTAAAGACATTTATCTGCACGCACTCGTCAAAGACGAAAAAGGCGAGAAGATGAGCAAGTCCAAGGGCAATGTCATCGATCCGCTCGTGATGATAGAGAAGTACTCCGCCGATGCGCTGCGCTTTACCCTTGCGGTCCTTGCCGTTCAGGGACGCGACATCAAGCTGAGCGAAGAGAAGCTCGAGCAGAGCCGTAACTTCACCAATAAGCTCTTCAATGCCGCGAACTACCTGCAGATGAACCAAGATACGTTCGAGGACCTGAAACAGGAGAACATCAAAACACCGCTTGGACGCTACATGCTCTCACGCTTCAACCTCGCAGTCAAGGAGACACGCGAATATATGGATGTCTACCGCTTCAACGATGCGGCAACGACACTCTACCGCTTTATGTGGGGTGAGTTCTGTGACTGGGGTATTGAGCTGAGCAAAGCGAGCAAAGAGAGTGTGGGTGAGCTTGGAAGCATCTTCAAAGAGTCGCTCAAGCTGCTACACCCTTTTATGCCGTTCATTACCGAAAACCTCTACCAGAGACTTTCGGGTACGGAACTTGAGGAGAGCACTTCCATTATGGTGAAGTCTTATCCGAAAGTAACGGAGATAGATGAAGATATCGCTGAGCAGTTCAATCTTGCTATTGAAGCCATTGTTTCTCTAAGACGCTGTAAGACCCTCATCGAAAAAGGCAACCAGCGCATTGAAAAAGCGGCAGTGAAGTTCAACAAACCGGTAGATACTGCCCTGCTTAAACCGTTTATCGAAAAACTGGCAAAAGTCGATGAAGTGGTATTTGTCGAAGAGAAGCTGCCAAACTGTGTGACTGACGTTTCAGATTCGCTTGAGAGCATGATCTCGACTGATGACATTGATATGAGTGCGATCATCGGCAAGCTGACAAAGCAGAAAGAGAAGCTTGAAAAAGAGA
>JALWLU010000007.1 GCA_026996325.1 Sulfurovum sp.
ACTGTGCCCAAAACTGTGCCCATTTTTGTGCTTAAAACGCCATTTTGGGCAAATGCAAAAAATATGAAACCTCGATGACACGGGGCTTAGCGGGGTACTAATGCCTTAACGGAGTCCTCATAATAGATCCGTATTTTCATCCGCTTCCCTCTATTGCTTTTTCTTAATTATAATAAACTTAGACTTCAAAGCATGCCCTTAGGGCTTTTGTGCACTTTTTTTGCAACTTCTTTGAGGGAATTATCTTCTGTTTAATCTGCGCTTATTCAAATTCATTATAAAATAGGGCATGAACTCACAGCGATTCTATCTCTTTTTACAAAAACAGATTCTGTTGATGATAGGGCTCTCGATGATCCCGGGCCTTGCGTATATTCTTCTTGGATGGATGTACGGGGTGGCGGAACCGGCATTGATCTGGTATGCGATGATGACGGCAGTTTCGCTTTTTGGATGGAAGCTTTACCATGATTTCAAGCCTGACCTTATGGATGAAAAAGAGTTAGAGGTATGGTATAACAGGCTTTCACTCTTTTACTATTTGATCTTTGCACTCTGGACAATGATTTTTCTCTTTTATTGTATGGAGACAGAGTACAACCTGCACTATATCGCCATCTTTACCCAGATAGGTGCATCCGTGGTTGCTTCGACGCTGCTTGTCTCAGACAAGCGGCTCTTCCTGCCGGTATTGATGATCATGATGATCCCGCTGATTATCTACTTCGCACTCATTGGAGAGTGGTACGGCTATGTGCTGGCAGTCTTCTCTACCATTTTTCTCGGTGTCTTGCTCTACTCCTCGGAAAACAGTTACCGCCTGCTGCAGAAGAACTACTACCAGGCACAGCACGATGCCTTGACAGGGCTCTACAACCGCCGTTTTTTTGTCGAGTATATGGAGCGTCTTATTGCACGCCTTCAGATTTCAAATAACTTTGTCTACATCTTGTTGATCGATCTTGATCACTTCAAGACCATCAACGACACACTTGGACACGATATCGGTGACAAGGTGCTGCAGGAGGTTGCAGAGCGTATCAAGCGCTATTGCGGTGACAGATATACAATCGCCAGACTCGGCGGTGACGAATTTGTCATTGTGAGCCAGGAGTATGATAGCACGCAGGACTGCCAGTCTCTGGCGTTCAACTTTTCCGAAACGCTACTGCAGCTGATCAAAGCGCCATACCTCATTGAGGAGCACCACCTCTATCTGAGTGCCAGTATCGGTATCAACGGGGTGGGCAAACGTGCTATCGATGCACAGCACTTCATCAAAGAGGCCGATATCGCAATGTATGAGGCCAAGGCGCAGGGGCGTGACGGGATCATCCTCTTTAATGATGAACTCTCAAGACGCGTCGAACATCATCTTGAGATAGAGCGCCGGCTCTATTTCGCGCTTGAGCACAACGAGATAGAGCTGCGCTACCAGCCGCAGCTGAACAGACAGCAGGAGGTTGTGGGGTGTGAAGTACTTGTACGCTGGAACAATCCCGAGTACGGTTTTGTTTCCCCTTCGGAATTTATTCACATTGCTGAAAAGACGGGACTGATCATCGAGCTGGGAAACCACATTCTTGAAGAGGCCTTCAGAACGCTACGCGACTGGCACACACGTGGGATCAAACTCAAACAGTTCTCCATCAACATCTCTGTACGCCAGTTTTTTCATACGGCCTTCGGAAAGGAGGTAGAGACCCTGCTGCGTACCTACCTGACGCACGAGATGGCCTCACGTGTGGTTTTCGAAGTGACAGAGACGATACTCATCGAAGATATCGAGCGAATCATCCAGACGATGCGGCGTCTCAAGACAATGGGGATCACCTTTTCGATGGATGACTTTGGTACGGGGTACTCTTCGCTCAGCTCTCTGCGCGAAATGCCCATTGACGAGCTCAAGATAGACCGCTCTTTTGTAGGACGTCTTGGCAGGCATGCAGCGGACGAGCAGATGGTAAAGACGATTTTGACGATGGCGAATATCTTCAACCTCATTACTGTGGCTGAGGGGGTAGAGACAGAGGAGCAGTTTCAGTTTCTGCTCAAGAACGGGTCAGATATCTTTCAGGGCTTCTACTTCTCAAGGCCGCTTGACAAGGAGCAGTTCGAAGCCTTCTACAAAGAGAAGAACGGCCATATCAAAACTTTCAAGAGTCTGGCCTATGAAATTTAGTGTCACCTCTTCAGCGACTGCGCGATCTTGTGGATCGCCATGCCGTAGTTGCTGCTGGCATTGTATGCCGTCAGTACGCGGAAGTTGGGCGCCCCCAGCCAGAGTTCATCGTGTGTACTGTTTCGCAGCCTGATGAGTGAAGCGGTATTGTAGGGGTAGATGTTTTTTGGTTTTATGCCGTGTTTGGCAAGTGTCGTGACGGAGTAGCGTGTCTTGTAGCCGGTTCTGAGCCCCTTGAGACGTTTGTGCGGATAGCTTGCCTCCACCGCGACGGTTTTACCCCGCTTCCACCCTTTGTGACGCATGAATTTGGCAATGGAGCCGATGCAGTCCTCTATGTCCCAGATGCTGGCACCGTCCCCGTCGAAATCGAAGCTGAACTTTCTGGCGACCGAAGGGACCTGCTGCACACACCCCATTGCCCCGGCGAAGGAGCCCTCCAGTTTCGAGATGTCGTAGCGGCGCTCCCTGGCAAAGAGAAAGAGCGCTTCAAGCTGCTGTGAAAAGAAGCGCTGCATACGGTTCTTGTGAAAGGCGAGGGTGGAAAGGGCATCGAGCACATTGTAGTCACCTGTGTAGTTGCCAAAGCGGCTCTCCACGCCGATGAAGCCTACGATGTACTCCGGGTCGACATTGTAGCGGATTGCCGCCTTGCGCAGGGTTTTGGCGTGTTTGCGCGCAAAGACTCTGGCCTCCTTGTAGGTTGCTTCGTTGACCACATGAAGCTTGAAACGCTCCCAGCTTCCCACGGTAGAGTTCTTTTTGAACTTTCCGGTGTAGCGCGCAAGCGTGTCGCGGTCGAGTTTGGCCTCCTTGAGTACGGCGGTGACGTAGCTTCTGGAGAAGTGGTGTTTTTTTACCATCTTGTCGATGAAGTGCTGTACGTTCTTTTTGGCAAGGTAGTTGTAGGCAACAGGCGGCCTGTCGTCGTTGGCAAGCAGTAGCAGCGGAAGCAGCAGAATCAGTAAAAAGCGCATTCTATTCCTTTCTCTCAAGTGTCAGCAGTGCATCACGGTAGATGGGTTCGTCGATGAAGATACCGTAGCGTTCGTCCATAAAGCCGTTGTTGCCGTGTGCAGCCTCTCTCTCAAAACGCTCCTTGATGTGTTCCGCACGTGCAACGGCATCGGCACTTACACCGAAGACTTCGTTGGCGATGGCCACCTGTTTTGGCCCCATGCAGGCTTTGCTCTCAAAGCCCATCGCTTTTTCTCTTTCGCACCATCTTCTATAGGTCTCGGTGTCGTTGTACTCCTGGAACATGAAGGAGATAGGGTGGATACCGGCCGTTTTTGCATCGACGAGGAATTTGGAGAGGATGTAGTTGATGGCGGGATTGCCCGGTTGTACGATCGACTGGGGTAGCCCCAGCGAGGATAGTAGGTCGAGTATGCCGAGGTTTGCAACAGTAAGGCGTTCGTCGATGCGTAGTGCTGCAAGCGAAGCGAACGCCTCTTTGGTCTCAAGCGAAATATGCAGTTCTTTGTCTGGAGAAAGTAAGGTCAGGGCACGGGCGATATCGTACTGGTCTTTAACCTTGGCGACACGTACTGCATCGAAACCAAAATCATTGAGAAAGGCTATCTCTTCTTCACCGCCTGCATCCAGCGGATTGATACGCACGATGATGCAGCTTTTGCTTGCCTCTAGATGGGAGAGAAAGAGTGCGATATTGTGCAGCGCCTCTTTTTTTCTGCTGGGGGCGATGGCATCTTCGAGGTTGAGGGTGATCATATCGGCATCACTCTCATCGATACGGTTGAGGTGTTTGAGGTTGAGCGGGTTTAGCATCATGTTGGAGCGGCGGCGTCTGTGGGGGCAGGATGCTTTTTTGGCACTGCCGAAAGTGGTGGGAATCTGGTCGATGTTTTCAAAAATCATACCGCTATCATAGCGAAAAAAATGGCAATTTGAGTATAATACCTCCAAAGATTCAGGATAAAAGATGATACGATTTCTACTGCTGCTGACGTTCGCCTCCATGCTCCCGGCACGTATGGAGTTGACGGCTACAGAGGCATGCGGCCTTTTCAACAATCTCAAACATACCCAAAACAGCGGCAGTCTCTCTTTGGAGCCTGGCAGCAGCTACGAAGTGCTGCGTCACCACAAGGGGCAGTATCTGCTAAAGCTACCCGGGAAAAGTCCTGCACAGCGCTGGGTGGATGATGGGTGCCTTGCTTCGGTAAATCAGCCAAAGGCTGCAAAATCTGGAGCGGTTTCAGAGAAGAATCTGCTGGCACTCAGCTGGCACAACGCCTTTTGCGAAACGCACCGCTACAGAAAAGAGTGCAAAAATTCGCGCAACAGCGGTAACTTCACGCTCCACGGCCTCTGGCCGCAGCCGAAGGATAAAGTCTACTGCGGCGTGCCAAAGCGCTACGTCATTGCCGACAGAGAGGGCAGATGGCATCAGCTTCCCGAACCAAAACTTTCTTCTAAAACGCGCGCCAGACTGCTGGAGGTAATGCCGGGTGCTGTTTCCAACCTTCACCGCCACGAGTGGATCAAGCACGGCACCTGCTACGGCACGGATGAAGAGACCTACTTTGCACACGCCATCGCTCTTGCAGAGGAGGTACGCCGGAGTACTGTCGCACGGCTTTTCCGTTCCCATGCAGGAAAACGTCTGCGTATCGAACAGGTACGAAAGGCATTTGACGAGAGCTTTGGCTGGGGCAGCGGCAGCCGTGTGGAACTGCGCTGCCGAAGAGGGTTGATCACCGAAGTGTGGCTGCATCTTGGCAGAGGTGACACTACACTGGCTCGGGCACTCAAAGAGAGTAGCCCCGTCAAGAGCCGCTGCCGCTACGGCATCGTGGACAGGGCGGGCTATGGCAGATAGACACAATGTACTCGAAGCGCTAAAGCACAGCAATGTTTTCCTCACAGGCGGCGCGGGAACGGGAAAGAGCTACATCACTAATGAAGTGATCGCCGATTACCGAAAGCGCGGCAAACAGGTGGTAGCACTGGGCTCTACGGGCGTGAGTGCGGTCAACATCGGCGGCTTTACGGTACACAGCTTCTTTGTCTTCGGTATCGCTTCGGATTTCGAGGCGCTTGCACAGCAGGACAAACGGGCCAAAAAACGCCTGGCCGATCTTAAGAAGGTGCTCAAGGCTACAGACCTCATTATCATCGACGAGATCTCGATGGTCAGTGCCGATCTGCTCGACATGATCGCCTACCGTCTGAATGCCTACGGCTACCTTGGCAAAGTCCTCTTTGTGGGTGACTTCTTTCAGTTGCCCCCGGTGGTGCAGTCCAGACAGAACGGAGGGGACATTTTCGGTGAGAAGCTCTACGCCTTCGAGTCGCTGGCGTGGGAGCGGTTCGATCTTACCGTCATCGAGCTGACGCAGATGAAACGGACACGCGATGCGGAGTTTACGCACATCCTCTCCAAGGTGCGCATGGGTATCTGTGACGAAGAGGTCAGCGCCTATATGCACCGGCTCTGGAACAACGAGGCACTCGACCCCAACCCCACCTATCTCTTTGGACGCAATGCGGAAGTGGAGCGCACCAACCGCGCCAGACTCAACGAGCTCGATACTGAAGAGACGATCCTCTTTGCTAACCTGGAAAAGTTCGGCAACGTGCATGAAAAGAAGCTGGAGGGGTGGAAGAAGCTGCTGCCCATATCCGAGCAGCTTACACTCAAGGTTGGCGTGCCCGTACTCTTCACTGTCAACAAGTGGGGCAAGTTCGTAAACGGTGAGCGGGGCGTGCTGCATGCCATCGAGGAGGATCATCTCATAGTTGAAAAGGAGCATGAGTTCGTCCGGGTAGAGCGGCACGATTTCGATCTGCTTGATATGGTCGTACATGAAGATGGTCACGTAGAGCAGGTCTCTCTGGCGACACTTTCGCAGTTTCCGCTCAAGCTCGCCTACGCGGTGACGATCCACAAATCACAGGGGATGAGCATAGACAATCTTGTCTGCAACGTCGATAACATCTTCGCACCCAGCCAGTTCTATGTCGCCATCTCGCGCGCCATCGACCCCAAACGCCTCAAGATAGACTTTGGCCGCGGCAGCCTGTCGCACTACCTGCAGCGCGTCATCCATGTAGACCAGCGGGTGGTGGACTACTACCGCAAAATGCAAAGAGAGCTCTGATGGGGCGCATACTTCTTCTCCTTCTCCTTGTTGCCGCCGCTGCACATGCCGTTACCCCTGCAGCCGACAGGCCGGGCAAATACCTTCCGCTGCTAAAGGGCAAGCGTGTCGCTCTTGTGGTCAACCAGACTTCGATGGTCGGCAGTACACACCTGGCAGACTTTCTGCTTTCAAGAGGGGTGAATGTACGCAAGATCTTCGCACCCGAGCACGGTTTTCGGGGCAGGGCGGATGCGGGTGCGCAGGTAAAGAACGGTCGTGACAGGGAAACGGGCCTGCCGGTCATCTCTCTTTACGGCAAGCACAAAAAGCCCACCAAGGCGATGCTTCGCGGTATCGATATCGTTCTTTTTGACATTCAGGATGTCGGGGTACGCTTCTACACCTACCTCTCGACACTCCACAATGTGATGGAAGCGGCAGCCGAGCGGCATATTCCCCTCATCGTACTTGACCGCCCTAACCCCAACGGACATTACATCGACGGTCCGGTGCTGAAACGAAAGTTCCGCTCCTTTGTGGGACTTGACCCCGTTCCGATCGTCTATGGCATGACCATCGGTGAGTATGCACAAATGTTGAATGGAGAGGGGTGGCTAAAAGGGGCCGTAAAGGCCGATCTCCGTGTTGTCAAGCTGAAGGGATACACGCATGCTACGCCCTACAGGCTGCCAATCAAACCCTCCCCAAATCTGCCAACCGAGCGAGCCGTGGCACTCTACCCCTCACTCGCACTCTTTGAGGGCACGCAGTTCTCGGCAGGGCGGGGCACACCCACCCCTTTCGAGCTTTACGGTGCACCGGGCTACACCAGAAAGAGCTTCTGCTTCACTCCAAAACCGATGCCCGGTGCCAGCCACCCAAAACATAGAGGAAAGTGCTGCTACGGTGTCGACTTGCGAAGCCTGCCGGTGGAAAGGATTCGCAGCCAAAAGCGGCTGAACCTTGGCTATCTGTTAGATGCCTGCCGCCACTACAGTGACAAAAAGCGTTTTTTCCTAAACAGCGGAACGTTTTTGGACAAACTTGCCGGCAGTGACCGTCTGCGAAAACAGCTTGAGGCGGGTTGGAGCGAGGCACAGATACGCAAGAGTTGGGAGAGTGACTTAAGAAGATTTAAGAAGATTAGGGAGAAGTATCTGCTTTATCGGTAGTATGTGGTTATTGGTCATTGGTCATTGGTCATTGGTGTATTGGTTATTAGTCGCCTGTGGCACCATGCTGTTCCGTCATCCCGGACTTGATCCGGGATCTTGACGTTTTATGCCTCTACTTAGTCCACCGGCCGGCAGTGTACACCCTGCAGCTTCAGTCTGGGCAGTGCGTGCACTTTCATCCTTCTTTTGAAGTCAACCCAGTTCTTCTGTTTGGGGCTGCTCCATGCAACTTCGGCAAGGGCGAGGGCTCTTGGCCAGGCGAGGTAGTCGGCTATCTTCTCATTCAAAAGTGTTTCTGACCATAGACAGGCATGAACACCTATTAGATAGGGAGAGGAGCCGGGGTCGAAGCTGTAGGTTTTCCGGGTGGAAACGGGGGTGGACCAGGTGTGGCCGGGCTCGTGTTTGCTTCTGGTGTACTGCTGGTCGAAGTAGAGGTAGTGTACAGGCGCCATAATGGTCTTGCGGTGCCGTTTAACGGCTTTGTATCCTGCCTGTGGGCTCTTCCAAGCCATGACTATATCTTCTTTGCGAAGTTTCGGTCTGCCTTTGAGTACCTCCTGCCAGGCGACCATCTTTTTGCCATGCTTCGCCAAAATGGTATCCACTCTTGCAAAGAAGTAGTTTTGGACTTCACGTCTGCTTTTAAGATGGTGTTTTTGCATCAGTGCTTTGACTGCAGGAGAGTGCTCCCACGCCCCCTTTGGCACTTCGTCCCCGCCAAGGTGGATGTAGCCAAAGGGGAAGAGGGCTGCTACCTCGGCTATGACCCCGTCAAGAAAACGGTAGGTGCTCTCAAGGGCCGGATTGAGGGTATTGTTGGCGACTCTCTGTACGGAGCGGTAGCGGCTGGTATCTTTGGGGTCTGTGAGCAGTTTGGGGTAGGAGACGAGTGCTGCTTTTGCGTGGCCGGGTATGTCGATTTCGGGAAGCACCTCGATGCAGCGTCCCCTGGCGTAGGCGACAATGTCGCGGATCTGTGACTGGGTGTAGAATCCGCGCTGCACGCGGTTTTTGGGTCCTCTCATGGCGGGGAAGATAGTGAAGGGCAGCTTTGTGTCCGGTCCCCGCACCGCGCCAACCTTCGTTAGCAGTGGATAATGCTTTATCTCTATGCGCCACCCCTCGTCATCGGTGAGGTGCCAGTGAAAGCGGTTGAGTTTGTACTGTGCCATGCGGTCGATGAACTTTTTGACGTAGGTAACTCCAAAGAAGTTGCGGGAGACATCGAGCATCATGCCACGCTAGTGGTAGCGTGGTGCGTCGATGATCTCTACGCCTCCAATGTCCCATCTGCTTTTTTTAACATGGCCATCACCCCAGATCTCCTTTGGCATCAGCTGCATCAGTGTGATGACAGCGTAAAAAAAGCCGTTACTGTCACGTGCCTGTATGAGAATGCCGTGTTCGCTCACCTTCAGCCGGTACCCCTCCGCTTTCGTAAGCACCTTGGGTGCGTAGTGAAAACGCAGCTTGGTTTTGGTTGCAGTCTCTGTCTGTGGCAGCGTGTAGCCCGAAACACGCTGCAGGTGCGTCTGAAGATAGGCAATAGCATTTTTTGCAAGTGGTGTATCGGTATAGAGCCGGGCAGTGTTGTCGATGGTAAAAGTGCTGCCTAATTGTATGGTCTGCAACGGTTTTGGAATGATCTGCCCGGAGGCAGTGAGGAGGGTGAAGCAGAGCAGAAAAAGAGCGGACAGTCTCATTTGCGTCTGCCGGTTACGACGCGGACATTACCCGCCTGACGGATTTTGAGGTGTCTGCCTTTGACTGTCACGATATCACCGTCGAGTTCGAGCATATTGTAGTCGTTGTCAAGGTCGATATCCAGCGCCTGTACTTTACCATGGAAACTGCCGAACTTCTTTACAAATCGCAGCGGTGTGAAGATGAAAAAACGCGTGGAGCTCATCAGCATGAATGGGGTCATGATGAGGTGAACAGGGAGCAGGAAGAGTACGGCAAGGATATATTTGGCCATGCCGTGTCTGAGCCACCCAAAGCGAAGCGTTTCGGAGAGGAAGATGTGCTGCAGGTCACCCATGTTGCCGGCGGAAAAGAGGAAGAGCTCGTCGTTGAGTTTGAAGATGTGGTGTTTCTGCGTAGGTGGGGTGGTACCCTCAGAGAGCATATCCAGTACACTGTCGATGGGAGGCGCTTTATGGATCTTTGCAACGACATTGAATGAACCCGTGGGGTTGAGGATGAAGACCGGCTGTTTCTGCAGCGTATGCAGCTGTTTCAGCACGCGGCGTATGGTACCGTCCCCGCCGTTGATGACGACATAGTCGTAGCGTTCAATGTCGTAGTGTTCTGGCAGGCTGGAAGCATCGATATGGTCGATGGTGAGTCTGTCATGTCTCAGCGCTTTGCCAATGGAGAGAATATGCATCTGTCCCCCTTATCTTTATTGGCTATAATTATAGCCATGAAAATTGAAAGCGAAGCGGCGCTGGACAAACTTGTCATCTGCCACAAATGTCATACCGTGCACAAGGAGGTTCCTGTTAAGGATGGTGCCAAAGCATGCTGCAGCGAGTGTGGAAGCGTACTCTACCGCTATGACAGCAAGCTGATAGACCACGGATTGGCACTGAGTGTCACGGCACTGATCTTCTTCTTTCTGGCAAATCTCTTTCCGCTTGTGAAGATAGAGATACTGGGGCATACGCAGTATATTACGCTTACCAAAACCTTTCTGAGCCTCTTTGAAAACGGTTTTTATATCGTAGGGATGCTCTGTCTCTTTCTGATCTTTCTCTTTCCGCTGCTGATCATGCTGCTCTATCTCTTTATTTTTGCACTGTTGAAGTTCAAAGGCTCACCGCAGCTCCTCAAGGAGATGTTGGTACTGCTTTCACATCTCAAGTCCTGGAGTATGAGCGAGATTTTTCTGGTCAGTATTTTTGTCGCGCTGGTGAAGCTCATAGGGTATGCACAGATCCATATGGGCATCTCTTTCTGGGCGTTGGCCGCATTCGTGTTGCTTGACATCTATCTGAACCAGAGCGTACATATTGCGGAGATATGGATGTTGCGAAGACGCCACTACGGCAAAGAGGAGTGTATGCATGGAGGTCGATGAAAAGAGCCTGTTGCGATGCCCGGTCTGTGAAGCGGTCAACCTCGACAAAGGAAAGGAGAACCGCTGCCGCCGCTGTGGGTCACACATCTACAAACACCGCCGGTTTAAAACGGAGAAGAGCTGGGCCTATCTCATTACGGCAATCATCGCCTACATTCCCGCCAATATCTATCCGATGCTCATTACCAAAAAGTTCGGGCATTTCGAAGAGAGTACGATCTTCGGGGGTATCGTCTACCTTTGGGAGCATGGCTCCTACCCTATCGCACTGGTGATCCTCTTTGCATCCATTCTCATCCCCATTCTTAAATTCATCGTTTTGATTTATCTGCTAATTAGTGTAAAATACCCAATCGGGAAAGAGAGGAAGATCGACAAGCACAAGCTCTACTATCTGATGGAGATCATTGGTCCCTGGTCGATGATAGACGTTTTTGTCGTCGCGATCCTTGCGGCACTTATCCACCTTGCCAACATTCAGATTATAGCAGGCACGGCATCGACAGCTTTTGCGCTGTCGGTCTTTTTTACACTGCTTGCGGCAAAAGCGTTCGATACCCGCCTGATCCAGGCATACAAATAAAACAAGGAAACGAGCTCAATGGGAACACAGATACCTGAAGTGAAAGAGTCTACAAAGTTCAACTTTTTTACCTCTATCTGGATTGTACCGCTGATCGCACTGGTGATCGCCGGATGGCTTGCCTACCAGTACTATGCCCAGCGCGGTCCGGAGATACGGATTATCTTCGAGAAGAACGAGGGACTCATTGCCGGACAGAGTCAGATCAAGTACCGTGATGTGCCTATCGGGAAGGTTACCGATGTGCGGCTTGAACAAGATGGTGAAGGGGTGGTTGTCGTTGCCCGCATGAATAAGGATGCAGTTGCGTTTTTGAACGAGTACGCCAAATTCTGGATCGTCAAACCCGAATTCGGTTTGACGGGTGTTACAGGACTGGATACGCTGATTTCGGGTACCTATGTGCAAATGTACTCGAAAAAGGGTGGAACAGAGTTTAAAAAAACGTACCATGGTCTAAACTATGCCTATCGTGCCAATGAAGGGGGAAAATATTTTGTGCTTAAAGCTGAAAAAGGGGACAGCTCCGTTAAAAAAGGGACGCCTGTTTACCTACAGAATATTGAAGTAGGGAAGGTGGAGTATGTAACGTTAGGTCTTGATGATATCAGTGTCGATGTTATCGTTTTTATTGATAAACCCTACGTACCCTATGTGCATACGGACTCGAAATTCTGGGTGCGGGAAGCTGTCAGTGCTACGCTGAACAACGGCAGTCTCGATGTAGACATTGCACCGGTGCAGGATCTCATTCAGGGTGCTATCGAGTTTTCCAGTACAGGAAGAAATGAAAAGGTAAAGGTGCCGGATCTTTTCATCTTCAAGCTGTATGCCAACAAGAGTGAGATTTCAAAACACCGCATAGGAAGTGGTACGCCACACAGAGAGCACTTTGTGCTCAAAACAAAACACTCTATTGCCAACCTGCATATTGGCGCTCCGGTGCGATACGAAGGGTTTGCTGTGGGCAACGTTGTTGATGTGGTACTTCAATATGACAGTAAAACACACCAGATGGACGGGCGTGTCCATGTAGAGATCGATACATCGGTTTTTGCTGACAGTAAAGAAAAAAATGATACAGGCATAGCCAATTTCTACAAAGCCGTCAGAGAAGGGATGCGTGCACATATCGCGCAGCTCAATCCCATAACCGGTTCGCTCTATGTCAAACTGGCATTTGATGAAACAGCGGCAGAGAGCAATAACACCATTACCAAAGTAGGACGTTTTACCTACCTGCCTACTGTAGACTATATACCGAGTGATATTATGCAGAGTATTTCGGGTATTTTGGAAAAACTGGAAAAACTGCCGCTTGAAAAACTGGTCGATACGCTGCAGGAGACGATTGAGCAGAGCCAAAAACCGATCGCCCATGCCGATGAGGTGTTGGTCGATCTGAAAAAGAGTGTCGATGCGCTTAACATGATGACAGCGAAGAAGAGTTTTGTAAAGATGCCTGACCAGGTCGATGCCGCACTCAAGGAACTGGAACGTACGCTGCGACAGGCACGAAAAACGATCAAAGGCTACGACAGCAATTCGCTTGTCACACGCCAGATCAGCAGTACGCTCAAAACCATCAAGAAGACATCAGAAGAGATGGACCGCTTCCTGAGGATGCTCAACCGCAAACCAAATTCACTGATATTCGGAGACCGATAATGCGCAGCGCTTTTTTAACCCTTATTGTCGCCCTTCTGCTTGGCGGATGTGCCGGCAGCGGAAACTACTACATTCTTTCCAACCCTTCACAGCCCATCGAGTCAGGCCGAATACGTACCAGTATTGGTGTGGAGACTGTTACCGTACCAAAATATCTATTCAAACGTGATCTTGCCGTGGAGAAATCCTCTAACCATATCGTTTTTCTTACCGGTGCACAGTGGGCGGAGGATATGGACGAAGGGCTGACGCGACGCATCGTTACCTATCTGCAGCGTGCACTGCGCAACCCGGATGTGCATGCCTACCCGTGGGGTGTGGATCAGCAGCCAAAGCGCATTGTCAAAATCGCCATTTCTCGTTTCATTGCCCAGGGGAACAGAGTCTATCTTGACGCTTCCTGGAGCGTTGAAGATACCCAGAGCGGCCATAGTGATTCACATCTTTTCAGTACGGTGGTCGATATAAAAGGCAGTGGTGCCGAGCATATCGTCAGCGCGATGGACAGAGCCTTTGGACGTTTCGAAGCCGATGTGACACGTAAACTGCAATAGGTTGTGAGTATTTGGGGTAAAACTGTCACAGTTTATGTGTAACCGAAGGAAGCATATGGATTGGCAATGTCCGACACAGGCACGCTGTTTGGGGGTGGGAAGAGAGTCAGGGCGTGATTATGCTACAATAATCGGATGAAACAGACAAAAACAACCCTTTTCAATGCACTTCTTTGCGCTGTATCTATTGCAGCAGCCCTATTCTCTGCGCCCCTGAAGGCACAGACACCGCCACACAAAATCTACGAGGTGCCAAAGGCCGAAGTCATCTACAAAATAAGTGGCGGCGGTCCACTTACGGAAGATGTCAATCTGACGCTTGAAGGAAGCGGTAAGCTGCGCTTTCGGGACTGGGGTGCGGTCGAGCTTTTTGAGACCAACATTACAGAAAAGACTACGGGTGCCCTCCATTACATTGCTCAGAAGCAGAGCTGTATCAAGCGTGAATCCAACGAGATTCTGGATGTGGATTTCAAAACCAAAAAGATACGCAAACGTCCGCTGCCTGTGGGCAAGAAGGCACGCAATATCACCAGGGGGCTCTCGAAGAACGGTCAGCAGCAGATGATTGCCAATGTTGTCTGCGACATGTGGACGACAGAGGGGATCAGCAAGTGCCTTTATAAAGGTATCCCACTCTTTACCGAATATCGTGCTATGGGACTGCTCTACCGTGAGGAGGCTGTCTCCGTAAGTTTTGACATCAATGTCAGCAGTGCGGCACAATGCAGTGTGCCGAAGTTCCCCGTAGAGAAGATGGCGCTTTTCGCTGCGCACTTCAAGACAAAGCATGTCAAGATACCCGATGCCTTCTCGGAGCGCCTGCTTGAGGTCATCTCGATACTTCAGGCAAAAAAAAGCACTAAAGAGGGACTTCCCAAAAGGGAGAAAGAGCGTGTGATGCACATACTTGCACACCCCATTTTCGAAAGTCAGAAGAGACTGCTTCCCCAGCTGCTGCAAACGATGAAGAAGACAAGGGCCTGCCTTGCTTCTGCTGCGAGTACAGAGGCAGCCAACAGCTGTCTCTACGACATGATTGCACTCAAACACTACTTTACCAAAGACAGTCACAATAAGATCGCCTCTTGGGAAAAGGAGCGTAACGATGTGCTGGAGCGATTCGACAGCCATATCACCTTTCTTGAGTCACGTATGAAGTGTATTAGAAGCGCACAGCACTTCAGTGATTTGGCAGGGTGTATGAAGCGGTAGACATCTCTTCCGTCACTCCTGCGAAAGCAGGAATATTGACGTCAATTAACCAAAAAACATCAAGATCCCGCATCAAGTGCGGGATGACAAGTTTTTCCCGTCATTCCTGGCTTGACCAGGAATCTTGACTTTAAGCAAAGGCAATGCGTTCCATCCAAACGTCAAGATCCAGGATCAAGTTCGGGAGGACAATACTTTCAGGAAGCGAAGATTTATCTTCGCCATGGCTGAAAATACACCTAAAGGTACATACTTCGTTAAATTTGCTGTTCCGACTATCCCAATAACCAATACACCAATTACCAATAACGACCTATATCAGGATCCCGGATCAAGTCCGGGATGACGAGTAGATTTGGAGAAGAAGAGAGAAGTGTTACAGTTCCGGTGGATGAATGCGGGTGATCTTCGTGCCCTCAAGCGAAATGTTCGCCATCAGGCCTTTGTTGTTGAAGACAAATGCGTAGATAGGCTTCTCGAAACTGATTGAGCTGATGTCTACTCCCTGTCCCCACTTGATAATCGCAACGGAACCATCGACACCGACCTGCCAGCCATCACTGTGCATGAACTGATCGAGTGCGTACTGGTCGGCAAATGCGAAGAGATAGGAGGTTTTCTGTGCGCCGATCTGGAAGCCTACGGAAGCGGAGGCAATATTGTAGTAGCCAACGGTTTTCCCGTCGACAATAAGCGCCCCCTCGCCATATTCGCCGCCGACGACAAAGCCGCCCTTGTAGACGGTAGGGAAGACAAGATAGCCTTTGACTTTTTTGAGGAATACATCCCCACCCTTGACCAGTCTTTTGAACTGCGCGACGGCAACGTCAACTTCGGCATCGATGACCTTTGCTGCCTTTGCATGAAGTGCACTGCTGAATAGGAGCATCAGCGTGGCAAAGAGGATGAGCGAGTGTGTTTTCAGTTTCATTGTTGATTCCTTATTGTGGTATGTTGGTAGCAATTATAGCGAAGAAAGGTGAATAAACTGTGTATAATTCCAAAGAGAAAACAGTAAGGAGAATATGATGGAAAAGATGACACTCAAGCAGTATGCTGTCAAACACAAACTGAGTCTTTTCAATGTGGTTAAGATGGTCAAAAGCGGCAAGCTTCAGAGCGAAACGGTTGAAGAGAACGGCAAAGAGGTCACCTATGTATTGCCGGAAGCTTCCAAAAGTGAGAAAAATGGCAAGTCGCAAAAGCGGAGCGAACCGGCACTCTCCAACGATGAGCTGAAAAAGCTTGTCCTCTCCCTGCAGGATGAAGTGACACGTCTGCGTCACGAAATGGATACGCTGAAGATGAGTATGGGACTGAAGTGATGCAGGTTGCTTTCGTTACCGATACAGTATTTTTCAAACATGATACAGGCATCGGCCATCCTGAATCGGCTGCCAGACTGCGCGCAATAGTATCGGCCATAGCGCCGATCAAAGAGAGCCTTGTAGAGGTTTCACCGAAGGCGGCTTCTCTGTCGGAGATCGCACGTATTCACAGCAATGCGCAGATTTCCGAGGTAGAAGCGTGCAGTGAACGTGCCGGAGCCATTGACAGCGATACCATCTGCTCCCATGACTCCTATCTTGCGGCCAGAACGGCGGTGGGTACGGGCATTGCGGCAATAGACGGCATCAAATCTGGAAGTTTTGAACGTGCTTTCTGTGCCGTGCGTCCTCCGGGTCACCATGCAACTCCGGAGCGCTCCATGGGTTTTTGTCTCTTCAACAACATCGCTGTATCGGCACGCTATGCACAGGAGCAGGGCTTTAAAAAAGTGATGATTATCGATTTCGATGTCCATCACGGGAACGGTACACAGGATGCCTTCTATGCTGACGATACCGTCTTCTATTTCTCCTCACACCAGGCCTTCGCCTACCCAGGAACGGGAATGGAGAATGAGACAGGGGTTGGCAAAGGAGAAGGGTATACACGGAACTTTCTATTGATGCCGGACAGCGGCGATACCGAAGTGTTCGACATCTACCAAAACGATCTTCCTCCCATAGTTGCTGCGTTCAACCCAGACATCATTCTCGTCTCAGCAGGATACGATCTACATGAAAGCGATCCGCTGGCACAGCTCAATGTCACGACCGAGGGCATACGAGGTATCGTGTGTGCTATCCTCGACAGTGCCGATGTACCGTTTGTATTCTTTTTAGAGGGCGGCTACGACGTGGAAGCGCTTGGACGCAATGTAAGGGTGACGATAGAAGAGATGATGGAAAGTTAGTGATAGTGTGGTGGGAAGTTTTTAATTTTTAATTTTTCCACAGCGCAAGCGCGCCGCAGAAAAGAGCGTTACTGAACCGCTTTCTTGAGTGCTCTGATGATTGTATCAGGTGCTCCGGAGATCTTCATGAACTCACCCATAGTAAGGAGTGGGTATGAGATCGCCAGGTAGTACTTAGGAGCAAGTGCATAGGCATTTCCACCTTCGACAAGTACAGTGTAAGGAAGAACGAGCGCCTTGTCTTCACCGATAGTGCTGATAAAAGACTCAGCTGCTTTACCCATCTTCACACCGTAGAGTGTACTTCCGTTCGCAAGTTTGAGTGCGAAGAGCTTTTTGCTTGACTTGACGCCTTTGGCACCTTTCTTCAGCAGCTCCATATCCTGGTAGTAAGGCATACCGAGCATAAAGTGGTATCCGGCAAGTTTGCTTGCAGGGAGTGCATCTTTTGTAGGCGTGAGTGTACCAAGCGCTTTTTTCAGAGCCGCTTTTGTAGAAGATGCCGCACCTGCGTTATAGTCCTTCTGGAGGAACGCTTTGAGCCAGTAGGTAGGGTTTGTAGTAAGGACTGTCTTTGCCTTTGAGTCTACCAGTACTTTCTGGATCGCTGCAAAACCGCGAAGTTTTTTGCTCGCTGCGCTTTTGAGTGCACTGTTAGTAACAACGATGACCTTCAGGTTGGCCTTCTTTGCCGGTGAGTAGGTTGTGAGTACCTGGAAACCGGCACTCTTGAGCTTGGAAGCCACTTTGCCAGCGTCCGCGTATGGCGCCTTCAGGTATGCAGCCTCATTTGCGTTAGCCGCTGCAGAAGCGAAAACGAACAGTGTTACTGCCAGAGCGATTCGTGAAAACATTTTTCTCATGTCCATCCTTTTTAATGTATATCGATTTTGTCAAGCTTGACAATGGCAAGTATTGTGTCATAAAAATATTTATGAACAGATTAATTGGACCCTTAATTTCTGAAATAATTTACACTTATTCTCATTAATAAAATTATGCACTAAAATTGATGCAAAAGTAGTAAATTTTATGTTTAATATCGTTATAATGGCTGCCATGAAGGAAGATTACAAGATAAAGAACATCGCGGGGCATCTTTCCAAAGTATTTTTGGGAAACCCCCTTACACCCATACTCGCTATTGCTATTTTACTGCTTGGTTTCGTCTCGCTTCAGACGATGCCAAGAGAGGAAGACCCTCAGATAGAAGTCAGCGGTGGTGCCGTCGTTGTCGCCATGCCGGGAGCTTCGCCAAAGGAGATCCTCAATGTCATTGTCAAACCGCTCGAGCGGCGCATACGGGAGATCAAAGGGGTAGAACACATCTACGGTACGGCCATGAACAACTTCGGTGTGGTTAACGTGCAGTATTTCATAGGTGAAGAGAGGGAATCCTCCAACCTCAAGCTCTACGACAAAGTGATGCAGAACATGGATCAGCTCCCCAAAGGTACGATGCCTCCGCTGGTCAAACCCTTTGACATCGACATCGACATTCCCGTGCTTACCGCCGCATTCTACAAGCTGCCAAACGCCAAGATAGATATCGTCAAGCTCTACAAGACCATACGCGAATTGCAGCAGGAGATCAATGCGCTGGACAATGTCTCAAAAACAATGCTCAAAGGGGTAAAAAGGCCACAGTTCAATGTCCTCATTGACCTTAACAAGCTCTCTGCCTACCATATCTCGCTGGGGCAGGTGGCCAAAGCCATCAAGTCCATCTCCACCAATGCGCCGATGATCGATACGCAGAACGACAAGGGCAAGCTGGTGGTGTTTGGTGTCGAAAATGCCATCGACACCGTCGATGACCTGAGAGAGCTCATCATTGCCGAGTATATGGGATCACCCATCTATCTCAAGAACATCGCTGATGTGGAGTACAGCTACGACATACAGAACTACCAGGATGCGCTGATCGACTACCAGATAGGCATGTCGGAGTACCCGGAGAAGATCAAAAAGAACGAACACCGTAAAAAAGAGGAGAGCGATGAACTCGAGAGCGAAGTGACATTCCGTCCGCTGACCGAGCAGATCACGATGACTGTCTCCAAGCTCAAGGGGACCAATGCCGTATTCATCGCTGAAGAGGCTATAGAGAAGATACAGGAGGCAAAAGAGGAGCTCCGCAATGCCGGAGTAGGGTTTATCATCACCCGTAACTATGGTGAACGGGCAGATGAGGCGGTAAACGAGCTGGTGCATCATCTGGAGATCACCATCTTCATCATTATGCTCATTCTCATCCCTTTCCTGGGGTGGCGTGAGTCGATGGTCGTTACCATTGCGGTACCGATGATTCTGGCGACAACACTCTTTATCGCGCAGCTTACCGATCAGACGATCAACCGTATCACCCTTTTTGCATTCCTGCTCTCCCTGGGGCTCATCGTCGACGATGCCATTATCGTCATAGAAAACATTCATAGAAGACTTCATCTTGACATCGACAAGAAGAGTGTCGATGAGATTATCGTACAGGCAACTGATGAGATAGGACCATCGACGAACATTGCCACGATCGCCATCATTTTGACGATGGTGCCCATGGCCTTTGTAGGCGGTATGATGGGGCAGTTCATGAAGCCCATTCCGCTCAATGTTCCTGTCGGACTTGCCGTCTCGCTCTTTGTCGCTTATGTCTTTGCCCCCTATATGGCACGAAAGTTCCTCAACTTCAAAAAGATCAAAAAAGAGGTGCTTGCACACCATGCCCATGATGCACATGAAGAGAGTGACCCTGAAACCAAAGAGAATGAAAGTCCGGAAGTACCCAAGGGAGATGTGAAATGACGAAGTTCGAATCGTTCCTCTACAACATCCTTGAGAGTCGAAAAAAGCGCTGGATCGTCATAGGGCTGGTACTGGCAGCGCTAATGGGGTCTGTGATGATGATCCCCACCAAGCTTGTCCTTGCCAAGATGCTTCCTGGCAAGAGTGCCAACACCTTCACCGTCTACATCGACACCGCAACCAACGCCTCCATCAAAGAGACGCGTGAAGTGGCCGAGTGTGTGGTGCATGAGCTTGAAAAAGAGCCGGAAGTGACCGACATGGAGATCTTCCTGGGGCAGGGTGCGCCGCTTGATTATGCAGGGCTGGTCAAGGGGAGTGCTTTCAAGCGTTTCCAGAACCAGGCCGAAGTGGTGGTCAACCTGACAGACAAGCACCACCGTGACGAACCCTCCTTCAAGATGGTGCACCGCATCCGCCCCACCATTCAAAAAGCCTGTGGAACCCTCCATCCGCATACGAGCATAAAGTTCATCGAGATGCCGTCAGGCCCTCCGACATTGGCGACCGTCGTTGTGGAGGTCTATGCCAAGAATGACAAGGAACTGCGTCACGTAGTAGAGCGTGTCAGCCAGATACTGGCCGATACCGAGGGGCTTGTCGACATCGATGTAATGCTCGATGACATCTACGACACCTACATGCTCTCGCCCAACAAGGAGAAGATTATCCGAAGCGGACTGAGCGTCGACCAGGTCAACCAGATTATCTACCTTGCCTTCAAGGGAATGCCGGTTGCGGTAAAAAATACCAAAGACCAGCAGGATCAGGTACCTATTTTCGTTCGCCTTGACAACGACGCACGCATCATTCACGGAGAGAGCAAAGAGGCGCTTGAAGAGAAGCTCTCCAACCTGCGTCTGATGAACCGAAAGGGGATGATGGTACCGCTGATTGAAGTGGTGGAGATCAAGAAGCGCAAGTCAAGCCCAAGCATCTTCAGAAAAGACCTCAAGAACATGGCTATTGTCACCGCCGAGTGCGATATGGTATCACAGGTCTATCCGCTTCTGGATGCGCGTGAGAAAATGCTGAAGATGATGCAGGATGAGTACAACATCACCAAGATACCGGGCATATCGACATTTATGTTCGACCTCAATGCCGTTGACAAAAAGACGGGAGAGAAGGTCCTCATCCGCTGGGACGGGGAGATGAAGGTCTCGCTCGATACCTTCCGAGACCTTGGCGGTGCGTTCATCGCAGCACTCATTTTGATGTTTCTGCTGATGGTCGTTTACTATAAATCGTTCGCGCTTAGCGGCATCGTTCTGGCGGGAAGTTTTCTCTCCATCATCGGCGTCATTGTCGGTCACTGGATTACCGACAAGATATCGCTCTACTTTGGCGATGTCAACTTTTTCCTTACGGCCACTTCACTGATTGGATTCATCTCCCTTATGGGGATAAGTGCGCGTGGCTCACTGCTTCTAATCGATTTTTCAAAGTCGTTGATGAAAGATGAAGGCATGGAGAAGAACCGCGCCATTGCACTCTCCACAGCAACCCGCGCCAAACCCATCCTCATGACTGCGGTAGCCATCATCCTTGGCTCCCTGCTGCTCTCCACCGACCCCATCTTTGGGGGACTGGGTATCGCGCTCATCTTCGGAAGCATCGCTGCGACCCTCGTGGCACTCTTCTTTATCCCTGTACTCATGAGCAACGCCAAAGCGATGGATCCTCATGCACCAACCCCGTGTGAAATGAAAGAGAAGGAGAAAGACGGCACCTGGTGTATCCTGACCAACAACATCCGCTCTCTGATCATGCGCAGGAAGAAGCCGTGTGATGATGAGGAGTAGTTCACACCGTTATTCCTGCGAAAGCTGGAGTCTTTGAATCAATCATTGAAACAACGTCAGGATCCCGCATCAAGTGCGGGATGACGTGGATTCAACGTCATTCCTGGCTTGACCAGGAATCTTGATGCTAAGCAAAGGCGATGCGTTCCATCCAAACATCAAGATCCCGCATCAAGTGCGGGATGACGGAGGATTAACGCCATTCCTGCGAAGGCAGGAATCTTGACATCAATGAACCAAACAACGTCTAGATCCCGGGTCAAGTTTGGATAACAAGTTAGAACAAAGGAGTAAAATGCAGCCAGCAGTTTATATCCTTAGCAATAAAAAGAACGGAACATTGTATATTGGTGTTACCTCCAATCTCCCAAAACGTATTTATGAGCATAAAAATGGTTTTGTGGAAAGTTTTAGCTCAAAGTATCACCTGAAGAAACTTGTATATTTTGAACTTCATAACACAATGGAAGAAGCTATTAAGCGTGAAAAACGGTTGAAAAAATGGAAAAGAGAGTGGAAGGTTGCATTGATAGAAGAAAAAAATGCGGAGTGGATTGATTTATATGAGTGTATTTTATAGGTTAGTTTCGATTAATACAACAAAATTCCGCATTAAGGTACGGGATGACGTGGATTCGCCGTCGTTCCTGCGAAAGCAGGAATCTTTACGTTAATGAGTAAATCAGTGTCAAGATCCCGGATCAAGTCCGGGATGACGAGGGTTTAACGTCATTGCTACGGAAACAGGGATCTTTGCGTCAATGAGCAAATCAGCGTCAAGATCCCGCATCGAGTCCGGGATGACGAAGTGTGATGTCAAGATCCCGCATCGGGTGCGGGATGACGGGGATTAACGTCATTCCTGCGAAAGCAGGAATCTTTGCACCAATCAGTCAATGAACGGTCCAGATCCCGGATCAAGTCCGGGATGACGGAGTGACACTACTCCTTCGGCAACAGCGCCGGATTGTACTCGATGGTGATTTTCGTGTACATCCCCGGGTAGATCTTTTCGTTGTCGCGTTTGAATTTGATGCGGATGGTGAAGGTGTGGGTCATGGGGTTGGCGGAGGGGACGATGGATTTGATGCGGCCTCTGCCTTTGTAGCGGATGGCGGGGATCTCGAACTTGACGAAGTCGCCTTCATTAACTTTGAGGAGGTCGCTTTCGGAGATCTGCGCTTCGATTTCGAGGTGATCGAGGTCGACGAGTACCATGACGGGGAAGCCCGGCATCACCATGTCACCGACATGAAGGTTCTTCTGGACAATGATGCCGTTGCTGGGTGCTTTGACCTCGAGATAATGGGAGATAACACTGATCTCCTTTGCCTTCTGCGCGGCATTCTTGACGATGACCTGCATCGCCTTTAGCATCGCCTGCGTGTGTTCGGCAGTGATGGAAAGGTTTTCGTTCATGTCGTCAAAGTTCACGACACTGTCCTTGTTTTTGATCAGCAGTGCACGGTTGCGGCGTATCTCGTCAAGCTTGCTGCGGTAAACATCGGTGAGTATCTCCGCCTGCTCCAACCCCAGATTGACCTGCTCCTTTATGATGTCGAACTCCGCCGAATCCATCTTGAAGAGGTCGTCCTCTCTATGCACCTTGTCGCCGATATTGACATAGACCTCTTTGACGTACCCCATGTAACGCGCTCCAATGTATTTTTGGTTGTCAGAGACAATGGTGCCGGTAAGGTTGATGGTGTTGGCAAGCAGCGCCGAGCCAAGCAGGGAAGCGAGCAGAAACGGTTTGAACATGGCATCTCCTTTTTCATCATTAAAATAGATTAAAACAATTTAGTTTAATTTGATTACTTTATATTTTACGATAAATTTCTTAAGAAGATAAGAGATGAATGAAGAAAGAGGAGGGGTTCTCCCCAGGTGGGGGGGAGAAAGGGTTTTAGAATGCGTAAGTCAGCTGGAAAGAGAGACTTGATTCTTCATGATCTGTTGTGATTGTAGTTGTAGGTCCAAATATACCACTAATATCATATGTCTCGGAGTTATTGTCCGCATAAACATAAGCAAGGTCAACAGAGAACTGTTTTGTAAATGCATAAGTACCACCGATGGTGTAGTGGTTCTCAGCAGTTGCCGGGAAGCCCATCAGGTTGAAGAGGTTCAGTGCTGCACCTGCAGCTGTTGTACCGTCAGCTTCCTTTACTGGATTTGAACCATGGTTGTAACCCAGTCTGATAGCCCAGTTGTCCTGCGCATACTGGTAACCGAAAGCATATACATCCTGGTTTTCCCAGCCAAACTCTTTGTATCCTGTTGCATCACCCCAGTAGATGCGCTTCCAGTCAAAGGCGAATGTGTGCTGACCCATTACATAAGAGATACCGAGACCGAACTCTGCAGCCTGCTCAAGTGTGTCTGACATTGGTGCCGGAAATGCCCATGGTGTAAATGGAGTCGTTGCTGTTGAAAGCTGGCCATCATAATCCATTTTAATGGAAGATTTATACACAGCACCGACTGTGAAGCCGTCAAACTCATAGGAAGCACCCGCTGACCAGCCGAAACCAAAGTCTTGTGCAAGTCCTGCACCACTCGGTCCTGTAGGACCATTATATTGGATATCCAAGTTTCCATATTGGAGAATTGGTGCTACAGCAACACTGAAACCGTTTGATTTATATGCAATGGGAACAGCAAACTGCATAAGCTGCAGGTTAGTAACCATATTCATATTGTTCAAGCCAGAAGGTGAGCCTGCAACATTTCTGTAGTCAACACCCATACCAGCTGTTCCCCACATACCGATACCGATGTACCAGTTGTCGTTGATCTTGTGTGCGACAGAGACTTCCGGAATCATGTTCATGTCTGCATCACTTGTATATTTTGGGTCAACGCCTGGAGCTCCTAAATAGAGTTCAGACTTTACGGTAGGCATAAAGATTGTGCCACCGAAAGAGATCTCTGTTCCCTCTACCGATGTGATCATAGCAGGGTTGCTGATGGTAGACTCCGCACCATGGCTGACTGCGATACCGGTTCCACCCATACCTCTTGATTTTGCACCTACAGCAATGAGTGAATCTCCGTTTGTTGCGTGAAGCATAGTTGAAGTCACGAGTGACAGTGCGATACCAGCAGTTACTTTTGTAAACATACCTGTTTTCATTGTTCTTTCCTTGTTTTTTGTTTTTAGGTGCGAGTAGTATAGTAAAAAACAAAATGAAAGTCAAGTATACCAATGGATTTTATACAATCATATTTTTGCCTTATAATCAAAATTACTCATAGTAAACTTGTGTCCGTTTTAAACGAACTCTCAGGCACTTTTACGGAACTTCTGCGTTATCTGCTGCATTTCATAATCCAGCGCAAAGGTAAGTTCTCTGTACTCAAGTGCAGTAATGTAGCCCATCTCCAGTGCAATTCTGTAGCGTGCCATTTGAAGTTGTATCTCTCTTATCTTTTCAGCCATGATATGCTCCTTATATAATGTATGTGGTGTAGTGTAGTCCTGTTTTGTAAAGAAGAGAATAGCATTTGGGAGAAATTTTTTTTCGTTGATGACTAGTTGGGGAGATTGATATTGGTTATTGGTTATTGTGTGTTTGGGAAGTCGGAGGCTTCAGCCCCGCCTAGCATCAATTTGTCAATTAATGTTTGGGTGAAGCTATACCCAAGGGCATACTTTCCAATAAGGCATTCGATTCCAATTGGTTTGTCATCCCGCACCTGATGCGGGATCTTGACGTTGATTGGGCAAATGACGTGAAGATTCCTGCCTTCGCAGGAATGACAGCACTTAAAAATCATCATCGTCGTTTTCGAACTCTGCTGCAGCCTGCTGTTCATACTTTAGCTGCTCTTCACGCTGTAGCTGCTGTTTTGTCAGAATCATTTCGTGCAGGAATTCACCGAAGAAGGTACGGGAATCGGTCTTGGCAAGAAAGAGGTAGAGGCCAACAGCAAGGGCTGCAACGGTAATGGATGTGACGACCTTCTGTGCCGGTGAGAAGATCTGGATGGGCTCTTTGGTACGGATCTCGCATTTTCCTCCGGGGCAGTGCTGCGGGTCGCTTCGGGTGATGGCTTTGTAGATCATGCAGCCGACACAGACAGAGAAGGCTGCTTCAAGGAACATCAGCGTAAGACAGAGTACGCAGATAAGCACTTTGTAGAAGGTGATGTCCCAGTGGAGTACGAACCAGTCCATCATTGGGATGGCGATAAGCCAGCCGAGTGTCCAGGCAAAACGTTTCTGCATGCCGCCGACATATTCGGGTTTCTGGTTTTGCGTGACAAGTTTGCCAAGAAGTAGGGAGGGGGAGTAGCGTGGACTGATGACACGCATGGTGAAGTCGAAAAAGAGGAATGCCAGATAGACACGCGCGACAATGACATGGTTAAAGCCAATGCCCACAAAGATGACGATCATCCCCATCATAAAGAGGATTCCCGCTGCAGCGCGGGCTTCCCTTTCGTTGATGACAGTAACATCGTAGCCGGGTACGTGTTCTCCGTATTCTGTAAAAAAAGTTTTAAGGTTCACAAAGTGTCCTTTATGCTAAATTCGCCGGGATTTTAACAGAAAAAGTTTAATGAGAAAAAATGATAGGATTGAATGAATTTGTTAGTAAATTTGATTGATGTGGTTTGGGTTATTGGTAATTGGTGTATTGGTTATTGAGTACTATTGGTACCATGTGACATCGTCATCCCTGACTTGATCCGGGATCTTGACGATTGAAGAGCAGTTAACGTTTTTCTTCATTTCTTTTTTTCTTTGTTCTCGTGACAAAGAAAAAAGAGAAACGAAGCAAAGAAAAAAAGAAAACACGATAACGCGTGATTCTTGTCATATTCCCTTGACAAGTTAAGGGTATTTATGAAATCGTTCACTTAGGAACGCTAAACGCTAAACGCTAAACGCTAAACGCTAAACGCTAAACGCCTAAATCTTGCTCAGAACGAACTGCTCCATATCGGCAACGACCTCTTCAAGGGTACGCTCACCGTCGATAACATGAAGTAGGCCTTTTGCTTCGTAGAATTTTTGGATAGCCGGCAGCGGCTCGGTGTAGATCTTCATGCGGCTTACAAAGACCTCTTCGTTGTCGTCGCTGCGCTCTTCACCCGGTGCAGCTTCAGCGCGGCGTCCGAGGATGCGCTCTCTTGCTACCGCTTCGCTGACACGCACTTCGATGACAGAGACCAGCTCGATGTCGTCCTCTTTGTTAACCAGTTCGTCGAAAGCTGTCATCTGCTCTTCGCTTCTTGGGTAGCCGTCGATGAGGATGTTGTCAACAGGTGCATTCTTGATGGCGGAGACGATGGTGTTTACGATAATCTGCAGAGGAACGAGCGCACCCTTTGAGATGTAGCTTTCGATCTCTTTGCCAAGCTCGGAGCCGCTTGCTACCTCTTCGCGAAGCATGTCGCCTGTGGAGTAGTGGACAATCTTGTCACTGTGCTTTTTGGCGATGATGCTTGCGTCAGTCGTTTTTCCGGAACCTGGCGCTCCGATGATGAGAAAGAGTTTTTTCATTGGGTTTCCTTTAACTTGTAATTTTTTGTCTATGGTGGAATCGTGACGTTATTTTAGCATTCTGCGTTAAAGCGAAGCTAAAGCTTTCGTTTCCTTTTCCCTGTCATCCCGCACTTGATCCGGGATCTTGACGCTGATTGCATGATTGATGCGAAGATTCCTGCTTTCGCAGGAATGACAGTCCCCCCTCGTCATCCCGCACTCGATGCGGGATCTGGACGTTGTTTGGTTCATTGACGTAAAGATTCCTGCTTTCGCAGGAATGACCACCTCTCACTATTAACTATCACTCCTCACTATCACTAAATCACGCCGTCGGCGTCTGACGGATACGCAGACTCAGCTCTTTAAGCTGCTCGTTGTCCACCGGACTTGGTGCCTGGGTGAGCAGACACTGTGCACGCTGGGTTTTCGGGAAGGCGATGACATCTCTGATGCTGTCCGTTCCAGTCATCAGCATGATGAGTCTGTCAAGCCCCAGTGCGAAGCCGCCGTGCGGCGGTGCACCGAACTTGAGTGCGTCAAGCAG
This sequence comes from Sulfurovum sp., assembly GCA_026996325.1. Classification (GTDB taxonomy): domain Bacteria; phylum Campylobacterota; class Campylobacteria; order Campylobacterales; family Sulfurovaceae; genus Sulfurovum. The sequence continues at coordinate 27,459 of JALWLU010000007.1, forward strand.
GAAGCCGAACTTCTCCTGTGCCTCCTCTTCGCTGATGCCGAGAAGTTTGAAGATCTCTGCCTGCATCTCTTCCTTGTGGATACGGATGGAACCGCCGCCAAGTTCCGTACCGTTGAGGACGATGTCGTAGGCGATCGATTCGATCTCCTCGATGTCGTCAAAGTCAAGCGATTTTGGCTGAGTGAACGGGTGGTGGAGCGCTTTGACACGTCCATCCTCGACCTCGAACATTGGGAAGTCGATAACCCAGAGGAATTCGAAAACGCCCTCGGGGATGATATCCATAAGCTCTGCCAGGTAGAGACGGAAGCGGCCCATGTAGTCGAGTACCGTTTTCTTCTCGCCCGCACCGAAGAAGACGACGTCGCCTGTTTCGAGTTCACAGCGCTCTACGATCGCTTTGAGGTCTTCCTCTGTGAAGAATTTTGTCAGCGGTCCCTTAAGGCCGTCCTCTTTCATCTGGAAGTAGCCAAGCCCCTGCGCACCAAATTTGCGTACATAGTCCTCGAAGCCCTTCATCTGGCGTTTAGAGAAGATGTTGTCACCGTTTGGCACTTTCAGCGCTTTGATACGGTTGCGCTTTGGTGCTTTGGCGATGTTTGAGAAGATCTCGTTGTCACAGCGTTCGAAGATGTCGATGACATCTACCATCGCCATATCAAAACGCAGGTCGGGTTTGTCCGAACCGTACTTCTCCATCGCTTCGTGGTAGGTCATACGCTTGAAGGTTTTGGGGATCTCGAATCCGCACTGCGTGAAGATATCGTTGATGAGCTTTTCGGCAACGGTGATGACATCATCTTCGGTACAGAAGCTCATCTCGACATCTATCTGGGTGAACTCCGGCTGTCTGTCCGCACGCAGGTCTTCGTCACGGAAACACTTGGCAATCTGGAAATAGCGGTCGAAGCCCGAGACCATCAGCAGCTGCTTGAAGAGCTGCGGGGACTGCGGCAGTGCGTAGAACTCCCCCGGGTGTACACGGCTTGGTACGAGGTAGTCA
>JALWLU010000008.1 GCA_026996325.1 Sulfurovum sp.
TCTCTCTGGCAGGGAACACAGTTCTTCTCGTAAATATCCTCCGCATTCAAGATGCCTATAGCTGTTATCATCCAGAACAGTACCCATTTTCGCATTATTGCTTCTCCTCCCATATGACAGCCATTTCCGTGCCTTCACCCTCTTTTGAATGGACCTCGATTGTAAAGCCGTACTCGTCCAAAATCATTTTGACAATACTAAGACCGATGCCAAATCCGCCTTCACTTTCGTTAAAACGCATATAACGGTCAAACATCATCGATATTTTATCCTCTGAAATGCCGATACCTGTATCTCGTACTACAAGACGGTTTTTTTCCAGCAGTACCGTCACCTTACCCTCTCTTCTGTTATACTTGATCGCATTGGAGAGCAGGTTATCCAAAACACGTATAAACTTTTTTCTGTCCATATAAAGTTTCGTATTCTCCAAATGCAATGCGAACGATATCTGACGGGAACGGGAAAGTGCATCAAAATACTCCACTCTCTCCCGTATAATCTCATCAAGCGAAAGCCATGTATCATTGTTCTTTCTCTCCTGCTCCAGGACAAGAAATGTCAAATCTTTATAGAGGACAGAAACCATCCTTGCCGCAGCATTGATACGTACAAGTTTTTTCCTGTTTTGTGGCACCATGACGCTTGTATCCATCATCTCAATATTGGCCAAAATGGTTGAAAGCGGTGTATTGAGTTCATGCGTCGTGTCCTTAATGAAGCGGTCAAGCAGAATAATGGAGTTGCGCATTGGCCGCAAAAAGAGTTTGGCAAGATAGAGTCCGAAAACCATAAAAAGTATAAATGCCAAACTGCCGTAGAGAGCAATATTTTTCCAGATTTCCGTTTGCCACGCTCCATCATCCTTCAATTCAATGACAAGATAGCGTGTCCCCAGATAGAAAGTATCCAGATTTTTCACAAAATGTATATATCCATCAATAAAATAGATCTCCTCATCAAAATGGACCTTATCGACCTGGTTCAAAGAGAAAATTTTATGATATTCGATATCGTAAATTGCGGAGGTAAATCTCGTATCGCGAGGATACTCACGTCGTTCCGGGAAAAAATGGTGCAACACTTTGAGGCGTTTGGTCTGAATGTAGGCATACTTGTTCATTTCAGCTCTCTGGTTGGAGAGCTTGAGTTGTTTCTGACTCTCATAATAGTATATTGCCAACATAGCAATACCGAAGATCACCATAGCCATATATAGGGTAAGAAAACGGGCAAGCGAGCGTTTTTCACTTTTGAGCAACGAACTTGTAGCCCTGCTTTTTGATGCTGACAATACGTTCCTTCCCTATGATCTTTCGAAGATTTTTTATATAAGTACGCAGCGCCGAATCACTGGGTTCTTCGTCATAGTCCCACAAATGTCTGTAGATTCTGTCATGAGAAAGCACTTCATCCTGGTGCTTCATAAACAGGGTAATAAGACGGGACTCTTTGTTGCCAAGCGATACCGGTTCGCCGCTGCGGAGCAGTTCACCGCTTTTAATATTGTAAGAGATATCATCCCCAATAGGGATCACCTCTTTTACTTCATGAAAAAACCCGCGTTTTAACAGTGTTTCAACCCGGATCAAAAGCTCTTTGAGTGAAAACGGCTTGCGAATATAGTCGTCACAACCGCTTGCAAACCCCCGTTCAAGATCATCAACACTGTCCATCGAGGTAATATAGACAGCCGGTGCAAGAACGCCCTCTTCCCTGCTCTCTTTAAGCAGTTCAAGTCCGTCTATACCGGGAACATTGATATCAAGAAGCAGCAGATCGAATTTGGTC
>JALWLU010000009.1 GCA_026996325.1 Sulfurovum sp.
GTATAGAACCATGCTCTCACTCCTACCTCCTACCTCCTACCTCCTACCTGATAGAAAAAACCTTCTGGCTTTTTCCGCCGGCATCGACTCCTCGGCCCTCTTCTTTCTCTTCATAGAGAACAACATCAAATTTGACATCGCCATTGTCGATTACGGCTTACGGGAGCAGAGTAAAGAGGAGGTGGCACACGCACAATCTCTGGCAAAAGAGTACAATCTCGTCTGCCATACGGTGAGAGCACCGAAATTCACGTCACACTTTGAAGCCAGTGCCAGAAAATTCCGCTACGACTTCTTCGAGTCGCTCATTCAAACGTACGGCTATGACAACCTGCTTACCGCCCATCAGCTCAACGACAGGCTCGAGTGGATGCTGATGCGGCTTGCCAAGGGGACGGGAGTGGTAGAGATGACAGGGCTGGAGGCTGTAACACCAAAAGAAGGCTACACACTGCTGCGTCCACTGTTAGACTACAGCAAAGACGAACTGCTGGCCTACCTTGAGGCAAATAACCACCCTTACTTTGTCGATGTGAGCAACAATGACGAACGATATGAGCGTAACGCTTTTCGAAAACATTTCTCTGATCCGATCATTGCCAAATACAAAGAAGGCATCAAACGTAGTTTTGATTACCTTGAAACAGACAGGGAACAGCTTCTTTCAGGCTATGAAACCATGTATCACGAAAAAGAACTCTATGTACTCAGAATATACGATTCTAAAGTGAAAACAAGGGCTGTCGACCGAACCCTTAAACAGCTTGGCTACCTTCTCTCTGCCGCACAACGCCAGGAGATAACACAGGGTGACAGCCTTGTGATAGGACGCAAGTGGGCCGTTGTACATTCGGGAATATACGTTTTCATTGCCCCCTACCGTACTGCAGGGATGCCAAAGACATTCAAAGAGAAATGCAGGGTTCTTAAAATACCCTCCAAGATACGCCCCTACCTTTTTGAAGAGGGTATCGACCCGGAAACCATACGCAAACGCGTATGGTTTGCAGAAGAGTGAAGAGTGTCGGTATGTTTTTCATTCTGAAAAACTTTTATTGCTGTAGAGTGCGTTAGCCACGCTCCTTTTTGAAGCATCTGTAAAAAATCGTTATTTGTGCCGCTCTACGTCTCAACGGTGCGAGATTTCGCACCCTACGCCAATAACCAATGACCACATCAGCTCCTCACTCCTCCCTAACAAGCGGGTGTGCCTTCATATACTCCTGCATCTTCTTGACACTGCCAAGCTTCGTGTAAACCTGAGTCGTCGCCATCGTCTCATGGCCGAGCAGTTCGCTTACATCGGCGATGCGTGCACCATGATTGAGTAGGTGGGTGGCAAAGGAGTGGCGCAGTTGGTGTGGGGTGGCTTTGATACCCGAAGCCTTGAAAAGCTTGGTAAGTTTGTAGCGCAGCTGTGCGGCATTGAGCGGTGCATTGCCCTTTTCAAAGAGGTATTTTTTAGGCTGCGCCTGTGTCAGATATACCTCCAGAAGTTCTCTTATGGCAGGCAAAAGCGGTAGCTCACGCACTTTGTTTCCCTTTCCGTGCACCTGCACCCATTCGGATTTGATATCTTCAAGCTTCAGCGAAGCCAGTTCTGAGATACGAAGACCAAGCCCATAAAGCATCGATACGAGCAGTTTCTCCTCCACAGTTGCCTTCTCCAGCACCTCATCGATGTAAACCTCTTCTATGGGTTTTGGAAGGCTTTGTGGTACCTTTACGGATTCATCCCCGATCATTCTGTTGTT
>JALWLU010000010.1 GCA_026996325.1 Sulfurovum sp.
TTTTTATAGAGTTCTTCGAGCTGCTTGGGTGTAAGGGTCGGTTTGTTTAAGAGCGATGCACTTTTTTGCAGCTTTTTTTCTTTGAGCATATAGGCTCTACCACTTGGGGTGAGTCGGTCGTTTTTGATAGTAGCATACTCGAAGTTTTTCGTTTTTGGATTGTAAAGCAGGATTGCTCCCTCTTTGGTTTTGAGAAAATGGAGGTATTCATCTCCTTCCGGTTTTGCCATAAAAGTTGTTCCGTCACTTTGTGTATAGGTATGCCAGATTGGCAAAGCAGGTGCGGCTAGAAGCGACGTTGTCAAAAGAGTCAAAAGAGTGAAAAGTTTCATAGTTTCTCCTAATGGATATTGAGATTCATCACGCTTCCCGGAGTGGAAATGTCGGTAATCTTTGTCTCAAAGCTTGTTCTGTTAGGATCGTAAAAGAGTGCAGTGGCGTTGCCGGGTGAGTAGACATCGGTATCCAAAACAGGGTCGTTGGCTTCAACAACGTCGACTCCTTTATTGCTTGTATCGGCATTGACCGTATTGGTCGCAAAGTAGTCGGTTGTCAGTTTTGTTTGGTTGATATGCCAGATAAGAATCCCTCCTTGAAAATAGCCGTTTAGTTCCCGCAGTCCTCTGTCATACCCGCTGTCGTTACGATTCTCAAGCAGGTAGTAGTGGTTCGCACTGATTGGGATTTTGATAACATTGTAGCTGCTTGAAGCGGTTTCGTTGAGCACTGTGGAGGTATTGGCAACCTCCTGCGGTGTTACCCAGCCTATAAAGCTTTTACTCCACGCAGACATATGAGTAGGGGTTGCACCGTAATACTCATTACCGCTTTTTCGTGTCCAGGTTCCCGCCCCCATCAAGCCAAATATCCCGATCCCGCCTGCACCGCCGTTTACATTGTACAGATCGGGCAGTGCGAAGACGGCATGGCCGAGCTCATGGGCAATGATGCCGATTGTCGCATCATGAAAATTAGTTGTATCACCATGTCGTTCTCCAAAAACGGCGTACTTTCCTCCAGTGTTTTCATCAAAAAGTGAAACGCCATCAACTATAGGAGCGTCGCTGTGCTGCAGAGAGGATTGATGTGCCCAAATACCGTTGGTAATATGTCTTCCAATATAGGCATCCTCGTAACCAGCCACGACGAAGATAACAGTCAGTTCCGTCGGTTGAATGGCTCTATCGGTGTTGTTGTCATAGGTAGAAAAGTTCACATAGCGGTCGATACCGTAAATCGCATCTTGGAGATCACGGGCAAGTTTTGAGTAGAATGCGGAGGAATCTATGTCTGTGTTGATATGGTTTCTGTTGAGATGCACCTTTACGATCCCGTCATTTTGTGTATTGTAGATTTCCTCGGCAGGGATAAATTGAAACTGAGCATTGCTGATCTCTTCAAAGTAGTTGTTAAGTTCACCCTCTTGGTTTCCAAAAAAGGTTTGTGCCCATATCGAGTCATTGGAGTTGACAGACTGATTGTCATACTCTATCAGCACGACTAAAAGTGGAAGAGATGCAGAGACCGTTGGTGCTTGGGCAAGATTGGAAACAGGTGTCGTATCTGAAGGGATTGAGGCTATGAAGTCATCTCCATTATAGGAGATAGTAGAGGTGTCGGAACTCGTTGTCGTACTTTGACTGCCACATCCACCAAAAAGGATAAAAAGTATTGTGAGAAAAAGAGATCGTATCATCATGATGTCCAATTTATCAATTAAAAAGTATTGTATCAGTATAAT
>JALWLU010000011.1 GCA_026996325.1 Sulfurovum sp.
AAGGGCATTTTTATTTATTTATGGAATAATTCCTCTCTAATGAGGTGTGATTGAGATGATAAAAAAAGAAATGATTGATTATTTTGGCATAGATCGAAAAACATTGAACAATTGGGAAAACAATAAAGAAAAAAAGCGTTATCTTCTTTATAAAACACTAGAGGCATTGCCATCAGAATATGTTGAAAACATCAAAAAGCAAATTAAAGAAAGAGAAGAAAACAATAAGAAACTAAATATGTAGATTCATAGGATCTGCTGCTTGATTTAAGATAATATATTAGCTACAATGTACTATATAAATATATTGAGGCTAATATGTTAAACATAAACATATCAACACCATCATCGATGATGCGGCAGCTTAAAGAGCGCTTCAGGGCAAGAAGGCTCTCTATGGACCTTGCCCAGGAGGGACTGGCAAAGAAAAGCGGGGTGAGTCTGGGAAGTCTTAAGCGCTTTGAAAGTACGGGCCAGATCTCGTTGGAGTCACTGCTGAAACTCTCTTTGGTGCTGGAATGTCTGGATGATTTTGCAAGCATTGCGCAAGAGCGCGAGGAAGTCTCTGCGCGTTCCATTGATGAATTGGTGAAAAATGTCGCACGCAGCAGACAAAAAAAGCGCGGGAGCATCAAGTGAGCATCAAAAGCATCAACGTTTTTCTCAATACTTCCGGAGCAAAAACGGCTGTGGGCAAACTGGTCGATGTGGATGGGAAGATCTATTTCGAGTATGAACAGGCTTTTCTTGGCAGCGGGATAGAACTCTCCCCTTATAAACTTCCGCTGAAGCCGGGAGTACATAGATGTGAGGATGGGGTATTCGAAGGCTTGTACGGTCTCTTTGCGGACAGCCTGCCCGATGGCTGGGGGCGTTTGCTGCTTGACCGGCACTTTTTAAAACAGGGCATAGCCTACACCCATATCTCTCCTCTTGACAGACTGGCCTATATCGGTGCATACGGCATGGGCGCGCTAACCTATGAGCCGATAATAGAGTCGATAGAACCTAGTGAGAGTGAGATCCATCTCGACAGGCTTGCGGACTCCTCTTTGCAGATACTCGAAGGCAGCCAGGAGGAGATGGTAGAAACACTCTTGAGTCTTGGGGGAAGCTCCGCCGGCGCCAGACCCAAAGCGGTCATTCAGTTCAACGAAGAGCAGGGAAAGATCATACACGGGGCACAGTCTTTGCAGCCGGGCTACGAACACTATCTGGTGAAATTCCCTGCTTCCCTGGACAGTAGGGATATCGGCATCATTGAGTACATCTATGCACGCATGGCAGAAGATGCAGGCATTGACATACCCAAAACCGTACTGCTTGAGGGAGAGAAGGGAAAGTATTTCGCTACAAAGCGCTTTGACAGGGTAGGGGATGAGCGGATGCATATCCATTCGGTAGCGGGACTGACCCACACCGATTTCCGCATGCCGGTACTCGATTATGACGATCTGCTGACGCTGACACTGCATCTGACAAAAGATGTCAACGAACAGCTGAAGATGTTCCGTCTTGCGGCGTTCAACCTCTTTGCGCACAACAGGGACGACCATGCCAAAAACTTCTCTTTCCTGCTTGATGAGAACTACAACTGGAAGCTCTCACCGGCCTATGACCTGACCTTCTCCTACGGACCGGGAGAAGAGCACAGTACGACCTATTTGGGGGAGGGCAGAGCCCCGACAAAAGAGCATCTTCTCAAATTGGCACAGGCACACCACATCAAAGGCGCAAAA
>JALWLU010000012.1 GCA_026996325.1 Sulfurovum sp.
TCCACCTTGGAGATGGCAAGTTTCCTTATCTCTTCGGGTGTAAAGTAGTGGTCATGTTCCGGTTCAAGTTCATCATAGAGATAGACCTTGCAACGCAGTTTGAAGTGGGTGTAGGCGTGGGTGATCTCCCCTATCTCTTCGGCGGCACACAGCGGCACCTCCACGGTATCGAAACCCCAGAGGCCGTGCAGGAATTTGCCCTGCCGCTGGGTGAGAGCCAGTTTGTCGTTGTAGAGGTGTATCATGATGTGCTGTTCTCTTGCGGGTACGGTGCGGCGCTTCTTCTGCGGATAGCGTTTGGGCTCCTCTTTGCCCTGGCAAAGACTCTCAAGCGGGCATGTGCCGCATCGGGGGTTTTTGGGTGTGCAGAGTGTCGCACCGATATCCATCATCGCCTGGTTGTAGACAAAAGGATCGCTGGGGTCAACCTGGGCATAGGCAAGTTTCCACAAGGTTTTCTCATTGGGCTCTTCTATGGCGTGCAGGCGGCAGAGGATCCGTTTGACATTGGCCTCCATGACGGGTACGGGCTTCTTGAAGGCAAAGGCGGCGATGGCGTGGGCTGTGTTCTTTCCGATCCCCGGAAGTTTGATGAGTTCATCTATGGAGGAAGGCAGTGTCGGGGCAGCACCTCGTGCCTGTTCTTGTGTCAACAGCACCGCTGCTTTGTGTAGGTTCTTTGCACGGGTATAGTACCCAAGCCCCTCCCAGCGTTTGAGAACGTCATCGAGCGGCGCATCGGCCAGCGTTTCTATGGTGGGAAAGCGCTCCAGAAAGGGGAAATAGTAGCGCTCCAGTACCGTCTTTACCTGTGTCTGCTGCAGCATCACTTCGCTCAGCCAGATGTGGTAGGCATCTTCAGTATTTCGCCAAGGGAGGTCGTGTCGCCCCTCTTTGGCGTACCAGCGTGCTATGCTGTCGTGAATGCGGGAGAGGTCGCTCATCCGCCCCAGCCGTGCATCTTCTTGGAGATAAGCAGGTCGTAGTGTTCGAAAAGGTCATCGATGGTGTTGGAGGCGACATAGTAGTTCTCCTCAAGCAGCCGCAGCCACTCCCAGCGTTGGGTATGGTCGCCTTTTGGCAGGAAGAGCAGAATGTTCCCGCCATTTTTCATCACCGGGTGGACCCGTTTGAGAAAATCTTCGCGTATTGTCTCGTCTACATCGGCAGTGACAAAGACATAGTCGTAGAGCTTTCCCTGTATCATATAGCGCGGCCTGGTGAGTTTGAAATTGACCAACTTGAGATGCGGGGTGTCCTGAAGCCCTGTTCGCAGTTTCTCAAGGTATGCGGCATCGAGCGCATTGATCTGGTACTCGTAGCCTTTTTGTGCCGTAAAATCGCTCAACATCTTTGGCAGGTCCTCTCCGCTGTCGCTGAAGTGGACGATGCGGACCATCGGGTGGTCGGGGATGATCTGCAGCAGCTGGGAGAGTTTTGTCTCTTCTATTGGTTTCATAGTGGGAGTGTAGCTAAAAATCAGCATAGATGTGTATAATAATTTCAAAAACAGACCCCAACTTTTATTGAGTGCTTCTTTTGTCAACAGTGGCAGGAGTGATGAAGTTGTGTGGTCCAAACAGAAGGCGGGAGAAGAGATATGATACGCAAAAAGATATATAATCCGGACTCGAACGAAAAAACCAACGAACGGAAGATATTCGGAGGAAATCCCACGGGGATCTTCGAACTCAACGACATCAAGTACCAGTGGGCCTACAACCTGTGGGAGATGATGCTCAATAACACCTGGTTCCCCAAAGAGGTCGATATGACGCGCGATGTTAACGACTACAAGCACCTCACCGATGCGGAGAAACAGGCGTACGACAAGGTACTTGCACAGCTGATCTTCATGGATTCGCTACAGACGAACAACATTATCGACAACCTCAACCCGTTCATCACGGCTCCGGAGGTGAACCTCATTCTGGTGCGTCAGGCGTTCGAAGAGGCGCTGCACTCTCAGAGTTACGCGGTGATGGTCGACTCCATCTCCACCAACACGGACGAGATCTACGAGCTGTGGCGCCGTGACATGAAGCTCAAGCACAAAAACGATGCCATCGCAAAAGTCTATGAGGATCTCTCTGCAGATCCTACCGATGCCAACATCGTCAAGGCGATGTTCGCCAACCAGATCCTCGAGGGGATCTACTTCTACAGCGGATTTACCTACCTCTACACCCTTGCGCGTGCGGACAAGATGCTGGGTTCGGCACAGATGATCCGCTTCATCCAGCGTGATGAGGTGACCCACCTGCTGATCTTCCAGAATATGATCAACACCACGAAGCGTGAGCGTCCCGAACTCTTCACAAAAGAGCTCATCGATGAAGTGTATGAAATGTTCCGTTCGGCTGTGAAGCTCGAGAGTGAATGGGGTGCCTACATTACCCAGGGGCAGATTCTGGGACTGACCGACGAGATCATCGAGCAGTACATCAAGTATCTTGCCGACCAGCGTCTGCATGCAGTGGGACTTGAAAAGCTCTATAACGTAGAGCACCCAATCAAGTGGGTGGATAACTTCTCGAAGTTCAATGACCAGAAGACGAACTTCTTTGAGGGGAATGTCACCAATTACTCCAAGGGCAGTCTTGACCTGGATGACTTTTAAAAAGAGATACGATGCTGCATAGACGCAAACCGATGGCTGCCCTCTCCCTGCAGCTACCCTCGGAAAAACGTTACCAGACCAACCTCGAAAAGCTCTTGGAGATGATCCGAAGCCATAGCAAAAGCAAACTCATTGTCGCACCGGAGGTCTTTCTTACAGCCTACGACTATGAGCATCTCGCCACGGCAGCGAAGTTCTCCGCCAGGGCACTGAAGATACTCAAGCAGGAGATCGACGAGCAGATCCTTGTGCTGACACTGCTGCTTGAAGAGGATGATCACTTCTACAACCAGGCGGTGGTGATCCACAGACACAAGGTGGTGCACCGCCAGGAGAAGGTCAAGCTTTTCAAGCTCGGCGATGAGGACCTCTACCTTACGGCAGGGAAGAAGAAGCGTATCAAACCCTTCGAGATAGACGGGGTGAAGTATGCGCTGCTCATCTGCTTCGAGCTGCGTTTCAAGGAGCTCTGGAAGCAGATAGAGGGTGCCGATGTGGTCTTCGTGCCAGCGCGCTGGGGGAAGCCCAGAAAGCGCCATCTTGAGATCCTATCACAGGCGCTTGCGGTGATGAACCAGTGCTATGTTATCGTCTCCAACAGCAGCGACAGCGACATGGCCTCCTCCGCCGCGATCATCTCTCCCAACGGTGATGTGGTGATGGATGATGGCAAGGAGGCGATCGAAGGGGTGGTCGATTTTCGGGAAATCAAGAAGATACGCCGCTATATCGTCATGGACTGACGCACACTTAACCGATTTTTTGATAGAATTCCCCCACTACAAGGGAAGAGGATAGCGCGACTATGATCAAAGCCAGGAACAGACAGCAGCTTGTCAACGAGATAGAGCAGCACTTCAAACTCGATGCGCATGTCAAGCAGGCACTCCTGGAGGTTGACAGGGAAGCCTTCGTGCCACAGGAGTTCCGCCACCTCTCCTACAAACTCGATGCTCTCCCCCTTGCGGCAAGCCAGTGGATCTCCTCTCCTCTGACCGTTGCCAAGATGACACAGCATCTGGAGCTGAGGGGAGTCGATTCGGTACTGGAGATCGGCTGCGGCAGCGGCTATCAGGCAGCGATACTAAGCCGTATCTGCCGCCGTGTCTTTACCATCGAACGCATCGATGAGCTGCTTAAAGAGGCGAAACGCCGCTTCAGCGAACTGGAGCTGCACAACATTTTCACACGCTTTGATGACGGACAGCGCGGCTGGAAACAGTATGCACCCTTTGAGCGCATTCTCTTCTCCGCTACGGCCAAAGAGGTACCGCAGGTACTCTTCGACCAGCTTGCCGAGGGGGGCATACTTGTCGCACCCATCGAGCAGAGCAGAGACTATCACATTCTCACCCGTTTTTACAAAAAGAACGGCCGTATCACTTCGGAGAGTATCGAACAGTGTCTCTTCGTTCCGGTACTTGACGGGACACAGAAGTAAACAGCTTCCCTGCTTCTCGGCCCCTTTCTCCTCTCATCGTTGACACTTTTTCATTCAACTTATGTTATGATTTACAAAATTGTAAAGTAAGGGCATTCATGGAGAAGCTGATGAAGCCGGCGGAGTACGCCAAAGAGCTTGGTATCTCAAGACAGGCGGTCTATGCGAAGATCAAACGGGGGATATTGACAGCAAAGAGTGTCGACGGCAAGCTTTACATCGTGGTTGACACCGATAAGGCCGTATCTGAACCCGAAGAAGCACCGCAAGTGCAGGAGAAGCATGCTGCAAAAGAGGCGGCGGCACCAAAGCGCCCTGCTTCTGTTTCAAAAACAAAAGACTACGAAGCGCTACTTGCTGCCAAGGATGAGACCATTGCCGTACTCAAAGGAACGGTCAAGGACCTTAAAAAGTCCAACAAGCAGATCGCTACGACACTGCGCGGAGAGATAGATCTGCTCAAAGAGGCGTTTCACGAGATGCGCACCCTCTATATGCACCAGATCGAGTACCAAAAGCGTGAACCTGAAGCGATCGACGTAGAGAGTGAAGTGCGTGAGCCGGTATGGGGGAGTATGAAGAAATTCTTCAAGGCACAGGGCATTACCAAGCCCAAGCAGCAGGAGAAGCTGCTCAAGCGCTTCAAAAAGGCGTGGAAAGCCGGTGATACGCGTATCCAGAAGGTTGAGGGCAAACTCAAAGTCGACCTCTCCGAGAACTATGACGACCTTGTAGGCTAAGATGGAACTGCTTAAGCGCTTTTCAAAAGAGTACAGCCTCTTTGCCGCCCTGCTCGCGTTTGCAGGGATTCACCTCTTTGAACATACGCTGGCGGCAAGTACGGTCGGCAACCTGATAGGATTTGGTATCCTCTTTGCTGTCATCATCTATGCAGCGATGGCGGTGGCACACCATGCGGAGATGCTTGCCGAAAAGTTCGGTGAACCCTACGGCACGCTGATTTTGACGATGTCTGCGGTCATCGTGGAGATCGTCATCATCGTCATTATGATGATGCACGCACACAACCCCGACCTGGCGCGTGATACGATCTACTCGGCCGTGATGCTCGATATCAACGGCCTGCTGGGGCTGGCGGCAATCATTGGCGGTATTAAGTACGGGGAGCAGCCCTACAATGTCGATTCGACCAACTCCTACCTCTCTATGCTGCTGGTTGCCATGGGGATTGCAATGGTGCTTCCCGAGTTTTTAGACCCTGTTTACCACCAGCGCTTTATGCTCTTCAATGTACTTGTCTTTGTGTTGCTTTATGTTATCTTTACACGGGTACAGCTCAAATCGCACCGCTACTTTTTCGAATACAAGGCAGCGGAGTCCAATGCCTGTAAAGAGGGAGGGACGTGTGAGACGCATGCACCGATCAGCGGCTGGTACCACAGTATCAATCTCGTCCTCTCCATTGTCATCATCGGTGTGCTGGCAGAGATGCTCTCGCTCTTTATGGGCAATACGCTTAAGACTTTTGGTCTCCCCGCAGTCATCGGTGCGGTGAGTGTGGCGGTCATCTCCGCTGCACCCGAACTCATCACCGCCGTACGTGCGGCGATCGACAACCGGATGCAGACGGTCATCAACATCGCGCTGGGTGCATCGCTGGCGACGGTACTGCTTACCATTCCTGCCGTGATCGTTGTCTCCTATCTGCTGGGTCTTGAGTTGAACCTCTCACTCACACCTGTGCAGACAATGATGATCGCACTCACGCTGCTGGTGAGCATGGTCAACTTTAATGACGGGGAGACCAATATGCTTGAAGGGTTTTTGCATGTCATTCTCTTTGTCGTTTTTGTCTTTCTTCTCTTTGTCTGATCTTTTCAAAAAGGTGAGGTGACCTGATGTACCGTCTGGCTGTATGGTTTCTTTCGGCACTCTTGGCGCTGCTGCTTCTGTTCAGTGCCGCTGCACTGCTGCTCTTTACCGACAGCGGCAACGGGATACTCAAACCCTATGTGCAAAAGCAGCTTCGGGAGGCTACAGGTATGCCGCTGGAGTTGAAGCGTTTTAAACTTCGGTGGCGTACCCTGAATGCCGACGTGGAGATGCCCGGGATACAGCTGCGGGTAGCTGCCGTCTATGACCCTTTCAAACTCAGCTATGCAGGAAACTATCGGCTCAAGGCCAAGGCCTTTGCTTATGGAAGATACACCGTTTCCCAGGCTGATCTGAAAGGGCGCTTCAGAGGTGCTCAAAACAGTGTGACTTCCTCAGGCAAAGGAACGCTCTTTGAGGCTCCCTCGGCATATAGTGTTAGGGTAAGAGAGGGACGACTGCAGCGTCTGGCGGCACTCACCAAAAAGACACCGCTTTCAGCGCTGCTGAAGGCTGCGGGGATGCCTCCGTTGGCGCGAGGTGGGGCCGATTTGAAGATCGATATGCCAAAGATCGGTCAAAAGGGGACAATGGGGTATGCACACCTTGAGGTGCACGATGCCCATCTTGACCGTGCACTGATCCAAAAGCGTTTTGGCTACACACTGCCAAAAAATGACCGCCTCACACTGCTTGCCGATGCAAAACTTCATTCAGACTATGTCGATTTTGAAGCGAAGGTACGTAGCGTACTCCTGAATGCCACTGTCAATAAAGGGCGCTACGAGATCGAAGCACAAAAAATGAAGGCAGATTACCGAATTGATGTCGGGGAACTTGCTGTACTTACGCAGAAACGCCTCCACGGTCCGTTGGCAGCAGCAGGAGAGCTGCGTTTGAACAAGGGAGTGTTTGGCATTGACGGTACTACAAAAACCTTTGGAGGAGAGATAGGTTTTGCGTTTGGCAGGGGTTTGAGGCTGAAGCTGGAGAATGTATCGCTTCCAAAACTCTTCAAGCTTGTCGGCATACTGGATCTGCTTTCGGGTACGCTTGGAGGAGAGGTGAAGCTCTCTCGAATAGATATGCCTGCGGGAACTTTTTCGCTGCATCTGAAGAAGGCAGTGCTCAAACGAAAGCGTATCGAAACGCTTTACGGTATTGTCCTCCCCGACTACGGCAGATTCACCGCCGATGTTTCGGGAAATATTGCAAGAGAGATGCTTGCAGCAGCGGTGAAGCTACACTCCAAAAAAGCAGACCTGCAGCTTCAGAAACTACGCTATAGTCTAAAGAGCGGTACGCTGAAAAGCGATTATCGCGCTATGCTGCATATGCCGGCAGGTGTGGTGAAGAGCGAAGGGGAAGTAGGCTATGCAAAAGCGCTTTCGCTAAAAGGTAGTGTGACAGGGCTTGGAAAGAAGGCGACATACCGTTACGACGGTACGAGGTTGCACGTTGACGCCCCTGATGCGGAACTGGAGAAGTTGGCGGCACTGGCAGGTCTGCCGGTCTATCTGAAAGGGAAAGCGGACATTTCGGTCAAGATAGAGGACCTGAAGCGTCTTGAAGGAAGCTATGCGATCAGGGGTAAAAAACTGCGCCTGAATCCCAAAACGATGCAGAAGCTGACAGGCAAAGCGATAGAATGGCCCCTTTCGCTCAATGCCGAAGGGAAGATGCGCAACGGGCATCTCTATGGCGAAGCAGCGGTTGCGATGCGGCAGGGCACACTGAAGATAACGGCGCTTGATTTCAACAGCAAGCGTGCCGCTTTTTTTTCCAAATACCGCCTTGAAATTCCGGAGCTCTCAAGGCTCTCCCCGCTTACGGGAAGGGCGCTGCACGGAAAGATGCTGCTTGCCGGAACCCTGCGACAGCATAACGGGCTGCATTTTGACGGTACGACAACGTCACTTGGCGGAAAGATCGCCTACCGTCTCGATGACGACCTGCTTCGTACGACATTCGCTTCCGTGCCGCTGCACAGACTCGTTGCGATGATGGATTATCCTGACTATTTTATGGGA
>JALWLU010000013.1 GCA_026996325.1 Sulfurovum sp.
CCCAAAAACTACCGCATCGGTGCACTCAAGCAGCACCTTGTCTTTACCGAAAAGAGCGTGCGCGAAGAGTGTGCGCTGGTACTGCCAGAAGATGAGCAGTGGAACTTCTACAAGATAGAGAAACTGCTTTTCGGGCTTGGCTTCAGCGAAGAGGATCTTGACAAGGACCCTTTGAGTTTCTCCGGCGGCTACCAGATCCGCATCAACCTTGTCAAACTGCTGGCGACAGAGCCGAACATGCTGCTGCTGGATGAACCGACCAACTACCTCGATCTCCCCTCTCTTCGCTGGCTGGAGCGTTTCATTCGAGAATTTGACGGAGAGGTGATCCTCATCACTCACGACAGAACCTTTATGGATGCGGTATCTACCCACACGATGGGGGTGCAGCGCAAGGGGCTACGCATCACAAGCGGCGATACGCACAAGTACTACGCCACGCTTGCAATGGAGGATGAGACCTACGAGAAGACAAAGGCCAATCAGGAGAAGAAGCGAAAGGAGCTCGAGGAGTTCGTCGCGCGAAACAAGGCAAGGGCCTCCACGGCGGCAATGGCGCAGTCCAAGCAAAAAGAGCTTGACAAGATGGAGGAGCTTGGAGAGCTTGAGAACGATGCCGATCTCTCTTTTTCGTTCAACTATGCCGACACACCTGCAAAGGTGGTGCTCAGAGCCGAGGAGCTTGGTTTCGGGTACGACCCGAGCCAGCCGCTTTTCGAGAAACTGAGTTTTACGCTTGAAAAGGGCAAAAGGGTTGCGATCATCGGAAAGAACGGTAAGGGGAAGTCGACACTGCTCAATTACATCGCCGGTGAACTTTCGCCACAACAGGGTACACTATCCTTTCACCCCTCGACCAAATTCGCGCATTTTGGCCAAACAAATATAGAGCGGCTTAACACCGCCGCGACCATTGTCGAGGAGATCGCTTCGATGAGTAAAGAGGTAGGCATCCCGCAGGCGCGCAGTATTGCCGGAGGGATGATGTTCCCTGGAGAGCTTGCAGACAAAAAGATAGAGGTGCTCTCAGGAGGCGAGCGCAGCCGGGTGATGCTTGGCAAGATTATCGCCACGCCGGCAAACCTGCTCTTTCTCGATGAGCCAACCAACCACCTCGATATGCAGTCGATAGACGCACTTGCAGATGCCATAGAGGCGTTCGAGGGATCACTCATTATGGTCACCCACTCGGAGATGCTGCTGCGGCGGCTGGCCGATGCACTGATCATCTTCCACAAGGGTGGGGCGGAGTATTTTGAGGGGACCTACGATGAATTCCTCGAGAAGATCGGCTGGGAAGAGGAGGATGGCGGCAAGCCCAAAAAGAAGAAGCCAAAGCTCGACTACAAGGAGCGCAAGCGTCTGCGCAAAGAGCTGATTGCCGAGCGCAACGCACTGCGTCAGCCCTACACGAAAACGGTTGTATCGTCTGAAAAGAAGATAGAAGCGCTTGAGGCGGAGATTGCCGTTGTTGAATCGAAACTAGCAGAAGCTTCCGCTGTGGGAGACAACAGTGCGATGATAGAACACGCGGCTTCACTTGGAAAACTGAATGAAGATGTTGAAAGACTCTTTGAATCGCTCGAAGAGGCTACGGAAAAAGAGGAAGCGATTACCGCCGAGTATGAAGAGAAGCTTGCCGCACTGGATGCGTAGTCTCTAATGCGAAAAACCCCGGCATCCTGCCGGAAGCTATGCTTTAGAGGTTTTTGTGCGGATCTTCGTGCTGGTGGTTCCAGACCAGTTTGCCGCCACCAAGCATATGAAAGTGCAGGTGCAGAATCTCCTGCCCGCCATCTTCACCGTTGTTGGTGATGAGACGGTATCCGGTTTGGTCGACGCCCAGCTTCTGTGCGACCTCCTGAATGAACGGCGTCATCTTCGCCATCGTCTCACCATCGACACTCTGAAAGTTCTCTACATGCTTTTTGGGAATGATGAGCACATGGATGGGTGCTTTGGGATAGAGGTCGTGAAATGCGAGAAACTCGTCGTTTTCATGTACCGTGTTGTTGGGGATCTCCCCGTTTACTATCTTGCAGAATATACACATAGCTGTTTTCCTTATTGGTGATGATGTTTCATTGAATTTTGGTAATTATAGCACACTAAACCCCCTTGTTAGCAACTTTTCGTTAGAATCACGGGAATTATTATGCGATAAATGGAGCATTATGGAAAATTTGGAAGCAAAGATACTGCAGGCCGATTCGCTTGAAGCGCTGGAGAAGGTGCGCATCGAACTCTTTGGGAAAAAGGGGGTTCTCGCTGCGCAGTTTGCGAAAATGAAGGACATTCCCGGGCCGGAGAAGAAAGCCTTTGCCGAGGGGCTCAACAAGCAAAAAGCAGCACTTCAGGCGCTCTTTGACACGCGTTACGAGGAGCTGAAAGCCGAAGAGATCGAGCGTCTGCTCAAGGCCGAGGCGATCGATGTGTCGCTCTACGGCACACTGGCGCAGAAGGGTGCACTGCATCCGGTGATGGAGACGATGGACAAGATCATCGACTACTTTACGGCGTTGAACTTCTCTGTGGAGACCGGCGGGATGATCGAAGATGACTTCCACAACTTCGAAGCGCTCAACCTGCCCAAGTACCACCCCGCACGTGACATGCAGGACACTTTCTACTTCAAAGACGGCGGTCTGCTGCGTACGCACACATCGCCTGTACAGATCAGGACAATGCTCAAAGAGAAGCCTCCCATTCGCATGATAGCACCCGGTGCCGTCTTCAGACGGGACTACGATGTGACGCATACGCCGATGTTCCACCAGGTCGAGGGACTGGTCGTCGATGAGAAAGGGAAGGTCTCTTTTGCCAACCTCAAGGCGATCCTGACCGACTTTCTGCAGTATATGTTCGGTGATGTCGACGTACGTTTCCGCCCGAGTTTCTTCCCGTTCACTGAGCCCTCTGCTGAAGTGGATATCAGCTGTATCTTCTGCGGTGGGGAAGGGTGCCGTGTCTGTTCGCATACGGGGTGGATCGAGATTCTCGGATGTGGGATCGTCGACCCCAACGTATTCAAGGCGGTAGACTATGAGGATGTCAGCGGCTATGCGTTCGGTCTGGGAGTCGAGCGTATTGCGATGCTGATGCATAAAATACCGGATCTGCGCAGCCTGTTTGAGGGCGATATCCGTTTACTGGAGCAGTTTAGATGATAGTGACACGTACATGGCTGAATGAATTTATCGACCTGAGCAGCATTTCGGACGAGACGCTCTATGAGACCTTCAACGCCATCGGGCTGGAAGTGGACAGTATGGAGAAGATCGAGATCCCTGCCAAAGTGGTGATAGGTAAGATCGTCTCCTGCGAGAAGCATCCCGATGCGGACAAGCTCAACGTCTGCCAGATCGACATCGGTACGGGTGTGGAGCAGATTGTCTGCGGCGCTGCCAACGTGGTCGATGCGGAGTATGTTGCCGTAGCGACCGTGGGTGCCGTGCTGCCGGGGGACTTCAAGATCAAACCGGCGAAGCTTCGCGGTGTGGAGAGCAACGGTATGGTCTGCTCCTCCTCAGAGCTTGGACTGCCCGAAATGGGCAAGGGGATCATGATCCTCGATGAGAGCATCGGTGAACTCGAAGTAGGACGCGAACTTGCCACTTACGAAAAGGTAGCCGACACGATTATCGAACTGGAGCTGACGGCAAACCGTGGGGACTGTTTGAGCATCTGCGGCGTGGCGCGTGACCTGAGTGCGGCGCTGAACATCGAGATGAAGCCATTCGAGTACAAGCAGGCCGAGCGGATGAAGCTGGGCATTGCAAGAAAGGCGGAACTGCACCTCAAAGGCGATGTTACGGCGGACCTGCGTTACAAACTGGCTACCATTGAAGATGCCAACAGCAGTTTTCTGATCGACTTGCGGCTTGCCATGGTCAATGTGGAAGCCGAAAGCGTACTGGAGAAGATGCTTGCCTATGCGACACACACTACAGGCGTGATACTGCGGATGTATGACTGCGCAAGCTTCTGTTCCGAAGCGGATGAGAAGGTAGCCATCAGTATCGAGGGGAGAGAGAAGGGAATTGTCCATGTGCATGTCAACGGAAAGCATGCGGGTATCGTGGGTGTCTCTCAGGCAGAGGAGACACTTCCCAAGTCGCACTGTAAAGAGGTGCTCATCGAAGCGAGTTACATCAACCCAGACCTCCTCTCGGAAGCGGTAGCCAACATCGACATCGAAAAGGATGAACTCTTCTACAAGACCTCACGCGGCTCCAACCCCGATCTTGGTTTTGGACTCTCATTTTTAGCATGTCTGATGGAGAAGTATACGAAGATTAACTGCTACGAGGGTTCGCTTGATGTCGAAGTGGAGCGTGAACGCGAAAAGATACTGGTCGATGCAAGAGAGATATCTTCGATTGTCGGTATGGAGATTGAACTTGGCAAGATTGCTACGGTACTGAAGAAGCTCGGCTTTGAGATGACGATGATGGGCGAGCACCAGATTGCAGTGAAAGTAGCGCTCTTCAGACACGATATTCGCAACATTCAGGATATTGCCGAAGAGATTGTACGTATCATCGGTATCAACAATATCCCTGCCAAACCATTGGTTTTTGCGGAGAAGAAGCGTCTCAATGCCACAAGCGAGCGTTTCAAGGCCAAAAAAGCGCTGCGAAACCGTGCCGTGGGTGTAGGTTTTTATGAAAATGTCTCCTATGTCTTCAGTGAAAAAGCGGTACTCGAAAAGTACGGCTTCGAAGTGACAGAGCCTGAGTTAGAGCTTGCCAACCCCATTGCTGAAGAGCTTAATACGCTTCGCAGCACAATGCTGGTCAATATGCTGCAGGCTGTCAAGCGAAACGTCAGCTACTCGAAAAAGTCCATTCCGCTCTTTGAGATTGGTGCCATCTTCGATGCCAAACGCAACCAGAGTGAAAAGATGGCCTTTGTCTTTGCCGGCGAGGCGGAGATGGAGAGTGTCAAGAATGCGGGTAAACCGGCACCTGTCGATTTTGCTGCATTTACACAGAAGCTTGGGAGTGTCATCGGCCATTTCGAGCTGCTGCCATGCAGTGAGAAAAACGGTCTTGTGCACCCTTACCAGTCTGCTGACATCGTTATGGAGGGCAAGGTGGTCGGCTTTATGAGCAAGCTGCATCCTGTGGTGCAGGAAGAGTACGGTATTCCGGTTACTTTCATTGCGGAGCTCGACTTTGAAGCACTGCTGCCAAAGCACATCAATGCCAAGCCGATCTCCAAATTCCAGGGGGTCTACAAAGACCTGAGTATCGTCATTGACAAGTCGGTGAACTACTACGAAGTGGCGAAAGTGTTCGAAGCATTGAACCTGCCGCTGCTTCAAGAGAGTTACCCTGTCGATATCTATACCGATGAGAAGCTGGGAGAGAAGAAGTCGCTGACGATCCGCTTCTTCATACAGTCGATGGAGAAGACGCTAGAAGAGGGTGACATTGATACGGTGATGAAAGAGATTATGGACGCACTTGAAAAGACCTTCGGCGCGGAGCTTCGATAGATGAAGATACAGCTGGCATCGAGTTACGGATTCTGTTTCGGGGTCAAACGCGCCATCAAGATCGCCGAAGAGCATCAGGGTAGCAAGACCTATGGGCCGCTCATCCACAACAAGGACGAGATCAACCGCCTCAAAGAGGGGTTCGACATTGGGTTGGCGGAAAAATTCGAAGAGATTGCACCCGATGACTCTGTGGTCATCCGTACACACGGCATCCCCAAAGATGAACTGGCACAGCTCAAGAGCCAGAAAAACGAGATCATCGATGCGACCTGTCCCTATGTGACCACACCTCAGCACATCGTTGCCGATATGAGCGAACAGGGTTACAGCATCGTTGTATTTGGTGACAGAAATCATCCCGAGATAAAAGGTGTCATCAGTTACGCAAAAGATCCTCGTAATGCCTTTGTGGTTATTGACGAGCATGAACTCGACGGCTTGCCCATCCTCTCCAAGGTGGCGGTAGTTGCACAAACCACGCGTAAACCACAGGATTACCTCAAGGTGGTAAACAAGCTGATCCTGGAGCACAAAGAGGTGCGTGTATTCAACACCATCTGCAACGCGACTTTCGAGAATCAGGATGCCGCAGCGGAACTGGCCAAAGAGGCCGATGTGATGGTGGTCATCGGCGGGAAGCACTCCTCCAACACCAAGCAGCTGCACTCCATCTGCAAGACTTACTGTGACGACAGTTATCTGGTAGAGAACGAAAAGGAGCTGGAGCCGGAGTGGTTTGAAGGCAAGAAGCTCTGCGGTATCTCCGCGGGTGCCTCCACGCCAGACTGGATCGTACAGAATGTCATCGACCGTATTCAGGAGCTGGTGAAGGTCGAGAAGGTGGAAACGGGTGAATAGTATTACGCTTAAACCTATCAAACGCATTGACGGCGAAGTGAATCTGCCTGGATCCAAGAGCCTCTCCAACCGTGCGCTTCTGATCGCTGCGCTGGCGGAGGGGACAACGACGATTACCAACCTACTTAAGAGTGATGACACGCGCCATATGCTCAATGCGCTTAAAGCTCTGGGGGTGCAATACACGCTCTCAGAAGATGGTGCC
Source organism: Sulfurovum sp. (assembly GCA_026996325.1). Lineage (GTDB taxonomy): Bacteria > Campylobacterota > Campylobacteria > Campylobacterales > Sulfurovaceae > Sulfurovum. The sequence goes on from JALWLU010000013.1 coordinate 6,567, forward strand.
GAGTGTACGGTAAAAGGCAATGGCGGGCCTTTTGTCAATGAAAAATCTATAGAGCTCTTTTTGGGCAATGCTGGAACGGCGATGCGTCCGCTTGCTGCGGCACTGACGCTGGGAAGCGGAGAGTACATACTTACCGGTGAGCCGCGTATGAAGGAGCGTCCCATCGGTCATCTTGTCGATGCGCTGCGTCAGGCGGGTGCGAATATCGAGTATCTCGAGAATGAGGGGTATCCGCCACTCAGAATCGTTGCCAATGGACTGAAAGGTGGCGAAGTGAGTATCGACGGCACTATCTCCAGCCAGTTTCTGACCGCACTGCTGATGGCAGCTCCGATGGCACAAAACGATATGACCATTTCCATTGTCGGCGAGCTGGTCTCCAAACCCTACATCGATATTACGCTTGATATTATGCACACTTTCGGTGTAGAGGTAGAAAACGAGAATTATGAACGCTTCCATGTGAAAGCAGGGCAGCGCTACCGTGCAGTAGAGCGCTTTATGGTGGAAGGAGATGCTTCTTCTGCCTCCTACTTCCTGGCAGCTGCAGCCATCAAGGGTGGCAGTGTGAAGGTGACGGGAATAGGTAAAAAATCGGTTCAGGGTGATGTCGCTTTCGCAGACGTGCTCGAGAAGATGGGTGCGAAAGTGGAGTGGGGGGACGAGTATGTCGCTGTCGAGCGTGGAGAGCTGCATGCAGTCGATATGGACTTCAACCATATTCCCGATGCGGCGATGACCATTGCAACAACCGCGCTCTTTGCCGATGGTACGACAGTGCTTCGCAATATCTATAACTGGCGTGTCAAGGAGACCGACCGCTTGAGCGCCATGGCGACGGAGCTACGAAAGGTAGGGGCTACGGTAGAAGAGGGGGAGGACTACCTTTCCGTCACACCGCCCCCACAGCTGAAGCACGCTGCCATCGATACCTACGATGACCATCGTATGGCGATGTGTTTTTCGCTGCTTGCACTCGACCCGGTTTCGGTGACCATCAACGAGCCTGAGTGTACGGCAAAGACATTTCCTACCTATTTCGAAGTGTTGGAGAGTATCTCACATTATTGAGTTGTTTTTAAGAATAGCTCTATGGTTTCGCTCGATGGCGACAAAGGAGCACTCAACCCGTAGGGCGGCTCTGCCGTTTGCGACTGCCAGAGCTATCGAGTGAAACCATCTATATCGGTTATTCTAGTAAAACCTGTTCCATGCAGCCGCAAGGGTAACATCGCTTCCCCCTTTCCAAAATTTAAATACGAAACGCAATTCTAAATTCCAATAACCTCTAAAAAGAGCGTTTATCCCGCTCTTTTCAAGCCATAGAACACTTCATAAGGTG
>JALWLU010000014.1 GCA_026996325.1 Sulfurovum sp.
GAACCTCCTCGTAAAATACCGGCGGAACATTCTCCTGCCCGTCATACGGGTAAAATACCACCTTGGGGTTGAGCCATTTGATCTCTTTTTTTGCTTTCAGAAAACGTCTGTAGGGCAAAGGGTGTTTTGGATTGCTGCATACTCCGTTGACATACTTCCCCGATCCGCTGAAAACCTTCATACGGCACAGACGGTTCAACTGTGAGTTGCCCATATCATAGACAAAAGCGCTGTTTTTTGTATCGGATCTCTCCTGTGCCACCCCGATACCCATCTCATCGATCCCCACATCCAAAAAAGCAAACCGGTGGTAAATAGCAGCAAAAAGTCCCGTGACTGAACTCTCTGCATCATAGTTCTTTGTTGAGAGGTTTTCAAGTACCATACGTGAGAAGTAGCCTGCGTGTATTGCCCTTTCTGCCGGACTTTTACCGGTAAACCCGGGAAAGCCTTCCGTTTCACTGTGAGCAGAAGCGTGGTTGCGCACCAGGTAGTCCGCATGTGCCTGTGCCGCTTTTGCCAGCACTTCGCTGCTGTCAAGTGTGTTCATCCCCAGAGCTTCGCGTATCTCGTTGACCTTGGCAAATGCTTCGCTCTTCTCATACCCAATATCCATCGGCGGATGCACACGCTCTGTCACCTTCTTATCAGACGAAAACCATCCCCCGTAGAGAATACCCGCATAGACAACAGACCATACAAGCCCCATACGTATCATAATGCTATCCCTTGTGTCATTGTTTGCTGTACCCGAAAGCATTTTAGCCTATCACAACTGAATCATACTTCCCTTAATGTACAATAGTGCAAAAAAGGATAACAAACCCCATGTCTGAAACACTGCACACACAGGAAAAACAGCTTGATGAAAAATTTTTTGAAAGAGCCGATGCACATATCGCTCTGGCAAACGGCCACATCAATCAACAGGTACAGCCCGGACTGGTAAGCAACTCACTTATGTTCGCAGCAGCACGCTTCAATGCATGGATCAGTGCTGCCGGATTTCAGAGCGGAGAGGAGATGCTTGCAAAAAAAAGAGAGCTTCTTTACTATTTCGTAGGGCAGTACGCTTCCATGCTCGAAGAGAATCTTGAAGACTATGCCGCCAACTATGACCACTACATGGGTGTAGCTGAACGGAAAGAGGATTGACTCCTCTAACCATGAGACTTTTGGCACTACCTCTCTTTTTCCAACCTAAACGGCTTGAAATAGATACGGAGTGCACTTTCAGAAAGCATAATCTGCCCTGAGACCGGGTCCCACTTTGCCAACCCTGTACGCTTTCCTCCGGAGGCATAGCGAAATGTATGGAGTGTCATTTGCTGCGGCCCCTTCAAAATCTTGCCTATCTTCTCTTTTTCTACATAGTAGACACGTTTCCCGTCCGAAAGTTTATAGAAATCCTTCCCTTCAATATGATAGATACGCTTTCGTAAAAATATCTTTTTGAAACGCTCGGTTCTCTTCTGCTCTTTAAGCCGTTTTTCATTCAACTCGGCAAATATTCGGCGTTTCTCTTCGGCATCGAACAGAGTATTGCTGTCTCTGTGCATAAATGTTCCCTGCTCTTCACAATGCTGTTTGGACATGGGAAATCTCCTTTATCGATCTTATGCTTCATTATAACACAAAAATATTAGTAAATATGAGTTCACTATGCCATTCTGTCTGACTAACCCGTACCACAGCGCACTTTGGCTAAAATAT
>JALWLU010000015.1 GCA_026996325.1 Sulfurovum sp.
GTGCAGGGGCTTCTCCCAGGTTTGCAGCATCGCAGTGAAGTCGACAAGGATCTCTTTTGCCTCCCCTTTGAATGCCTTCTTTACTGCCTTTGCATCGTACTCTGTCGGCGCATTCAAGATAAGATTGATCTGCTCTGCCAGCTCCACAAGCGTCTTACCGCGCTCTTTGGTGGCATCAAGCAGCATCTCCAGACGGTCATGGTCTGCAATATTAACGCCAAACTCCCTGAGCAGTTCAGCCAGTTTCGCATTGGGCGTGTTTTTGATGTAGTGTGCATTGAGCCAGAGCAGTTTGTCGGGACTGTAGCTAGATGCGGACTTGTTAATATCTTTGGGGTCAAAGAGCGCGATCATCTCCTCAAGCGAAAAGATCTCCTGATCTCCATGGCTCCACCCGAGGCGCACCAGGAAATTAAGCAGCGCTTCGGGCAGGTACCCCATCGCCTTGTACTCCATCACATCAGTCGCCCCGTCACGTTTGCTGAGCTTCTTGCCCTGCTCGTTGTTGATCATCGCAACATGGTAGAACTTCGGCAGCTTGAAGCCAAGCGCATTGTAGACCACGATCTGCTTGGGCGTGTTGTAGAGGTGGTCGTCACCGCGTATGACATCGGTCAGTCCCATCAGCGCATCGTCGATGGCAACGACAAAGTTGTATGTCGGACTCCCGTCGCTTCGTGCAATGATGAAGTCGTCTACCTCATCAGCTGCGATATTGATCTCCCCTTTGACACCGTCGATGAAAGTGATCGTCCCCTCTCTTGGTGCCTTGATACGGATAACTGGTTCGACACCTTCGGGCGGTGCACCCTCAAAGTCACGATAGCGGCCGTCATAGCGTGGACGCTCCCCTCTTGCCATCTGCTCTTCACGCAGTGAATCGAGCTCCTCTTTGCTCATATAGCACCTGTATGCCTTACCCTCTTCAAGCAGCTGGTCAATATACTTTTTATACAGATCGAAACGCTTGGACTGGTAGACCACGTCACCGTCGTAGTTCATTCCTACCCAGTCAAAGGCTTTGATGATCGCTTCAAGCGCCTCTTCGGAATTTCGTGCCCTGTCGGTATCTTCAATACGCAGCAGAAATTTGCCGTCATTGTGTCTGGCCCAAAGCCAGGAGAAGAGTGCGGTTCTAAGCCCGCCAATATGCAGATAGCCCGTCGGAGAAGGGGCAAAACGTGTTACTACAGCCATTGTATTGCCTTGGTGTTAAAGTATGGAATTGTAGCGAAATTGTCGTTAAGCGGATGTAAAACGCCCCGCCGGGGCGCAGGTTTGAAGCGCACTATTTTTTGGACTTCTTTTTGGAGGATCTCTCTTTTGTCTTCTTTTTTTCTTTTTTCGGTTTGGAGGCAGGCTTTTTGGCTTTCTTCTTTTTGCCTTCAGCTTTTTCGGGGGCCTTCACCTTCACATCGTTCTTTATATTCTTCGCGGTCGCTTCGCCGATACCCTCCACCCGCTGCAGATCGTTATAGGACTTGAACTTTCCCTTACGGCGCTCTTTGATGATCGCTTCAGCCTTCTTCTCGCCAATGCCCTTGATCTGCATCAGCTCCTCTTTGGATGCTGTATTGAGCTTGCTTATGCTCATACCAAACAGCGATGTTGCAGCCACGACCATAAATCCAACAAAAAGTTTCTTCATTCCCGTTTCTCCTTTTAGAATACAATTATCTTATAAAATAA
>JALWLU010000016.1 GCA_026996325.1 Sulfurovum sp.
TTCTTAAAAAGAGTCGATGTGATGCAAGCAACTCTTGAGAATAGAATTTTTCTTTTTTTAGTTTTGCTTCATAATCAGCACGTGACAATCGTATAACTTTTAAGTAAAATACATTAATTATAATTACTCACTATTTTAAAATTTTAGAATTTATAGATGTAGATAAAGTTTATGTAATGAAAGATGGTAATATAGTTAAAGAAGGTGATAGTAAATTAGCAAAAGAAATTAGTGAGAATTGATTTAAAGATTTATAAAAAAATATGTCAAATAATAAACAACAATCAGTGACTGTATCAGATACTTGGAATTTTTCAGATTCTAATATTGAGTATAGTAATAAAATAATAAAATGAATAAATGAGGAAGTTGTTAGACAAATTAGTTTGGCTAACAATGAACCTGATTGGATGCTTGAGCTTAGATTAAAGGCTTTAAATATATTCAGAGAAAAAGAATTACCAAAATGGTGACCAGATTTGTCTAAGTTGGACTTAGATGAGATTTATTATTATGCAAAACCGGAAGGAGCATGAGCTAAGGAATCATGGGATGATGTACCAGAAGAAATAAAAAATACTTTTGATAGACTTTGAATACCTGAAGCTGAAAAAGAAAGTTTAGCATGAGTTTGAGCTCAATATGATAGTGAGGTTGTCTATCATAGTCTTAAGCAAGAATTAACAGATCAATGAGTTATTTTTGATGATACAAGTATTGCTGTTAATAAATATCCTGAATTAGTTAAAAAACATTTTGCAAAAGCAATTCCTTTAACAGATCATAAATTTGCGGCATTACATTATGCTGTTTGGTCTGGTTGAACATTTCTTTATGTTCCAAAAGGAGTTAAAGTAAGTGAACCACTTCAATCATATTTTAGAATGAATAAAAAAGCAGGTGGTCAATTTGAACATACAATTATCATTATAGAAGATGAGGCAGATGCACATTATATAGAATGATGTTCAGCTCCAAAGTATGATAAAGTATCTCTTCATGCAGGGTGAGTTGAAATATATGTTTGAAAAAATGCAAATTTTAGATATTCATCAGTAGAAAATTGGAGTCTTGATACTTATAACCTTAATACAAAAAGAGCAATAGTTGAAGAAAATTGATATATGGAATGGGTATGATGAAATATGTGATCTTGAGTAACAATGCTTTATCCTTGTTCTGTTTTAAAATGAGATAACTCAAAAACAGATATGCTTGGACTTGCATTTGCAAATGAAAATCAAAATCAAGATATAGGTTGAAAAGTAATACATATTTGAAAAAATACATCTTCAAATATATTATCTAAATCATTATCTAAATGATGATGAATATCAACTTATAGAGGTTTAGTAGACATTAAGGAGTGAGCAACATGAGCTGTGTCTAAAATAGATTGTGATGCTTTACTTTTGGATAATAAATCTGTAAGTGATACTGTTCCACAAATAAATGTAATGAATTCTGATTCTATAGTGTGACATGAGGCAAGTGCTTGAAAAATATCTGAAGAAGAACTTTTTTATCTTCAATCTAGATGAATAAAAGAAGAAGAAGCAACAGGTATGATAGTGAATGGATTTCTTTCACCAATTATGAAAGAATTACCTCTTGAATATGCTAGTGAAATGAATGTATTAATTGCTATGGAGTTTGAAGG
>JALWLU010000017.1 GCA_026996325.1 Sulfurovum sp.
TTTCAGGTAGACAGAGTCTAGCACCAGTTTTTCAGGTGTCAGATGGTATTCCACCACCCCCTCCGAGATTTTGAAACCTTTGTTCGAGAAACCCGGTTTGCTCAATGTGGCAAGTGCAGGCAGGGTATTGATAAATGCCAATGTATTACTGTATGCCTTGAAGTCACTGAGCACACCTCCTTCGATAATGATGCGCCCTTTCATCAGCTTGTTTGGGTCACCGGTAAGTTTCAGCGAATAGCGTCCCTGTTTCAAGCCCGTAAAACCGATTAGCGGATGCAACACCCGGTCTGTGACGCGGAGCACCTCGACGGTGAGTATCTTGCCTTTTTTTGTCAGCTTGATGATATTCCCCTGGCTACTACCAAGTGCTTTGATATTACCGTTTGGCTTGACCTCGATATCATAACTGTCGGTTACCAGTTTTCGTTTTCCGTAACGAAGATGGCTCTTTTTACCTATAATGACAAACGTTTTTTTCAATCCGGTACTGCTACTACTCTTTCGCACCAAATGTTTCTGCTCCTCCATAAAACGCTTCAGATCGATATTGATATTGGTAAGATGAATATGCCCCTTGGCCGTATCGATATGAACCCGTTTGTCAAAGGCATAAAGATTGACCTGCTTCGTGTCGGCATTGAAGGTGCCCTCAAGCGGAATTGCCGTATAGCAGACATCTTTGCTGTCATAGAAAAAACAGACACTCTTTTGCACTTTACCTCTGAAATGCCAAAGTCTTCCGTTTTTGTCACCGGTTACCTCAATTTTTCCTCCATTGATGCCAAGCACGTTATTCTTCAGAAATGGAAGGATCTTCGAAAGGTCGGAAAAACGAATCTTCATACCCTTCTCTCCCCTTGCCATAGAGATCTTTAGCGTCGGAAAAGTGATACGTACCTGCTTCTCATATGAGAGTACCATCGGTATTTTCCGTTTTACAATTTCGATGTCGGGTGACTTCTCTTTACCTAGAATGAAACGCTCTACAGCCAGAACGAGGTTCGCCTTGCGATGCACGGTATCGATCGTGCCATCGACTTTTCCTTTATACCATTCTGCATTGATCTGCACATCCTTAAGCACCACCCTGCCCGATCCGCTGTTATAGAGTACCCAGCCGCCAGTCACGGGAAGCTTTAGTTTGTCAACCTGTAAAATTCCCTTCTCAAGCTTCACCTCAACAGATACAAGCAGCTTTCTTTTCTGTTTGCCAAGCGGAATCCTGATCGTTATGTCGATTGCATTCTCTTTTCCCGTATGTGAAACCGGCAGTGTTATACCATACGCTTTGAGTATCTTTTTCACCAAAGTATCAATGGCACTTTTGATTTTAAGTTCGAGAATCAGTACGGGCTTTTGTACTCCGACAATATGTTTTATGACCAGGTGTGTACCGGAGAGATCTCTTTCTTCACTATGCGGCTTTTCCAAATCGAAATAGAGATTCCCTTTCTTGTATCGTAATGTCAATGCTTTGGCATATACAGGGGGAAGACCTTCTTTATAGTGAATGGAGACATCCTCAAAACGTGCTTTTGCCTTCAGTGTACCGATATTGAGTTTGAGCTGATGGTCGACGATGTCGAATCTGCCCTGCATGTACTCCACACGGTAACGCTTTGCACGCACCTTTCTAACTGTCCAATCCTCTATTG
>JALWLU010000018.1 GCA_026996325.1 Sulfurovum sp.
TGATGTAGTTGCGTGCCACTTCGGCAATGACGGAGACCATGATGTTGTCGTAGCTGGCGACACTCGCATAGAGCCCCGCTTCACCCGCTTCAATACCGCGGGCATACTTGCCCCACAAGTCAAGCTCCCATCCCATATCGAAACTCACGTCGGCGGTGGCGACATCACCAAGGCCGGTGCGTGTCGAGGTTGCCTTTGCATTGATCTTCTGTGACTGGGGGAAGGCAAGCCCCTGTGCAATGCCAAGTGCCGCACGTGCCTGGGCGATACGCAGCCCGGCACTCTTGATGTCAAGGTTCTGTGCATACGCCTTTGTGACCAGTGCGTTGAGCACAGGGTCGTTGAAGGTACGCCACCAGCGTACTACGGGACTTTTGGCTGCTGTGTGCTTCTGCCACTTTTGGGGAACGGGCGGGTTCTCTATGCCGCTGAAATCGGGCCCCAGTTTGGCACAGCCGCCAAACAGGAGTATGGCAGCGGCAGCGGTGAGTATCTGTAGAAGGGATCTTTTCATCAAAATCTGCTCTCTTTAAGTGAGGTGAGGTTGAGGTGTGCCATTTTTGCCTCCAGGTCAAAAAAGGTATGCCAGATGTGCCGGTAGAGCGATATGGTCTCATAAAAGGAGACCACCGATTCTCTCTCATAGCGCTCCGGGTACTCTTTGGCAAAAAAGTCTGTAAGCTCTTTTTCAAACCGCTCTGTTGCAGTTTTCAGGTCGGAGGCTGATGTCAGAAAGGGTTTGTCGGCAAGGCGCTCAAGCGCTGCGACAAGGGTGGAGTTGTGCCGTTCGAGCAGGTAGGACTGCAGCAGCGGGTTCTCTGTCTGTAGATCGATGGTACGGGTATGTATCAGCAGCAGTGTGGCGAAACGCTCACAGTTGCGTACATAGGAGAGCAGCGCCTCCTTCTCTATGTCGTCGAAATAGGCGGTGTCTATCTGTGCAGCCCAGAGCTTCATCTTGGCGACGGTGTTCATCAGGTAGCGAGCGTTGTAGTGTGCTGCGATCTTCTGCCAGAAATGCGCTTTGTCTTTTATGATGGCGAAGTGGTAGCGTGTCAGTTGGAGTGATTGGTTGAAAAAGCGCTTTTGCAGGATGAGAAAAAGGCGCTCTGGTTTGGTCGAAAAAGGCAGGTAGTAAAAAAGCAGCAGCAGAGAGAGAAACGCGTAGAACATCGTCAGTACCAGAAGGAAAATATCGAAGGCGTAGTACATCTGGTTGGCGATATTCATGGTCACCAGTCCCAGCAGAAAGAAGATAGAGACCTGAGCGGGCAGGAAGTAGAAGCCGATGAGTGCGTAAACGAATAAAAAGAGTGCCAGTCCGGCACCGTTGTCAAGATGCGGCAGTACCCCTACATAGGCAGCGGCGGCAAAGAGGAACGAGAGGGTGAAGACAATGATGAGCAGCGAGGGCTTTACAGGGCTGAAAGCGGTGATGATACTCAGCCCCGTAGCCAGTACGACGACCATGAAGCCGCCGGGAGGGTTGAAAAGAATCCAGCATACAACTGCTGTCCAGAAGATGAGAAAGGTAACGACAGAAGCTTTGAGATGTTCGGGATCAAGCAGGTCAAAAGCGTGCGTCTTGACACGTTCCTCACCGACAAAGCGTGTAGGTTCCGGACGGTGGAGTGCACTTTAGGTGCATCTTCGCCCCAACGCTGATTAACGAAAAGCATAAAGCGGGGTTGAAAGTATTCTATTCCTTGGGTGTTTTGGAACCGAAAGCTTTAGCTTCGGTTTAACGTTGATTGTCAGAATAACGTTTGGCGAGGCTGTCCCACAAGGGGATACACTGCGCTAAGTTTCCGGTTTCAAACTTTATACCTCTTCCAAAACCCTCTCACACTGCCGCACGATCTCAAGCTCTTCATTGGTGGGAATCACAAGCAGTGTAACACTGCTCGTTGGCGTTGAGATGACACCGCCATGCTCCACAGCCTTCTCATTGACACTGCTATTCAGCTCCATTCCCATCCACGCCATTGACTCACATACCATTTTACGCACTTTTGATGCATGCTCTCCGATGCCTCCGGTAAAGACAATCACATCGACACCACCCATCGCAGCTGCATAAGCACCGATGTACTTTTTGATGCGGTAGGTGTACATCGAAAGGGCAAGCTCGGCATTCTCATCACCATTTTCTGCGTGTGCAATCACATCCCGCATATCGTTGGTGCCGCAGATGCCCTTGAGACCGCTGGCCTTATTTAGCATCTCTTCAACTGCTTCGACTTCAAATCCGTTGCGTACGAGATAGGGGATGATAGCCGGGTCAATATCGCCGCTGCGGGTACCCATCATCAAGCCCTCAAGCGGTGTCATTCCCATAGAGGTATCGATGCTTCTGCCATAGGCAACTGCAGCGGCGCTGGCACCGTTGCCAAGGTGCAGGGTGATCAGCCTTAGCGTCTCAAGCGGTCTGCCAATCATGGTTGCCGCCTCTTTTGCGACATAGCTGTGTGAGGTGCCGTGAAAGCCGTAGCGCCGTACGGCATACTTCTCCTTCAGCTCCAGAGGCAGGGCGTAGCTGTAAGCGTGTGGCGGCATGCTCTGGTGAAAGGCGGTATCGAAGACCGCAATCTGGGGGATGGCAGGGTAGTGCGTTGCAAAGGCCCGTATCGCTTCAAGGTTGGAGGGGTTGTGCAGCGGTGCAAGAGGGATAACACGTTCTATCGTTGCAATCACTTCGGGAGTGATCATTACCGGCTTGGAGAAGTGTTCACCGCCGTGTACCACACGGTGACCGATGGCATCGATGGTATTGAAATCTTCAATGATATGTTCTGTCTTGAAAAGTTCGACCAGCAGCGCGAGTGCTTCATGATGGTGGGCAAGCTCTCTTGAGACTTTTTGTGTTGTAGTGCCGTAATGCAGTGTCGCTTTACTCCGAGACTCTCCAATGCGTTCAATGAGCAGTGAAGCAACACTCTCTTGCGAAACAAAGTACTGGCACTTCAGAGAAGAGCTTCCGGCATTGATGACGAGTATCTTCACACTCTGACCTTTGAGTGTGCCTGAATGGCAGTGATGGCAACAGTGTTGACGATGTCCTCCACACTGCAGCCGCGACTAAGGTCGTTTACCGGCAGTTTCAGCCCCTGCAGCACAGGCCCAATGGCCAGTGCACCCGTGGCACGCTGGACAGCCTTGTAGGTGTTGTTGCCGGTGTTGAGGTCGGGGAAGATGAATACCGTAGCGTGTCCGGCCACTTTGCTGCCAGGCAGTTTCTTCTTCGCTACCTCCTCATCGATGGCTGCGTCGTACTGAATGGGCCCTTCGATGAGCAGCTCAGGGCGCATCTGCTGTACGAGCTGTGTTGCTTTACGCACCTTTTCGACATCGGGTCCGTGTCCGGAGCTGCCTGTGGAGTAGGAGAGCATCGCGACTTTTGGTTCTATGCCGAACTGCTGTGCCGTATCTGCAGAGGAGATGGCGATCTGTGCCAGCTCTTCGGCAGTGGGATCGAGGTTGACCGCACAGTCTCCATAGACCAGTACACGGGTCTCCAGACACATGAAAAAGACAGAGGAGACGATCTTCACTCCGGGTATCGTTTTGATGATCTGGAGTGCAGGACGGATGGTATCTGCAGTAGTGTGTGTCGCACCCGAGACCATCCCGTCAGCCATTCCCTCATAGACCATCATTGTCGCAAAGTAGCTTAGATGCGTCATAGCATCTCTGGCAGCGCCTAGCGTCAGTCCCTTCTTCTTTCGCATCTCATAGAAGTGCTGTGCGAAGGACTCCTGCATCTTCGCATCGTTGGGGTCGGTGATCTGCACGCCATTAAGATCGATACCAAGCGCCTTGCAGCGGCGCACTATCTTCTCTTCATCCCCAAGCAGGATAATGTCGGCAATGCTACGGTGGGTGATGATCTCGGCTGCACGCAGGATGCGATCGTCATCGCTTTCGGGAAGCACAATGCGCTGCTTGTCACTGCGTGCCTTTTCGACAAGGCGGTAGAGGAACATCGTGGGCGTCAGTATCTCTTCAGGCTGCTCTTTGAAGAGTGTGCGCAGCTTCTCCTTGTCCACCGCTTCATCGAAGAGTGCCTTGGCGAGTGTGATCTTCTGGGTACTGCTTGCAACGATACGGGGAGGGATCTGCTCCAGCTTAAGTGCGGTACGGTAACTGTCGCTTTCGACAAGCATCATTGGAATGGTACGCTCTTCGAAATCCTCTATCAGTTTCATAATGGCACTGTGGGGTGCGATGCCGCCGCTGAGAACGATGGCAGCGATGTTGGGGTGGTTCTTGCCATAGTAGGAGAGCAGTGAGAGCATGATAATCTCGCTGCGGTCACCGGGGACTATGACAAGGTCGTGGTTATTGATGTGGGTAAGGTAGTTCTCTGCCCCCATGGCGGCAATTTTGTAGCCGTGGACAATGCGCTGCAGGTCCGTAGTATCACCAATAAGCAGTTTTGTATCGAGGTGCTCTTCGATTTCACTGAGGGTGGGTCTGTTAAGCTGCGGATGTTCGGGAATGAAGAAGGCATTGAGATCAGGCTTCTCTTTTTGGAACTTCTCTTTGAGTTGGTCGATCGTATCGGGGTTGCAGCGGTTGACGAACGACACAAGGTGGTAGCACCCCTCCTGCCGGATGATCTCATCGGTGATCTGAAGCTCCTGCAGGATCTGCTCTGTTGTCTTCTCATGGGCATTGAGTACGGGGACGTAGGCTGTACCCAGATTCCTTGCGATGGCAAGATTGATGTCAAAATCGAACAGGTGTGAAAATGCATCTCGGGGATAGCCCTCAATAAGTACGAAGTCGTACCCTTCGTGAAGGGCGCTGACCTTTCCGATGAGGGCTTCCAAAAGCTCCTCCTGCCTGTTTTGGGCAAAGGCTTCGACATATTTTCCCGCTTCAAAACCGACACACGCATCGTAGGCAATCTTCAGGTCGAAGTGCTCGATCATAAAGGTGACGCTCTCATCCTCCTTACAGCCATCGGCAATGATGGGACGGAAAAAGGCGACCTTCTCATAGTGGCCTTTGAGCATCTCCATAATCCCGATGGAGACAAGCAGGCTTCCCGAGCGCGGCTCGATGGAGGCAACGTAGATACTCTGATGCTGCATGGTACCCCTTATTTAGACTCTTACTTAATACATCTGAACAAAATCTAACTGTGAAGGTTTCATTCGATGGCGACAAAGGAGCACTCAACCCGTAGGGCGGCTTGCCGTTTGCGACTGCCAGAGCTATCGAATGAAACCCTGAATGGCGTTTAAAAGATATCGATCTATTCTATCATAAAAGTACAGAAAGCAAAAGGTATAATGTCACACAATATCTACATTTTCAGGACACACATGTACTCCTACATCGATATTTTCAACTTCACGCCACCCGCACGCTTCAAACCGCTTGACGATCTTGAGGATGAGATCCGCCAGCGTATGGCGGAGCAAGGGGCGCACAAAAAGCTGAGTGAAGGGGAGTCCGATCGCTTCGTTGAAAAGATGATGGCGTGTATGGCAAGTTATTACCATCTTGTCGGTGTCAATACGACGAATGAAACTTCTGAGAGAGCACCGGTTTCACTCGATAGCTCTGGCAGGTGCAAATGTGAGAAGCGTTTAATGAAAGAGAACTGCTTCTCTTTCATAGCTTTGGAACCGAAACAGTCGGAGCGAAGTGAAGCTGTGGAGGCAGGCCGCCCTTACGGGTTGGGTGCACCTTTGTCGCCATCGGGTGAAACCTCACTATCCAAGAGTTTTGAGAATACCACTACCGTTGAACCAAACGGTCTGCTGCCGCGTTTTGCCAATGCACTTACTGGCTACTTCGAGAGGCTCGCTTCCCTTCCTAAAGGAAACAAGGAGATCGCCGTATTGCAGGCTTCGGGAGTGACGACGATAAAGGTACGCTACAAGTACACCGACAGTGTCATCAAAAAGCTTGTCAAACTGGGACTACGCGATATATCGGTACTGGACGATCCGATGGGAGTCTTTCTCAAAGGGGGTGCGCTGCACGATCTTATAGGGATGCAGTTCGTCTGCTCGAGTCCCTATGAGCGTGAATGGGTCGCCAGGGCACTCTACAGCTTTTTCGAGTACGATCACCGCACCGACGACCATCTGCTCTACGGTTTTTACAGTGTCAAGAGAGAAAGCGGCTACCGCGGACTGCACTGTGATCACACTGTTTTCTATCCGCGTTTCGATGAATCGGTTACCGATGCGGCAGCCTCCAGTGACCTATCTGTTGAAACTTATGACCCTGCAATGGATGACAGTGAAGTCTTAAAGCGTTTCAGAACGCTCTTCAACGTGGAGCTTCAACTGCACACCTCTTTTGAGAACCTCTGGGCGGGGATGGAGCATCGCAACAGTTACAATGTGCAGGCAAAAGGGGTGGGACGCAGCGAAAAGATTGCCGTGCAGTGGAACCTGCTCTCCGATACGATGAAAAATCTTGAGATGCAGTTCGAGCGGCTGCAGGTCGATACCGAACAGGCGCGTTTTGAGGTAGGATACCGTCACGGCTATACTTTCGTTGCAAGCGTTCTCAGGCGTCTGGATGAGAAGGCGTACGAGACTTACAGGGAGTATGTCGCAAAGAGCGAAACGCTTGAGACACTGCTGCACCAGCATGAAATTTCAAGACAGGCCTATGTAGAGGAGTCGCTTGCCATCGCAAAGGAGATAGAGGAGGTCGCGGCCAAACAGAGCTATCCGACACTCAAGATTCTCTTTTTGATGCAGAGCGCGTTCATCCATTACGGTCTTGCCAACCACAGAAGCTACTTCAACTCCGAAGACATCTACCGTTTCGTTCACGAGGCGCTGAAGTACTACCTCTCCATCTACGAAATGCTAAAGGCTGATGAGAGCATCTACAAGAGCAACCTGCTGAAGATCATCGTCATTCTGCGCTATCAGCAGCTTGCACAGCAGTACGGTCTTGGGCTCATTCATACCGGCGAGGGTGTGATGAGTGAAGAAGAACGGCAGCTGGTCAACTACGATACAAATTTTGCACTCTT
Source organism: Sulfurovum sp. (assembly GCA_026996325.1). Lineage (GTDB taxonomy): Bacteria > Campylobacterota > Campylobacteria > Campylobacterales > Sulfurovaceae > Sulfurovum. Next base: position 7,010 of record JALWLU010000018.1, read on the forward strand.
CAAAGACGTCCTCGAACAGCTGAACGAGCTTACGCCCGAGGAGCTAAGTGAGATCAAGGCCGATGATGCGGCATTCTTGAAGATGGTACACCGTACCGATGTACTGGCGCGTGAATGGGAACTGCTGGTCAACGAACCTCCCAAGGAGCACGCGCGCATTATAAAGGAGGTGGCACGTTTCAGAGAACGCTATATTACCCCCGAACTTGCCGAACACTTCGAAACGCTCCTGGAGCACAACAAGATCAAAAACGTCAGCTATGTCGTGAAGTTCTACACGACTCTGGTGTGGCACGGACTCATCTTACCGCTTGATGCTTTACGGCAGATCATTCGTTTTTCTGCCTACGACAAGATAAAGACCAGTGATCTTTTCTACTATGAACTGGCAGCCTACAGGTTTCTGGTGGTTGAGCGGTGTGAAAGCCTTTCGGAGTGTCAGGAGGAAAAAGAGAGCCGCTCGATGTCTGAACGAAGACGGGCACACTTTGAGGATTTCCACCGAAAGAATATGATCCGCCAGCTCTTCAAGATTTACAAGAACGAGTCACGCTTTGCCTTTCTG
>JALWLU010000019.1 GCA_026996325.1 Sulfurovum sp.
ATTTGTAGATTTTCGTAGATAAAGTCGGCTCTATAGGTATTGTTTGCCACAATACCCCCTACCTTCGCTGCGGCAAGAAAAACGTACTCCGGTTTTTCTGAGGCGAAAAAGTCGGTAACTGCCTGTTGATCTGTCAAATCAAGCTGTGCATGGCTTCTTGTGACAATATTGTCATAGCCCTTGAAACGCAACGCTCTGACAATAGCACTGCCCACCAGCCCGTTATGTCCCGCCACATATATTTTACTCTGTTTTTTCATCTATATCGCTACTCAAAATAGTTCATAACCGTATAGCCGCCGACTTGAAGATATTCGTCTCTTTTCATAAGCTTCAAATCGCTTTGCATCATCTCGGCGACAAGCTCCTCAAGTGTATATTCAGGAACCCATCCAAGTTTCTCTTTCGCTTTAGTCGCATCGCCTATCAGCATATCTACTTCTGTAGGTCGGAAGTATCTTGGATCGACAGCGACAATAACCTTTCCAACTAAATTTTGAATTTTGAATTTTGAATTTTGAATGAGAGGTTTTACCTTGTCTGCATCGACTGATGCTACAATACCAACCTCGTCAACACCTTCTCCACGGAACTTTAAAACGATACCAAGATACCCAAACGCCATTTTCACAAAGTCTCTGACAGATGTGGTTTTGCCCGTTGCAATGACCCAGTCTTCCGGCTCATTCGCCTGTAAGATCATCCACATCATGCGTACATAGTCTTTGGCATGTCCCCAGTCCCGTTTGGCATCGAGATTGCCAAGATAAAGCTTCTCCTGTAAACCCAATGCGATTTTGCTTGCCGCACGTGTGATCTTCCTGGTAACAAAAGTCTCTCCTCTTACCGGGCTTTCATGGTTGAAAAGGATACCGTTACAGGCAAACATACCGTATGCCTCCCTATAGTTCACCGTAATCCAGTACGCATACATCTTCGCCACCGCATAAGGGCTGCGTGGATAAAAGGGAGTGTTTTCATCTTGCGGTACCTCCTGCACCTTGCCGTAAAGCTCCGATGTGGATGCCTGATAGATCCTTGTCTTCTTCTCCATACCCAAAAGACGCACCGCTTCAAGGATGCGCAGCGTGCCTGTACCGTCTGCATTGGCAACATACTCAGGCTCTTCGAAACTGACCGCCACATGACTCATTGCCGCAAGGTTGTAGATCTCATCAGGCTGTGTCTCTTGAATGATACGCGTTAAGTTCATACTGTCGGTCATATCACCGTAGTGGAGAATGAAATTTCTGTTATCCACATGAGGGTCTTGATAGAGGTGGTCTATCCTGTCGGTATTGAAAAGTGAACTTCGGCGCTTGATACCGTGTACAACATATCCTTTTTTTAAAAGAAATTCACTCAGATACGCACCATCCTGTCCTGTCACTCCGGTAATCAATGCAACTTTTCTGCTCATTCAAATATCCTTTTATAGTCATCTTCAAGCCTCACAATGTCGTCCTCACCAGTATATTCACCAACCTGCACCTCGATGATCACAAGCGGCAGCCTGCCTTGGTTCTCCAGACGGTGTACTTCTCCTGCTTTAATGTAGGTCGATTCGTTCGGATTGACGATATAGCTCTTCTCTCCTACCGTCACCGTCGCGCTGCCGCTGAGCACTACCCAGTG
>JALWLU010000020.1 GCA_026996325.1 Sulfurovum sp.
CGTGACGGATACGGTAAAGCAGTGGATCGCGCATTTTCATATTGGGTGAGCTCATGTCTATCTTCGCACGCAGCACATGCGCTCCCTCTTCGAACTCACCGTTTTTCATACGTTCAAAGAGGTCGAGGTTCTCCTCCACACTACGCTGGGCATACATGCTGCGTCGTCCAGGCTCGGTGACCGTACCGCGGTACTCGCGTATCTCCTCTTCGTTGAGGCTGTCGACATACGCCTTCTCCATCTTGATCAGTTCAACGGCGTAGTCGTAGAGTTTGCCAAAGTAGTCGGAGGTAAAGTAGACCTTCTCTCCCCAGTCGAACCCCAGCCACTTGACCGCATCTTTGAGTGCTTCGACATACTTCATATCCTCTTTTGTCGGGTCGGTATCGTCCATTCTGAGGTTGCAGATGCCGTCATAGTCTCTTGCGATCCCGAAGTTGAGTACGATCGACTTGGCATGCCCGATATGCGGAAAGCCGTTGGGTTCGGGCGGAAAACGTGTGTGTACCTGCTCGTATTTGCCCGCTTTGAGGTCCTCTTCGACAATGGTACGCAGAAAATCTTTGGTCTCACTCATATGTTGCAGCCTTTGGGTAATAAAGTAGCGTATTTTATCGAAATAGAGTTAAATATCGTGTTTAAATGCGTGTTAACCCAAACCCACTATAATATCATTTCAAAGAACGCTTACGGAGTCATATGGATGCTTAGATTCGCCCCCTCACCTACCCATGACCTGACCATAGATGAGCTGCGTGCCGCGATTGTAAGCTTTGTTGTCGCCAGACAGAAAAAAGAGCCTTTTCTCATACGCATCGATGATGCGGACAAAGAGCATGTCATCGAGGGAAAAGATACCGAGATCATGCAGATTCTCGAAAAGTTCTCCATCACGCACGACCAGCGCTTTCACCTGAGCGAACACGCCAATATCCATCTGACACTTGCACTGCAACTTTTAAAAGAGAAGAAAGCATACCTCTGCACCTGCATAGCAACCACACGCAAGGAGACTGAAGAGACCCCTTGCCGGGCAGACTGCGCCCAGGTTACAGGAAAGACCTACACAAAGCTCAAAGAGGACGGCACCCCTTTCGTCATTCGCCTGAAGGCACCGAATAGTGCCGTCACCTTTCATGACCTTTACCGGGGAACGATAAGCGCCGAGCCTGATGCTGCGGGTGAAACGGTCATTCTCCATGCCAATGCGACACCGGGATGTGACTTCGCCTCTGCCGCGGAAGATATGCTCAATGACATCGGCCTTGTAATACGTCCGGAAAACCTGCTTGCACATACACCGGTTCAAGAATACATCAAACAACAGCTTGGCTGTACCATCCAGACGCGCTACGCACACCTGCCCCCATTCTTACCGCCCAAAGACGAAACTGATGTTCCAACGCTGAAAAGTCTTTTTGAAGAGGGGTACATCCCCGATGCGATCATCAACTATCTGCTGCTTGCCAGAAACCCAAATGCGCCAAAGCCCGTCTTCACACTGCCTGAAGCCATAGAGTGGTTCGAGCTCGAGGCACTCACCCCAAAAAGCGAGCCTTTCGATATGGAAACGCTGCGCTATCTCAACCGCGAACACCTGCTGCGTATGGATGACAAACGCCTCTCGACACTC
>JALWLU010000021.1 GCA_026996325.1 Sulfurovum sp.
CACAGACCTCACCTGGATTCAAATAGAGCGTCCCACCTTTAAACTCTACCTCAAAAGCATGGGTATGTCCAAATATAACGACCTCTGCATCATTGCTTATATAAAAAGGAAGATGCATCAGTTTGAACTTTGTCTCGGCTAGTTTAAAATAGTATGGCTCTTGAACAAGGTTGTAGTGATTATGATACTGCGTGAGATGGGCATCGTTATTACCATATACTGCGATGTACTTTTTGCCACAATTTGCAAGAAGTTCCAGTATTTCAGGTTCTACGATATCTCCCGCATGAATGATAAATTCGGCACCCTCATTGATTAAAAAATCAAGTGTAATCTTTGCTTTTTTGACCTTAGAGTGCGTATCTGAGAGAACACCTATCTTCATGGCTATTTCTGCTCGTCGATCTCTTGGCGCGGTGTACGTGCTTTACACTTAACACATTCATACACCTCTTTGTTTCTGTAGGTTCTTGGTGCAAGTACACCGCTGCAGCCTTTTTCTTTACACTTGATGGTCGTCGGTTCGAACTTGGAGATGAACTTACAATCAGGATAGTTCTCACATCCCCAAAATGGCCCTCTGCGTGAGTTTTTCAGACTGATCTTGCCGCCACAATCTGGACATGGTGTTTCACTGACTTTTTCTTCGACATTGATGCTTTTTGTATTTTTACACTCTGGATAGTTCGAACATGCCAAGAACTGTCCATTACGGCCATTTTTGACTATCATATCGCTGCCGCACTTCTCACATTTATCATCGCTTGTTTGCTCTTTTTTCTCGACAGGATTTCCCTCTTCGTCACACTGCTCTGTGTACTTACAATTAGGAAAACCGCTGCAGGCGATGAACTGACCGAAACGACCACTTCTAAGGAGCAACTCACTGCCACATTTAGGACAGTTTCTTCCAAGTGGTTTGGCGATTTTGAGCGAGACTATTTTCTCTTTTCCCTCTTCTATCTGCTTCATAAAGCTCTCATAGAAATCTATAAGCAGTTTTTGCCAATCTTCATGCCCTTCGGCTATCTCATCGAGTTTCTCTTCCATCTCTGCCGTGAAGTTGATATCGACAATGTTTGGAAAATGCTTCTCAAGAATCTCTGTAACCGTAAAGGCAACCTCTGTGGGGATAATCTGCTTCTTCTCGATCGTCACATAGGTACGGTTGGAAAGTGTCGCGATGGTTGGTGCATAGGTCGATGGACGCCCAACTCCTTCGGCTTCAAGCTTTTTGATGAGACTTGCTTCTGAGTAGCGTGACGGCGGCTCTGTGAAGTGCTGTTCAGCTTTGACGCTTTGGATTTCAGCTTTATCACCCTCTTTGAGCGTTGGAAGGAGTTTGTCTTTATCTTCCGTACCCGTTACGGCATAAAAACCATCAAAGATGAGTTTTCTACCGCTTGCACGGTACTCATTCTCGTTGCCTCTGAAGATGATGCTTTGTTGTTCAAAAGTCGCGTCTTCCATCTGACATGCCATAAAACGCTCATAGATAAGACGGTAGAGTTTTATCTCATCGGGTTTGAGGTATTTGACTGCTACTTCGGGAGTGAACTGCAGCATAGTAGGGCGGATAGCCTCGTGTGCCTCTTGTGCCCCTTTTGATTTTTTCGTGTAGACCT
>JALWLU010000022.1 GCA_026996325.1 Sulfurovum sp.
AAGAATGTCAAGCATCCAAAAGACTATCTTGAAAATGGTGAAGAGATCAACGTTGAAGTGATCGAAATCGACAAAGAGGGAAGAAGACTTAGAGTCAGCCTCAAGAACTTGCTTCCAAAACCTATGGATGCGTTCACTGCCGAGCACAGAGTGGGTGATATCGTTAAAGGTACTGTTACATCCATCACCGACTTCGGTGCGTTTGTAAAAGTCGGACCGGTTGAAGGACTGCTGCACAACCAGGAAGTTTCGTGGGACAAGTCCAAAAATGCCAAGTCCGAACTTAATGTCGGTGACGAAGTGGAAGTGAAGATTATCAAGATCGACAGAGATGCCGGCAAGATCTCTCTGAGCAAAAAAGCACTTGAGGACTCTCCGGTTGCGGCATTTGCACAGGAGCACAAGAACGGTTCGATTGTAACCGGTACGGTAAAAGACAAGAAGGACTTCGGTGTATTCATCGCGCTAGACGACAATGTCGATGCGCTTATCCGTACCGAAGACCTGCACCCGCTCAAGTTCGACGAGATCGAAAAGGGTCAGGAGATCAAAGGTGTTATCAGCTTTATCGACCCTGATTCTGACAGAATCAGAGTCTCCGTCAAGAGACTCGAGCGTCAGGAAGAGCGTGAGGCGATGGAGAAACTCAACCTCGACCAGGACGACAGCATGACGCTTGGCGACGCGTTTGGCGATATTCTTAAAAAGTAAGACTTCACCACGCGGCGCAGAGCCGTGTGTACACACCTCCTATACGGACCCCGTTGCGGTCCGGGTACACTTTCTAAATAAACTATAAAAGGTATACGATGTCAAAAAAAACCATTGTCGTTTGTGACCATATACATCAAAGCGGACTGGATATTCTTGCAAGCGATCCCGAGATCGAACTGATAAACGCTGCAGATGAACCCAAAGACAAACTTGTCGAAGAGATCATCCCAAAGGCGGATGTAGCCATCACGCGTTCATCTACCGATGTCGATGCGAAATTCCTCGCTGCAGCGCAGAAGATGACTGCGATCGTGCGTGCGGGTGTCGGGGTGGACAATGTCGATATTCCGGGTGCCAGTAAGCAGGGTATCGTTGTCATGAACGTACCGACGGCGAACACCATTGCCGCAGTGGAGCTGACCATGGCGCACATGCTCTCATGTGTCCGCCAGTTCCCTTACGCGCACAACAACCTCAAGCTCGACCGTGTCTGGAGACGTCAGGACTGGTACGGTACGGAGCTGAAGGATAAGAAGCTCGGTATCATCGGTTTTGGTAACATCGGTTCACGTGTCGGAAAGCGTGCCAAGGCGTTCGAGATGGATGTCGTTGCGTACGACCCCTACATCGACCCAAGCAAGGCGACCGACCTTGACATCGCCTATACAAAGAACTTTGACGACATTCTTGCCTGTGACATCATCACCATTCACACGCCAAAGACCGAAGAGACCATCGGAATGATCGGTAAAGAGGAGATCGCCAAGATGAAAGATGGCGTCATCCTCATCAACTGTGCACGTGGCGGACTCTATAACGAAGAGGCGCTGCTTGAGGGACTGAAATCAGGTAAGATCGCGATGGCAGGTATCGACGTATTCAACAAAGAGCCTGCGACTGACCATCCGCTGCTGGATCTGAACAATGTTACGGTAACACCGCATCTTGGTGCCAACACACTCGAGTCTCAGCGCAACATCGCTACACAGGCGGCGGAGAATGCGATCGCTGCGGCAAAAGGGATTTCCTACCCCAACGCACTCAACCTGCCGATCAAAGAGAACGAGCTGCCTGATTTCGTACGCCCTTACCTCGAGCTGATCCAGAAGATGGGTCACCTCAGTGCACAGGTGACGAAGTCTGCAGTCAAGTCCATTAAAGTGACTGCCAAAGGTCCTATTGCCGAGTATCTTGCCTCCATGCAGACATTCGCCACTGTCGGTGTACTCACCGAGTCTCTCGCAGACCAGGTAAACTACGTCAATGCGGAGTTCGTCGCCAAAGAGCGCGGTATCGAACTCTCCAACGACAAACTGCCCAACACCAGCGGATTTACCAACAAGGTAGCTATCAAGCTGACTACTGCTGACAGCACCATTGCCATTGCAGGAACCGTCTTTGACGATACGGTACAGCGTATTATCGAGATCGATGAGTATATCCTCGATGTAGAGCCCAAAGGCACGATGATCTTCTTTAGAAACACGGACACTCCGGGTGTCATCGGTGATGTGGGACACATCCTTGCCAACAACGGCCTGAATATCTCCGACTTCAGACTTGGACGTGACAAGAAGCAGCAGGCACTTGCCGTTGTACGTGTCGATGGCCAGGTATCCAAAAAGGTGATCGAGGAGCTCTCCGCACTCGATGCCTGTATCAGCGTTTCGCACGCTACACTCTAACTGCTTTTGCCTCCTTTTGGGGAGGCAATCACTTCCCTCTTAAACATTAATTCAAGTTATATTAGTTATAATCACGACAAAATTAAAACAATATTCGCCTATCTGGGTATCTTTTGCTATAATAGTAGATTATTGAAGGAGTCGGATCGATGAAGAAAACACTGCTTGTCCTGTGTTTGTCCCTGCCGTTGTTTGCAGAAGTAAAGCACCTTAGCCTGAATCAGGCGATTAAAATGTTGAAATCTGACAACCTTGAGTTGAAAATTGCAAAGTTCAATGCCCGGATGAAAAAGCTCGAAGCTGAAGCGGTCGAGGCCAAGAACTATGGTAGAGTAGATCTGACCCTTTCTGCGATCCGCTCCAACGATGCACTCAATGTCTTTGGGTTCAAGCTGCAAAGCCGTGAGGCGACCTTTGCTGACTTTGGATTTTCTGACTTTATGGGAGCGATTGGTCAGGCTGCCCAAAGTTCCGGTGGAAACTTTGCTACATTTACCCAGGAACTTGCACAAAATGGAGGCAGTATTTTACAAATTGCACCGGAAGACCTGAACTACCCCGGCGCCCGCAATCACTTCCAGACCAAACTCTCCTATATGCTGCCGCTCTACACCGGCGGGAAGCTGACAGAGTATGGGCGCATCAGCAATATGCTCTATGAGATGAGTCTGCTTGACCGACGCAGGCTTCTCAATGCGAAGATTTACGAAACAAAAAAAGCATTCTACGACATCTCTCTGGTAGAGAACTATATCGTCAACCTGCGTAAGATCATCAAGAACATCAGTACGCTGGAGAATGTCGTAAGATCGATGCAGAAAGAGGGCTACGCCAAAGAGACCGATCTACTGGAAGTGCAGGCGCGTAAGGCGGAAGCGCAGAGTATGTACAACCAGGCGAAGCTCAACCGCGAGCTTGCCTACCAGTTTCTCTCTTTTCTGCTCAATACGGAAGTAAAAAGCATTAGACACGTAAGCGAGTCGGCTCCGATGCCAAGTGTCAGCAGGGCAGCACTTGAGCGCAACAACCTTGATATCCAGAAAGCGGAACTCGGGCTTCAGATCTCCAGTCACGCGATGGAGCTTGAGAAGTCCCGCTATCTGCCCGAGGTGGGGGCATTTGCGGAGTATGGTAGTGCAGACAACCATCTCTGGAATGACTTTACCGGTAAGGATGCCTATACGATAGGCGTGCAGATGAAGTGGAACCTCTTTAGTGGTGGTGAGGATGAGAAAGAGGTGGAGAAGGCACGCCTGAACTACCTCAAGACCAAAGACCAGGTAATGCTTGCACGAAAGGGAATCGCACTGAAAGCCAAGAAGCTGCGAACCGAGATTCTCAGCATCGATGCCGATATCAACAGTTACAGAAAACAGCTTCAGTATGCGCGAAGGGTGTATCTGAACTATAAAACACGTTATGAAGAGGGGATGGTCTCCATCTCAGACGTACTTATCAAACAGTCCAAGGAGCTTGAGATGCTGCTCAAACTACTTGGTGCGAAGAACAAACGCAATACGAAAATATTCGAACTTGACAGTATCTTGAACAGAGGAGGCGCAGTATGAAAAAATGGATGGTAATGGTGATGTTGGCAGCGACGACGCTGCTGCAGGCCGTGGAATTTGAGCTGAGTGGAGCGGTTGTTTCGGACAACCAGAAGATGATGACCAGCCGCTATATGGGATATGTAAAAAATATGGCCGTAAGTGAGGGAGATATTGTCAAAAAGGGTCAGCTGCTTTACGAGATCGACTCCAAAGACATCGAAGCGGCGGAGCGTCAGGTAGACCTTGCGATCTCCCAGGCGAGACTGGCCTTGCAGATGAACCGAAACCAGCTCAACAACGTCCGTATCAACCTCGCACGCCACAAGCGTCTTTTTAAAAAGAACATGGTCTCCAAATATGAAGTGGAGAACCTCGAGCTTGCAGCGAAGAACCTTGAAGATATGGTAAAGATCGCCCAGGAGCAGGTCAATCAGGCGCTGGCGAAGAAAGAGGAGGTACTCAACCAGTACAAGTATCTCCGCATCACCGCACCCAACGACGGAGTGATCGTCGCCAAGAAGATCAACGAGGGTGAGATGGCCATCCCGGGGATGCCAGCAGTCATACTTACAGATCTTAGCCGGCTGAAGATAGTGGCGGAAATTTCCGAAACGCAGCTTCAGCATATTCACCTTGGCAAGAAGGTGGAGGTATTCATCCCGTCACTTGGCTACAAAACCGAAGGAACGATCTCTTCGATCATACCAAACTCCAACCCGATGACACACAAGTTCAAAATCAAAATAGAGTTCGACCACTCGAACAAGTCGATCTATCCTGGTATGTATGCCAAAGTGGTGATAAGGTCAGACGATGGAAAATAAAAGAGAGTATCAGGTTACCGACTATGCGGGAAAGCTTGCCAAAGGGTTTTTGCACAACCCTCTTACGGCTGTTCTGGGTGCCTTTTTGCTCATTATGGGTTACCTTGCACTTAACGTGATGCCGCGTGAGGAGGATCCGCAGATCGCTATCTCTGGAGGTGCCGTGGTCGTGGCGATGCCCGGTGCCAGCCCGCGTGAGATTGAGAATATCATTATCAACCCGCTGGAGCGGAAGCTTAGAGAGATCAAGGGTATTGAACACATTTACGGTCAGGCATTTGACAACTATGGTACGGTCAGTGTCATGTACTACATCGGAGAGAACCGCGAAGATGCCAACCTAAAGCTCTACGACAAGGTGATGCAGAATATGGATATGATGCCAAAAGGGGTTATGCAGCCGCTGATCAAACCTTTCGACATCGATATCGATATTCCCATCCTTACCTTTGCCTTTTATGCCAAAGAGAAAAGTGTCGATGATGTAACGCTTTTCAAGCTTGTACGAAAACTACAGCAGAAGATCAACGCGGTCAAGAATGTCGCCAAAACGACAGTGAAGGGTAACAGAAAAGAGCAGTACAACATCGAAGTCGATATGGGAAAACTCTCCGCCTATCACCTCTCTCTTGGTCAGATTATGAAGGCGGTACAGTCAGTCGCCGTGGATGTACCCGATGTCAAGGGACGAACGAAGAGCAACAAACTGGTCATCTTCGGTGTCAAAAATGCCATTGAGAGTGTCGATGATGTTAAAAACGTCATTGTCGCACAGTATATGGGCTCGCCTATCTATCTGCGTGATGTGGCAACAGTGACAGATGGCATGGACATTCAGAACTTTAAAACGGCAAAGGTGCGATTTAAGGAGAAACGTGACGAAAAGCTGGGAGAGGAGAAGAGTCAGGTGACACTGACAGTTTCCAAACTTGCAGGAACCAACGCCGTTTTTGTTGCCGAGGATGTGCTTGAGGTACTCAAGGAGCACGACGAGGAGCTCAACAAAGAGGGTATAGGGTATGTCATTACGCGTAACTATGGTGTGCGTGCCGATGAGGCGGTCAACGAATTGATGCATCACCTGATCATCACCATCGTGATTATTGCACTGATGCTTGTCTTTGCACTGGGATGGAAGGAGTCGCTGATTGTCACCTTTACTGTCCCCGCAATTCTGGCAGTGACACTCTTTGTCGCCTACCTCTCCGGGCAGACGATCAACCGTATTACTCTCTTTGCGTTCCTGCTCTCGCTGGGACTGCTGGTCGATGCGGCGATTATCGTTATTGAGAACATCCACAGACATCTGCATGCACACGACGTCGAGAGCAAAGAGATGGATGAACTGCTTATCGAAGCGACAGACGAGATCGGTGCACCAACGAACGTAGCGACACTGGCAATCATCCTGACGATGGTACCGATGGCCTTTGTCGGTGGTATGATGGGATCGTTCATGAAGCCGATTCCGTTGAATGTGCCCGTAGCGCTGATTGCCTCACTTTTCGTTGCATACATCTTTACGCCGTATCTGAGTCTGAAACTTCTGAAGAAACCGACACACCATCACAAGCATGACAAAAAAGGGGGTAAATAATGAAAGGACTTGAGCATTTCATCTATACTATCCTCGGCAGCAAGCATAAAAAGCGTCTGGTGATCATCCTGACGGCAGTGGCGTTCTTCGGAACACTGATGATGTTCCCCACCAAGATGGTACGCGCGAAGATGCTTCCCGGCAAGAGTGACAACACATTCTCTATCTATGTCGATACCCCTACGGGAAGCTCCATAGAGCAGACAAAAAAGGTAAGTGAGTGTGTCATCGATGCGATCAAGGATGAGAAGAATATCATGAACATCGAACTCTTCCTGGGACAGGGCATTCCGCTTGACTATGCGGGGCTTGTCAAGGGGTCTGCGATGAAGCATACTGAAAACGTAGCGGAGATCGCTGTCAACCTCACAGACAAACACACCCGTAAAGAGGCCTCCTTTACGATGGTTCACCGCCTGAGACCGGCAGTCAAGAGCAAGTGTGAGCCGGTTGTAAAAGGCTCGAATATCCGCTTCATCGAGCAGCCTGCCGGACCACCGACACTGGCTTCAATCGTTGTGGAGGTACACGGCGACAATCTTGACAAGATCCGTACCATCTCCTATCAGACAGCCAAGATACTGCAGAAGACAGAAGGGCTGGTGGACATCGATGTGATGGCGGACGATATCTTCGACAAGTATGAACTGATCCCCGATAAGGAGAAGATCGCCCGAAGTGGACTGAGTGTAGAGCAGGTGAACAACATTATCTATCTGGCGTTTGAGGGGATGGAGATTGCACACAAAAACTCCAAGAACAATCCTGACCAGATCCCGATGTTTCTTGTGCTTGCAAAGCGAAGCAAAACACTCGCCAATGAAAGCAAGACAGCACTTTTGAGTAAACTCTCGTCACTGAATCTCATGAATAGGAAAGGGATGATGGTGCCGCTGAGTGAAGTGGTCAACATCAGAAAGGTCAAGTCCAATCCAAAAATTATGCACAAGGACCTTGACCGTATGATCAATGTCACCGCTGAAACTGATATGGTCTCCCAGGTCTATCCGCTGCTTAATGCAAGAGAGAAGATGATCGAGTACTTCTCACGCGAATACAACGTGACCAAAGAGCCGGGTATGAGTACCTATATGTTCGATCTGCACCTGACGGATAAACGTACAGGTGAGAAGTTCCTGCTGCG
>JALWLU010000023.1 GCA_026996325.1 Sulfurovum sp.
GCCCGTCAGCGGCATCGACTACCTTTTTGAGTTTGGGTTCTTCCTGTTTTTTCTGCATATTATCCCTTTTTGTTCTGAATGAAAGTATAGCAAAAAGAGTTACATATCTGCTATACTATACTCAGAATTAAGTATATCGGGGACACGATGAAATGGAATAAAGAGGCAGTCATTATTGTAGGGGTTGTGTTTCTCGTATCCAATATCTTTTTTTTAAAATCAAAACATACTCTGAGCGAAAAGATAGAAGCCGGCACACTACACCACTGTCAGCTAAAACATGAAGCCTACTGTGACTTTGTTGACATATTGCATGATCCCTGTTTTGAAAAGAGTTATAGAAGCAAAATAAAAACCATGCACTTCTATCCCGAGGAGTACCGTGCATGTCTTAGAAAAGAGACTGCAGACATTATGGGAAAACCATAATATCTGCAGTTTGGATTAGGATGCGGTGATCTCTGCGAGTGTTTCGTACGCTGCTTTGATACTCTCTTCTATCATCTCGTCTGTCGTAGCCGTAGAGATGAAGCCTGTCTCAAAGGAGGAGCAGGCAAGGTAGATACCACGGTCAAGCATCCCTTTGTGGAACCTGGCGAACATCTTCTGGTCGTTTTCCATCGCATCGGCAAAGTTTTTCACCGGCTTGTCGGAGAAGAAGAAACCGAACATGCTGCCGCGCACATCGGTCACCATCGGTACACCGACCGCATCTGCCGCTTTTTTGAACCCCTCCATGAGTGTTTTGGCTTTGTTGCCAAGATCGACATAGACAGAGGGGTTGCGCTTGAGTTTGCGCAGGCTGGTCAGTCCCGCTGCCATAGCGACAGGGTTTCCGCTAAGCGTTCCTGCCTGATAGACCGGTCCTTCAGGAGAGAGATGCGCCATGATCTCGGCTCTGGCACCAAAAGCACCTACTGGCATCCCCGCACCGATGACTTTGCCAAGGGTCACCATGTCCGGCTTGACCTGAGTGATCCCCTGTGCACCTTTCAAAGAGGCTCTAAAGCCGCTCATCACCTCATCAAAAATCAGCAGTGTACCGTGTGCATCACACACTTCACGCAATGCTACAAGGAAGCTCTCATCCGCAGGAACAAGCCCCATGTTACCAGCGATCGGCTCGATGATCACACACGCGATCCCCTCTTTGGAGTCGGCAAAACACTGTTTGACACTCTCGATGTCATTGTAGGTTGCAAGCAGTGTATGCTTGGTCAGATCTGCCGGCACTCCCGGGCTGCTGGGATTGCCGAATGTCGCTGCACCCGAACCTGCCTGTACGAGCAGCGAGTCACTGTGCCCGTGGTAACATCCTGTAAATTTGACAATGTCATCACGCCCCGTAAACCCGCGTGCCAGACGGATGGCAGACATCACCGCTTCGGTACCGGAGCTGACAAACCGCACCTTGTCGATGCTTTCAAACAGATCAACGATCTCTTGGGCAAGTTCTGTCTCGACCGTCGTCGGCGCACCAAAACTCAATCCGCGCTTGACCGCATCAACAACCGCTGCTTCGATGTCGCTGTCACAGTGACCGAAGATCAGCGGCCCCCAGCTCTGCACATAGTCAATGTAACGGTTGCCGTCAATGTCGTACAAGTAACCG
>JALWLU010000024.1 GCA_026996325.1 Sulfurovum sp.
TGAGTAATGAGTAATGAGTAATGAGTAATGAGTAATGAGTAATGAGTAATGAGTAATGAGTAATGAGTAATGAGTAATGAGTAATGAGTAATGAGTAATGAGTAATGAGTAATGAGTAATGAGTAATTTTGACATATACAAAATCATATGTCAACCTTGTCGGTTACTCATTGCTCCGTTGCTCATTACTCGTTAATTTTCTCGCCCACTTCAAAAAAAGTCTGTCCGGATCGACTCTGGTATCGACCTCTTTGCCTTCGACTATCAGTGCTGCAAGCCACTCTGCCATCAGCGGAGCAAAGACAAAACCGCGTCCGCCTACGCCATTGAGAATATAAAGATTCTCCAAATGTTTCAGCGGCGGTTTGGCACCGCGAAAAACATTGGGATGGTGCGCTTCCATATAGGGTACATCGACCACCCTGCCAACAAGCGGAAAATAGTCTTTGCTGCCTGCGCGCATACCGCAAAATGTCTCTTTGAGCACAAAGTCGGAGGTATCGACCATCCCATCTGCCTGCTCCTCCAGCGATGCAAGGGGCTTCCCGTCACAGACCATACAGGGATGTTTGGACTTGACGTGGGTGGCACCAAGCTTTATGATACCGCCAATATTCGCGGAGACAGAGATTTTTTTGTGCATACTTACCTTGAGGTTCAACCCGCTATAGTAGTCTCCCCGCGACCCCCAGGTACCGCGTATACCCATATAGCGTAGATCGAGCAGATCGCTTTCATACCCTGTTGCCAGTACGATATTCTTGGCGTTGAACGCTGAGCGTTGAGCATTGAGAAGGGTCCAGCTTCCATTGTTGTAGATCAGTTTTTCCACTGCAAACTGTTGAAATGGCACCTCTTTCAATATAGTATTGCACAATTCCGGAGCATCACAAACACCCGCCTCTTCAAAGAGAAAACCTGCGTGTCTCTCTTTGATACCAAGTGCCCGCAGCTGCGATTCATCCATCCAGCGATAGTTCGCTTCATTATAAGGTTCATAGAGGGAAAACTTCTTTGCATCCTCTGCATCTTTGGGGATACGTATGACACCAGTCGGGTGAAAGTAGTCGGGAAAGTGCCCCCGGTAAAATGCTTTGGCGTAGGAAAAGGCTTCGTTGGTCAGTGCCTGAAGCGGTCCACCCTTGCCTATTTTTGGAGATACAAAGGCACCTGCAGCCCCGGAACCGCCCGTAGCTGCCATACCGCTTCTGTCTATAAGCAGTACGTTCTGCCCCTTCCGTTTCAGCGCAAATGCCGCACAGCAGCCAGAGATTCCTGCACCGACAACAACCGTGTCATACATTAGCATACACTACTCGACCAGTGTTTTTAGCATATCCAGCACTACAGGATCATCTGTCTCATCCTGTACAGATTCAACTGCAGCTATAATATCTATTTTTTCAATGATAACGCGCATATCATCTTCCAGCAGTGGCAGCTTCTTTTGGATAACATCCCAGACTTCCTCTGCATCTATACCAAAATACTCATGTACTATTACATTTCTAAAATTGACGATTTTACGAAAATAGTCCGGTGCATACTGCATAAACTGCATATCACCAAGAAGGTGGTTGAGTGATTCGCCGATGATTTCAAGCTGGCGAATTGTAGCATCCCAGTGAAGAGTGCTGTGCCGGAAAGTATCTGCATTCTCAAACTCCATGCAGTAGTGACGTATCTTCTCCAAAGCGACAAAGATATCGACAATAAACAGCTCGATATCTCTTGATTTTTTAGACATAGATAATCTCTTTGTCTATTCTCTTTTTATAGTAGCTTCTTACACTGTCAATATAACCGACATCCACAGCCTTACCAAAAACATTTTGCAGATATTCACGCAGATCATCCCTCAGAAAGAAATCTTTTTTTTCAGTTTCGATCAAAATATCGATATCACTCTCTTCATTGGCATTACCTGAAGCATAGCTGCCGAAAAGTCCCATTTTGGTCAGTGAAAATTTAGAAAATATCTCCGACTTATGTTCAGAAAGATAGTCAATAATGTCTGCTTTTGTCATAGCCTATTCCTATCTCTGTTATCTCTATGTAGTATACATATTTTTTAGATATTAGTCAAAATCAGACCGTAATCTCTTTGATATCCGCAATATCCCGGAAGGTTTTATAGATGGAGGCGATCATATGCTGACGGTTTTTACGCAGTGCCTCATCTTCTGCATTGACCAATACATCATCGAAGTAGGCATCAAGCTCCCGCTTGAGCCCGAAAAGCGCTTCGAGTCTCGTTTTGTAGTCAGAAAACTCCTGGTTGAGCACCTTCTCGTACGCGTTGTAGAGACTCACTTCCGCATCCTCTGTAAAGAGGCTCACATCGATACTCAAGTCGCCGTCAAGGTCGACATCCTTGGAGATGTTCGCCACACGCTTGAAGGTGGCAAACTGTTCTTTGAAGCTCTCGTCTGCGACAATCTCGTTGAGGGCTGCAACCTTCTTGGCGATCTCGTTGATGTCAAGCTCGCCGCTGGCAAGCACTGCCGCGATGACAGAGGGGTTGGCATCAAGGCTCTTGTTGATACGCTCGATAATGAACGCTTTGAGCTGCGCGATATCAAAACTGCCATACTCATCTTTGAGCAGTGCCAACATATCGTCAATATTGAAAGAAATATCGTTGTCGATGACGATACGAACGATCCCATTGACGGCACGGCGAAGCGCGAACGGGTCCTTGCTTCCAGTAGGGATTTTACCGACACTGAAGAGCCCAAACAGTGTGTCAAGCTTGATACTCATCGCCACAATGGCAGAGAAGAGTGAACCGGGAAGCTCCGCACCCTCGCCTACAGGCATATACTGCTCCCTGATCGCATTGTAGACCAGCGGGTCCTCTCCCAGCGCCTTGGCGTAGTAGTACCCCATAAGCCCCTGAAGCTCCGTAAATTCGTAGACCATCTCGCTCATCAGGTCCGCTTTTGCAAGCTCTACCGCCCTGTCCATCAGCTTCTCAAGCTCGGCAGGCGTTTTGCCTGTCTGTGCTTCAAGTTTGTCCATATAGAGTGCAAGGAGTCTGAGCGCAATGCGCTTTTCGCGCTTGATCTTGTCAGCCAGTGTTCCCAATCCGTCGATGAACTGCACCTTCTCAAGCCCTGCCGTACTCAGACCGTTTCTCAGGTCGTTGCGGTAGAAGAAGAGACCGTCAGCCAGTCTCGGCTTGAGAACACGCTCGTTTCCGGCAACCACCTTGGAGTAGTCGTCAGTATAGGCGTTGGAGACCACCACGAACCTGTTGGTGATTTTGCCGTTTTCAAAGACAGGGAAGTAACGCTGATGCTCCTTCATAGAGGTGATGATCACCTCTGGCGGCAGTTCCAGGAACAATTCATCAAACTTCCCTACCAGCGCTTTGGGGTTTTCGGTAATAGCAACCACCTCTGCAAGCAGGGCATTGTCTCGCTCGATGACAATACCGTGCTCCTCCTCCAATGCATCGAACTCCGCAAGAATGCGCGCTTCACGCTCTGCAGGCTCAAGTGTGACCGCACCCTCTTTGAGCACTTTCGGGTAAGCTTCGATACTCGGTACCTCCACCGCATCGTAGCTGACCATACGGTGTACGTAGGTTTTGGTATCGGACGTTACACCAAAAAGTTCCACTGGCACAGAACTCTCACCCAGTCTGACCTGCAGCCATCGTACCGGACGGATGAACTCGTCACTCCTGTCACCCCAGCGCATCATCTTGCCAAAGGCCATCGAAGCGATCCACTTCCGGATCATATCTTCAAGCAAAGAGGCGGTTACTTCACCCTTCTCCTCTTTTTTGAAGTAGAGCACTTCGCTCTTGCCTTTTTGTGCCCGGCCCAGTTCACCCACATCCACACCGCACTTTCTCGCAAATCCGAGTGCGGCAGGGGTAGGCTCGCCATCCTTGAACGCTGCTGCAACCGGAGGGCCCATAAGCTCCACCGTACTGTCCTCCTGCTTAACAGGCATCGCATCGTGCATCAGCACAAGGCGTCTTGGCGTATAGAGAAACGTGAAGTCACTCTCAAGTCTGTACTCTTCCAGAATCTTCTTCCAGGCATTTTCAATATTCTTGACAATCTTGAGCAGGGGAATGGCGGGCAGTTCCTCTACCCCTATCTCTATCAGTAACGGTTGTGTCATCAGGGTCATCCTCGTAGATAATAATGGTATCAATTTTATCGAAAAGTTGGTAAATAGGGGGTTAGGCGGCAGGCAGCACCATGTAACACAAGTGTGCTACTCCTCATCGAGATCTTTTCGGTTTCCCTCATCGTCGAACTTTGAACGAAAGTTGTTGCGCACGATCGCAAAGGTCATCCAGGCAAAGAGCACCATCGCGACAATATAGACAATATCTCCAAAACTCACATCTTCTCCTTCAGGCTGTTGGCAATCGTGATCTTTTCAAACCCCTCGTAGTTCTGGCGCAATGCCTCGTAGGTGACGATACCGACACTCACGCCAAGATTGAGGCTGCGTCCCTTTCCGCCCATCGGAATGGTGATGCAGTTGCGGGGATGTTCCAAAAGTACGCGCTCATCTATCCCTTTGGTCTCCGAACCAAAAAGAATGTAGTCACCCTTTTGAAAATCGGCTTCGAAATAGAGGTTGTCCGTTTTCGTAGTCGCCATATGGGTACGGTTATCAATGGGGTGAGCGGCAAGAAAGTCTTCAAACGACTCCCAGACAACAAGGTCAAGCTGTTTCCAGTAATCCAGTCCCGCCCGCTTGACCGCCTTGTCGTCAATGTCAAATCCAAGTGGTTTGATCAGGTGCAGCGTCGCACCAAGGTTGACACAGAGCCGCCCTATTGTCCCCGTATTCTGCGGAATCTGCGGCTCCACCAACACTATATTGAACAAGGAAGTATCCTCTTTGCGCTTTTTTCTCTCTCAAAAAAGAAAAAAGAGTGTTGCAGTGCAACACTTTTCCGACACTCTTCACTCTTCACTATTCACTCTTCACTTAAAAGACGATCGTTTTGTTGCCGTTGACAAACACCCGGTCGTTGAGTACGAGGTTGAGCGCGCGTGAAAGTACAACTTTTTCCACATCACGTCCCGCACGCTGCATCTCTTTCCAGTCGAAACGGTGGTTGACGGGGATGACATCCTGCGCGATGATCGGCCCCTCGTCCAGATCGTCAGTTACGAAGTGTGCCGTCGCACCGATGATCTTCACCCCGCGTTCATACGCCTGCTTGTAGGGGTTGGCACCGATGAATGCAGGCAGGAAAGAGTGGTGGATGTTGATGATCTTCTCAGGGTAGGCAGCGACGAAAGAGGGGGTCAAAATACGCATATATTTGGCAAGCACGATGTAGTCGAAGGTGTGTTTGTCGATCTCCGCCATCACCCTGGCCTCGTGCTCTTCCCTGCTGAGCCCCTCTGCAGATATGTGAATGAAAGGGATGTCAAAACGCTCTACGAGATTGCGCAGCGTTTCGTGGTTGGCGATGACACACCCGATGTCCGCCCCCAGTTCATCCGCCGCGTAACGGATAAGGATGTCACCCAGTGCGTGGGACTCTTTGGTTGCAAGAATGACGATCTTCTTCTTTTTGGGTGCGACGACACGGATGTGCGCATCAGCGGGAGCCACCTCTCTGAGCGCTGCATCGAGCTCTTCGATCTCAAATGTGCCTGTTACCACAGTGCGCATAAAGAACTTCTCTTTTTCCTTGTCAACAAACTCACGGTTGGAGTCGATATTGAGATCCCGGTCGTAAAAGACCTTCGAAATCTTATATACCAGCCCCTTGGCATCATGACAGTCGATCAACACACGCGCTTTGGTTTCCATATAAGCTCCCTACCCTTAAAAAAAGGCTTTTCGATCAGAAAAACCCACCACAACTCTTCACTCTTAACCCATCACTCTTCACTAAAAATCTATCTGCTCGCATAGTTGGCGATAATATCACCCATCTCCGCACAGCTTACGATCTCTTTGGCATCGAAATCTCCGATATCGCCGGTTCTGTACCCCTCTGCAAGCGCCTTTTTGATCGCTTCATCGATCCTGTCGGCCGCCTCCTGCTCATCGAGCGCGTAGCGCAACATCATACTCGCACTCGCAATGGTCGCGATAGGGTTTGCGATCCCCTGTCCTGCAATGTCGGGTGCGGAGCCGTGGATCGGCTCGAAGAGTCCCACCCCTTTTCCGGTACTCGCACTTGGCAGCAGCCCAATGGAGCCGCTGAGCATACTTGCCGCATCGGAGAGGATGTCACCGAAGATGTTTCCGGTCAAAATGACATCGAACTGTTTTGGGTCGCGGATAAGCTGCATTGCCGCATTGTCGACATACATATGGCTCAGTTCCACTTCCGGGTACTCTTTTGCAACCTCTTCAACGATCTCTCTCCAGAACTGGCTGACCTCAAGGACGTTTGCCTTGTCGACAGAGCAGACACGCTTGTCACGCTTCATTGCAATGTCAAAGGCGACAACGGCGATGCGTCTGACCTCTTCACGGGTATAGACCATCGTATTGTAGGCTTTCTCCTCCTGCAGTTCACGCGGCTGGCCGAAGTATATCCCTCCGGTAAGCTCGCGTACTACCATAATGTCCACCCCCTGAATGACTGCAGGCTTCAGGCTTGAAGCATTGACAAGCTCGTCATAGACCGTTGCGGGTCTGAGGTTGGCAAAGGTTCCCATCTCCTTACGCAGGCCAAGCAGACCCGTTTCGGGTCTGAGGTGACGCTCCAGGTTGTCCCACTTCGGTCCGCCAATGGCACCAAAGAGTACGGCATCACACTTCTTGACCCCCTGAACGGTCTCTTCAGGAAGCGGTACACCGGTTGCGTCGATCGCCGCACCGCCAAGCAGAAACTCTTCATACTTGAGGTTGAAGCCCTGCGCTACGGAGACGGCATCGAGTACCTTCAGCGCCTCGTCAACGATCTCCGGCCCGATTCCGTCACCCTTGATGACGCCTATCTTGTAGTTTCTTGTACTCATTTCGCTGCTCCTTGTGCAATCTCTTTTTTGGCGAAGTTGATCAGCCCGCCCGCATCGACCAGCTCCTGCATAAACTCAGGAATCGGTGTAAACTTGTAGGTTTTGGATTGTGTGACATTGATGATCTCGCCATTGTCCATATCGATACGTACGGTATCACCCTCGTTGATCTCGTCAGCCTCTTTGAGCTCGAAAATGGGAAGCCCCATATTGAACGCGTTGCGGTAGAAGATACGCGCAAATGAGGGTGCAATAACGGCATTGATACCCGCAGCCTTAAGCGCTATCGGTGCGTGCTCACGGCTTGAGCCGCAGCCGAAGTTCTCACCTGCGACGATGATGTCACCCTCTTTCATTTTGGAGACAAACTCAGGGTCTGCATCCTCCATCACGTGCTTGGCCAGTTCAGCAGGCTCGCTTGTGTTCAGGTAGCGCGCGGCAATAATGAGGTCGGTATCGATATTGTCACCGAATTTCCAGACTTTTCCTTGC
>JALWLU010000025.1 GCA_026996325.1 Sulfurovum sp.
CCAGATGGGCAGAATGACAAGCTCGTCCACCCCGTCAAAACACTCCACAAATGCCGGCAGGTTGTCGATGGTGCGCGAGTATTTGTGCGGCTGCCAAATGACGTTTAACTGTGTGAAGTTACGCAGCCTCTTGTAGTGCTGCAGCGACTGCATCGTCACGCGTATCTCGGTTGGGTGGTGGCCGTAGTCGTCGATGACCACCATCCCTGGCTGGTTCTGAACAATGTCAAAGCGCTTCTTGATGCCCTTGTAGTGCTTGAGATTCTCGCGAATCTCTTCGATATTCTCTCCAAGCTCGAGTGCGGCAAGAATCGCCAGCGCCGCATCGAGTGCAATGTGCTCTCCAAAACCGAATACATCGAACGATCCGTAATCACGTAACGTAAAGCGGGTATGCGGCTCTCCATCAAGCAGCACAAAGTCGATGTCGTGTATCTCCTTCGAAGGGTAGAGCTTGATGCTCTCCATATCAAGGGAGGAGAGGAATTCATCTTCAGCGTTGATGACACGCACTTTCGCTAAAGAGAGAAACTTGCGGTAGGCGTTGTAGAAGCGTTCTTCATCATACTCGTAGTACTCCATATGTTCAGGCTCTACATTGGTGACGATGGCAAGGGTGGGGTTGGAGTTAAGGAAGCTCTCGTCACTCTCGTCAGCTTCGAAGACCACCTTGTTGTTGGGGTAGTTGCGTACGTTGGAGCCGAACTCTTTGCTAATCGCACCAATAAGCGCGTTAGTCTCAGGCAGCAGGGATGCCAGCATCGCAGAAGTGGTACTCTTGCCATGCGCACCCCCCACTGCATACACCTCTTTTTCACCCAGAATGAACTTCAATGCCTCTTTGCGTGAAAGCAGCTCTATGCCAAGCTCCTTGGCACGCTGGTATTCGGGGTTGTTGGGGCGCACAGCAGCGGAGTAGATGACCATATCGGTCCCCTCGACAGCGTCAGGATGGTGCGGGATGGTGATCTTGGCTCCATAGTTGGTCGCCAGATCATTGGTGATCTCCGTCTGTTTGATATCCGAACCTGAGATCTTGTGCCCGTCGTTGTGCAAAAACTTAGCCAGAGCCGAAAGCCCGATCCCCCCGATACCGATAAAATGTATTTTCATAGATGTACTCTCCACTCTTAAATTTCTGCATGGTGCGTGATTACGCACCCTACGTATTACGCCTTTTTCTCATCCTCTTCAAGCACCTTCAGCTCCTCTTTGCCCTGCTGCACATACTTGCTGTACATCGTCAGCAAGATGTCCGTAGGCTGCACAAAGCTCTGGATGAAAAAGGCCAGCGGGTCGTGCGGATCGACATCGTCTACATCGACAAGGTCTTCGATAAAGCTGTCAAAGCCCATTCCCGCCATCACAGCCGAAGCGTGTACCATCATCGCATCCTTGAGTCCCTCGTCGTTGACCGTATGGTAGAGCACAAGAAACATCTCCTTGGCAGCTTTTTTGTCATTCTCGCTGTAGCGCTGAATCGCGTGTTCGTAGATGGCTCGCGCAATGGCACGCTCCTCGTCACTGCCAAGCACGTCGAACTTCCTGTGCTCGCTCAGATACTCCGCCAGTTTGTCAAAGGCAGTATTGACA
>JALWLU010000026.1 GCA_026996325.1 Sulfurovum sp.
CTCATCGACACTCCCGGCTTTCAGCGCGCCAGGCAGGTGCTTGCATGGCTGAAGAAGCATGAGACCGATGCGAGCAGACGGCATGAAGCGGTGCGTGCGTTTGTCAATGCCCACAGGGAGGATGAACGCTTTCATGACGAGATAGAACTGCTTGAACCCATAATGGAGGGAGCGGGTATCATCTATGTCGTAGACGGCTCCAAACCCTACGGCGAAGAGTACGAGGCTGAGATGGAGATACTGCGCTGGACGGGGCGGCCCTCGATGGCGCTGATAAACCGTATAGACGGAGCCGATTATACGCAAGAGTGGAAACAGGCATTAAGCGGCTATTTTCAGATGATACGCACCTACGATCCGATGCATGCGACACTCTCGCAGCACCTGAAGATTCTGGAAAGTATGGCGCAGCTTCGGGAGGAGTGGACACCCAAGGTCAAAACATCCATCGCACTCTTTGAACGTTACCATGAGATGATGCGCGAACGCAGTGCCGCTGCCATAGCGAAGCTGCTCCACCGTGCGCTTTCCCATGTCGAAAGGCTTGTGCTTAAAGAGGGCGAAGAGGTGGAGGATGCCAAAAAGCGTCTTGCTTCACGCTATAAGCAGCGGCTGCGCAGTTTCGAAGTGGAAACCCAGAAGCGTATCGAGTATATCTGGAACCATCAGCACCTCAAGAAGCAGCAGGAGAATCTGCGGCTCGAGGGGCTGGACCTCTTCTCCAAAGAGAGCGCTTCGGTGTTCGGACTCACACGTAAGGAGCTGCTCGTTACAGGTGCAAGCAGCGGGGCAGTAACGGGTGCGGGTATTGACCTGGTGTTTGCGGGGCACACTTTCTTTGCAGGCGGTATCATCGGTGCGGTGGTAGGGGGTGTGGGTGCCTATTTGGCGTTTAACGAACTGGCCGATATCGAGGTGCTTGGCAAAAAGATCGGCAGACGCTCACTCCAGATGGGACCGATGCAAAACAGAAACTTCCCTTACATCCTTCTTGGTCGTGCCCTCTTTCACACAATGCAGGTCGCACAACTCTCCCATGCCATGCGTCAGAGTGTCAATTTTGAAATGGATGAGAATTTCCGCCAAAAGTGGCTTACCGATGTACGCCGCAAAGAGCTTGAGAAGTACCACAAGCAGTTCCGACAGGCAAAACAGCCCGATGAGAGAGTGCTTGAAGAGTATGAAGCGCTGATCCTGGAAATACAAAACGGACTGTTAGCGTCGTAATGAGAAGCAAAGTAGGGCGTCTGAGGGTTTTTGCCAGACGTATGGGGCGGGGCATTTCCGTTGAGTGGAAAGAGACCAAAGAGATTCCGATGCTGCTACGCCAAAGAGAGTTCAAAAAGGCCAGAGAGCAGGTGCTCGATATATGCAAGATGGCAGGATTGGCAACGATATGGATCATCCCCGGCGGTGCGGTGATCACCGCTCTCATTCTAAAGGTCTCACACAAGGCAAGGCCCAGTGCCTTTCACCCCAAGCCCAAAATGAAATTGAACCCTCTGAATAACCCCACTTCTCCAAAGAAGTGGATTGATTTGTGCATTTCATAAAGTCATCCATAAGATTTTATTATCAGTTTCTTCATGTTTT
>JALWLU010000027.1 GCA_026996325.1 Sulfurovum sp.
GCTTCTAAAGAAAGCGATAGGCACACCCCAGCTTCGCTGACGGGAGATACACCAGTCGGGTCTTCCCTCGATCATCGGCTTGAGACGGTTCTTCGCCGTTTCCGGATAGAACTTTACCGTCTCTATTGCTTTGAGCGCACTCTCTCTGAGTGTATCCTCAGAGCCTTCAGGCTTGTCGTCGATAGAGATGAACCACTGGTTGGTCGCTCTGTAGATAAGCGGCTTCTTCGTTCGCCAGCAGTGCGGATAGGAGTGAATAAATTTGCTGACTTTCAGCAGGTTCTCACCCAGCAGCTCCAAAATAGGCTCGTTGGCTTTGAAGATGTGCATACCGACAAACTTTTCAGGCTCTGGCAGCAGATTCAGCCCGACAACTGACTCATCATAGAGACCCTTTTCGTTGACCGGCATGATCACCTCAAGCCCGTACTTGAGTCCCACCTTGTAGTCATCTTCACCGTGTCCCGGTGCGGTATGGACACACCCTGTACCGCCATCCATCAAAACGTGGTCGCCAAGTACCACTTTGGAGGGACGGCCGTTGAGCGGATTGATCGCCAACAGCCCTTCAAGCTCCGTTGCGGCGATCTTGCGCGATGCGTGTCCGCTTACGACACCCTCTTCGATCATCGCATCATAGCGTGCTTCGGCAACGATGTGCCCGTCATCGGTCAGCACGTACATCTCATCGGGGTTAATGGAAATACCGCTGTTTGCAGGCAGTGTCCACGGTGTCGTTGTCCAGATGACCAGCCCCGCCTTGCCGTGAATGTCAAGTTTCTCTTTTGCCGCATCGGAGAGTTCGAAGTGGACATAGATAGAGTAATCCTCTTTGTCCTCATACTCCACCTCCGCATCCGCCAGTGCCGTCTGAGCCGCCCAGGACCAGAAGATAGGCTTGTGGCGCTCTACCAGAAGCCCCTTCTTCGCCACTTCACACAGTGTGCGGTAGATATTCGCCTCGAACTTGAAATCCATCGTCACGTAGGGGTTCTCCCAGTCGGCAATGACACCGAGTGACTTGAAGCCGTCGCGCTGGATGTCGATGAACTTCGCAGCGTGTTCACGGCAGAGCGCTCTGAACTGCTCTGTGGGCATCGCCTCTTTCTTCGCCTTGCCAAGCTTCTCTTCGACCTTCTGTTCGATAGGCAGACCGTGACAGTCCCAGCCCGGCGTCATGCGTACCGCTTTGCCCTGAAAGTAGTTGTACTTGAGAATGATGTCTTTGAGGATCTTGTTGAGTGCATGGCCGATATGGATGTCACCGTTGGCATACGGCGGTCCGTCATGCAGTGTAAAGAGTTCGGCACCTTCACGCTTGCGCTTCATCTGGCCGTAAACGTCGGCATCAAACCAGGCACTGTAGCGTTTGGGTTCGTTCGTGGGGAGATTTCCGCGCATCGGGAAGTCTGTTTTGGGCAGGAGGAGGGTCTCTTTGTAATCCATAGTCGATAATACCTTCATAGGGTTATATTATCGGGGGATTATATCCAAATGTCCATTAGAGGCTACTTTCGCTACAATTTCCCTATGGAAAAGATAAAAGTTATGACGGAAAAGATC
>JALWLU010000028.1 GCA_026996325.1 Sulfurovum sp.
ATCATGATGATGACAGGCTGAATGAGTGATTCGTACAAAATTGCAAGAATGATGAACATCAAAATCACAGAGAGCCCCAAAGCTGCACCGAACGCCTTGTTGGTCTTGACCATCTCTTCGGCAAAACCTGTGAACTTGTAGTGCACATCCGGCGGCAGCAGTTTGTCGATGCCCGCTTTGGTATAGTTGACCGCACCGCCAAGGTCCAGCCCGAACAGATCGGAGTACACCGTCACCTGACGCTGACGGTTGTAGTGGTAGATTGCCGAAAGAGAGGTAGAGGGGTTGAAGCTCACCAGACCGTCAAGGAATACCAGCTCTCCGTTGGCCGCGCGCAGCTGGATCTTCCTGATATCCTCCAGGCTTACACGGTGTGCATCGTCAAAGCGCAGTGTGATGTTGTACTGCTTCCCTTTCTCCTCGAAATAGCTGATCTCAAGATCGCTTGAGAAGGCAATGGCGATCGCCTGCGCTATCTGCGAAGCGGAGATACCAAGCCGGTTGGCGTTCTCACGCAGGATGTTGATGTCTATCTGCGGTTTGCCCTCATCCATATTGCTGTCGATATCGACAAATCCCTTCTTTTTGGAAAGGTAGGCCATCAGCTTCTCTTTTGCAGCCTCAAGCGACTCGAACGAATCGGAGGTAAGGACGATCTGGTAGGGGACGGAGACCCCTGCCCCCTTGATACTCGGTATCGCTGC
Organism: Sulfurovum sp.; assembly: GCA_026996325.1. GTDB lineage: Bacteria > Campylobacterota > Campylobacteria > Campylobacterales > Sulfurovaceae > Sulfurovum. The sequence continues at coordinate 705 of JALWLU010000028.1, forward strand.
AGCGGTGATGAACATGCGCTTTGCATAGGGCTTTAGCTTCTCTCTTGTCTGCTGAATGACCTCCTCCTGATTGAGCGTTCGCTGGTCTTTTGGCAGCAGTTTGACATAGATAAGTGCCTTGTTCTTTTCGCGTACACTGTTGTAGCCGACACTGAGCGTGGTAAAGAGGACACTCTTGTCTTCGCGTATCTTCGCTTCGACCGCCTTTGCCTGACGGATCATCTCTTCAAGCGAAATACCGGGCTTGGCGCGCAGTTTCACTTCGAACTCCGCCTTGTCCTCTTTGGGGATGAAGTCCATCCCGATTTTGGGAAAGAGTGCCAGTGAGCCTATAAAAACACCAACTACCAGCAGCAGCGTGAGTACCTTGAAGCGGAGTGCCCGTTTCAAGATCGCGTCATACACACGTTCCATCGCTTTGAAAACGGGTTCGGTCACATTGTAGAAGCGGCTCTCACCCTTGTTTAGCACCCGCGCACTGAGGCTTGGCATGAAGCTCATTGCCACAGTGTAGGAGATGATGACCGCAAAGCCTACCGTCATCGCGAAACTCTCGAAGAACTTTCCGACAATGCCGCTCATGTGCGATACCGGGATGAATACCGCAAGCAGCATCGCCGAGATGGCCAAGATGGCAAAGGCCATCTCCTTGACCCCCTCCACCGCCGCTTCGAACTTGCCCATACCCGCTTCCATCTTTTTGTAGATATTTTCCAGTACGACGATGGCATCGTCGATGATGATACCGATGGAGAGTGTCAACCCGATCAGCGTCATCTTGTTGAGATCATAGCCCATAAAATCCATAAGCGCAATCGTACC
>JALWLU010000029.1 GCA_026996325.1 Sulfurovum sp.
AACTCGCTTCTCTGCTTACATATGAAGTCAATGACTTTTATGCAACTGTACTTGAACTGCTTGCAAGTACGGACATCAATCTCTACAGAACTTTTGAAGTTGAGAAAAATGGAGAGAAGATAGCGCTCAATAGTGAGTGGGTGCTCTATACCTTCAACATCGCAGATGAGAGAACAAAAGAGTATTTTATCAATGAACTGAAAAAAGTATTAGATGCAGGTGAGAGTGTCGAGGCCTACATGCAAAAGATGGCGCAGCTTGCTATGAATGCAGCAGGATAATGTATACTTCTTCTAAGCTATAAGAGAAGAAGAGAGTAAACTGCATACATTGTTAATGAAATAAACTAAAAAAGTCTAGGTTCGAGTGCTTTTACTCTATATGATTTGCGGTGAATGTCACAGTACCCATATTTTTGAATCATCTCAATATGGAGTTTCGTTCCATAGCCTTTGTGTTTCTCAAACTGATACTCAGGGTATTTTTTTGCCATCTCCAAGATATCTCTGTCATGTGTCACTTTGGCTAAAATGGAAGCGGCACTTACCTCAGGGACCTTTCCATCTGCTTTTATCATTGTTTGCAGCCCTTTGACACCGTAGGTGGAGTTGCCGTCAAAGAGATATTCATCTGCTTGAAGATTTTGCATGATCGCTTTGAGTCCTTGCGTGAGACACTGCGATATGCCAAACTCATCTATCTCTTTTGCGGAGAACTTCACTATATGGTACGCTGCGTGCGGAATGATCTGCTCAAAAAGTGCCTCGCGTCTTTTTGCTGTCAGTTTTTTGGAGTCATTCAGCCCTGCGACCTTCTCATGCAAAATGCAGCCTGCCATAACAAGGTCGCCTGCAAGTGGTCCGCGTCCCGCTTCATCTATGCCACATAAAATTCCCATCTAATCTCCTAATGCCCAAATGTCAAAGGGTATTATATCTACCTTTGAGAGCGGATGTGAAATGGTTCCCTCTTTATTCATCGTGATGACGGTTATCTTGCGTACACCGTAACTGAAGATGAAGGCTTCAATGCTCTCTAGTTTTTTAAAGAGTCTGCGCTCATCGGCAAAGGGTTTGCAAAGCAGTATCTCATCCCTTTGGGGCAGATAGAAATCGATGCCGTCCTCATAGTAACACTCTGTAGAGGACTTTAGAAGTTCCAAGTAGACCATATTTTCAAAGAGACGCCCAAAGTTCTTCTCGATGCTCAGTGCTGACTTGACAGAAGTGTCACAGAGATAGAGCTTTTTTGTCGCTTTTGCATGGCCGTATTTTTCAAGTAGGTGAATATAGTTCTTCTCACGCAGAGCCTCGAACGATCTGTAGAGTTTGTCCTTGGATATCTTACGACTCTGTTTGAGTCGCTCATAGAGGGTAAAGGCTGAGAGCTTTTGGGAGATGAACTTTGCGCAGAGTCTGATGAGGTCAAATTCCACGTCATCCAAACTCGCACGCAGGATCTTTTGTAAGAAGATGATGCGCTCATCGGTGTTGATTTTGTGCATAACAGGAAAACCGCCAAG
>JALWLU010000030.1 GCA_026996325.1 Sulfurovum sp.
CGGCTCGAGTGCAGAGAAGAGCGCACCGATCTCCCACCAGTACTCAGGTGTACCGATCCAGAAGTAGTGGTGACCAAGACCAAGAATACCTGAACCAAAGAGCATCAGTACTTCGATCCATAGCCACATCTCGACGATCTCACGCTTGGCATTGATGATCTTGATAAGACCATATGCCGCAAGTGCACCGACAAATACTTCCCAGGTCGCTTCAACCCAGAGGTGAATAACCCACCACCACCAGTACTGATCCATGGAGATGTTGTCTGTAAAGAACATTCCCGCAAGATAGAGACCCGCCAGTGCAAGAAGGTCGGCTACCAGTACTGTCAGGATACCTGTCTTCTGTCCTTTCATATAGGTGGCAAAGACGTTCCAGTAGAAAATAAGTACGACCACGACAATACCGATATCGGCCCATCTTGGTGCTTCGATGTACTCCCTACCTTCGTTGATCAGCCAGATAGTCGACTCTTTACCAGGCCCGACCTGGATGAAGATGTACACCAGAACTACCACAGCAACTGCCGCTGTCAGTACCCAGAAAGCAAGCTTTCCAAGCCCTACGCCAACCGTTTCTATGCCCGCTTCATCAGGCAGCAGGTAGTAGACCGAACCGATCATTGCATAGAGCATCCATACAACAAGTGCATTGATGTGTACCATTCTTGCGACACTGAAGTCGAACACTTCGAACAAGAAGTTTGGAGCCAAGAACTGGATAGCTGCGATAAGTCCCATCAGCAGCTGTGCACCGAACAGGATAATCGCTACCCTGAAGTACATCATCGCCAGTTTTTTCGACTCACTACCCGCAAATTCATTTGTTTTAATACTAGTGAGCATTGGTGCCTCCTGTTTTGAATTGTTCAACTGTTTTCGAGAAGTTTCTCGGGAAACCGTTGGTGTCGATACTACTCATATGCTTGAGGAATGCGACAAGTCCCTTCGCCTCTTCGGCAGTGATCCCAAGGTTAGGCATCATACGTGCATGTGTCGGGTACTGTGAAGGGTGCTGCAGGAATTCCGCCATTGCCTCTTCGACTGTATTTTTTCCCGTCATCGCCTGCATTGGTCCACCCTTCTGCCAAGCCGGATCGAGCCATGCTTTTGTCAAATCCGGTGCATAGTAGGCGCCGTTTCCAAGCAGTGTGTGACAGTTCATACAGTTTTTCGCCTGTGATGTGAGCTTTCCAAGGTGCAGCAACTCCGCCGCTTCCTTTTCGCTCCACTCTTTCCCGAAGAAAGGCTCCTTTGCACCGATAACCGGTACCTCATGCCCTCTTCTTTTACTCATCTTGTAGTCGATATGGTAGTTGATTACCGTCGGTCCGGGTACTCTGCTGACCACACGGTTCTCCTGTGCTGCCTTTTTCAAATCGGCATCCGTTCCCATTGTAATCTGTCCCAGTGTATCAAACGTCAGCCAAATCAGCAAAATAACCGCAAATCCGGTTACCCATGCCGCTGAACGACGCCAGAATGAAATACTGGTCCATACCGAAAGCTTTTCGTTTTCGTTAGCCATGACTCCTCCTTTTAACTTTATCCGCGCTTGAGCGCACCTATTACTTGCCGCCCTGCACTTCTTCCTCTGCATCCTCGTATCTCTTGTCTGCCGATGTGATCAGGTAGAAGTAGAGATGCGGGACGAAGAGGTATGCAACCATCGTAACCATCAGCACTTTTGTCGTGAAGTGGTTACTCTGGATCAGCATTGCGAAGTCGTACAGGAAATATGTCTGTAATGCCCAAAACAGATAGGCCACGGGGACCCACCGTTTGGAGAAGTACCCCATCTTCGCAAGGGTGATGATTGCTGCATACCCTACACCAAAGACGAGTACCAGTGTTGACTCAATAAATATGGGCAGAAACTGATCGGGTGCCAGATCCGGCCATATAATCATCGTTTCCATCGGTGACTCCTGTGGTTTATCTATTTACTGCAAGGGATAAAGATCCTTCGAGCATAGGTGTATTATGACAGCTTCACAAAATATTCCTATTGACTTATGTCAAGAAAAGAGACAAACTCAAAAAAAAATGATAACTTTCATAACTGAAAATGATGATAAAAAGAAAAAAGAAGTTTTTGTTATGCAGTAATGTAGGCGGGGTGCCTACTTGACGATGCAGCGTGCGAGGAAAAAGGGGCGTTCATAATAGGGGGAGACGAAGTTGTTGTTTTCGATGCGCCACTCCCTGGATTTCTGTATCTCCACCACCTGTGAAGCCTTCCTGAGCATCCGGCTCTCACAGAGTACCGGTTTGCCCGCCTCAAACGCTTCAGCGACTTTCGCCATACGGCTTGTCGTCACCCAGTAGTGTGCGCCGATCAGAACGGCAAGGACCAGGCTCACCCAGCCAAGACCCTTTTTGACCGCCCCTTTACCCATAAAAGGACGTGTCGTGACAAAGAGCGTGACCAGTAGAACGATACCGGCCAGAATCAGATAGGCTCCCTCGAGCAAAAAGAATGTATGCATTGTGCTGTCCTGTCTCTTTCAAGATATTTTGCCAAAGTGTAGCACACTTTCCCTGCCGTGCCATTGACACCCATCAAGCAAAATAGAGCAAAAAGACTCTATACTTTCTCTAAAAAAAGTGAAGCCATGCAGAAATTTTCCAAATACCTCCCCTTTGCACTCTTTGCCGTCTTTTTGATGTTGGGGCTTACCGCTTTTTTCCAGAGCAAACCCACTGCCAAAAGCGAACGTATCTACAAGGCAGTACAGCACTACAGCCCCTACTACCTCGACAAACGTTTCGGCGGTCTCGAGATACGCAGCAAAGCAGACCCGGAGTTCAAAGAGAAACCTGACAACATGACCCTCTTCAAGGAGTTCGAACATCTTGAATATACCTGGGGGAAAAAGCATCTTTCCCTTGACGGGATGACGCTGCTTGTCAAGGATGACAACGGTACGGTGGTTGACAAACTGCCGCTTAAAGACAAAAAAGAGCTAAACTTCGTTAAACACTACTATGGAGTTGTACCATGATGGATATTGTACTCACCCTTGTCTTCAGCATCGTGATGCTGGTCTTCATGGCGTTTCCCGCCATGAAGATTGTCGACTGGATCGAAACCAAGATCGATGTACCCCAAAAGTGGCACAATGTACTGCTTATCGGGACGATCATCCTCCTCTCACTCTTTGTAGGACTCTTTCTGCGCTTTGCATAATGCTCCGATAACCGCCTATTAACCACATTTTCGATAAAATATCTCCATTCATTTTTTACCCGGCCACAGAGAACGGCGGGGTTGGGAGCATAACGTATGAACAAAGCGAAATATATCTGGATGGACGGCGAACTCACCCCTTGGGATGATGCGAAGGTCCATGTACTCACACACACCCTGCACTACGGAAACGGTGCCATCGAAGGAACCAAAGCCTATAAGACCGTTGACGGCAGATGTGCCATTTTTAAACTCAAAGAGCACACCCAGCGTCTGCTCAACTCCGCAAAGATGACCCTGATGGATGTACCCTACACCCTCGAAGAGCTCAACGAAGCGCAGATAAAACTGCTCCAGGAGAACGCACTCTTCGAAGGCGCCTACATCCGTCCGCTGGTTTACCTTGGCTACGGCGTTATGGGACTCTACCACAAAGATGCACCGGTCAACGTCTCCATCGCCGCATGGGAGTGGGGTGCCTACCTTGGTGAAGAGGGGCTCAAAAAGGGCATCCGCCTCAAGATCGCATCGATGACCAGAACACCCAACACTTCAGGAATGGGAAAGGCGAAAGCGGTCGCCAACTACCTCAACAGCCAGATGGCGAAGTTCGAAGCGGTCGAAGCGGGTTACGATGAAGCACTCCTGCGTGACGACCAGGGCTACATTGCCGAAGCCTCAGGGGCGTGTTTCTTCATGGTACGCGACGGTAAACTGATCACACCGCCAAGCGACAACGCGCTTGAGTCCATCACACAGGCGACCGTCATCGATCTTGCGGAAGATATAGGTATTGAAGTGGTCCGCAGACGCATCACGCGTGAAGAGATCTATATCGCGGACGAGTGCTTCCTTACCGGTACGGCAGCAGAGGTCACCCCGGTACGTGAAGTCGACGCACGCACCATCGGTGCAGGCGCCAGAGGCCCCGTGACCGAAAAACTGCAAACCGCCTACTTTGACGCGGTAGCGGGCAAGAACCCCGACTACATCCAACACCTGACATACATCAACTAACCTGCCCTCCCCTGGGCCACAATGCGCCCAGAAGGAGGTACCAATACAAAGGATCCTCATGCCAGCAGACATGAACGACTATTTCAAAAAGAAAAAACCAAACAGCTCCAACAACCAAAACAGTGACAACAACGGAAACGGCAACAGCAACCAGAGCTTCAACAACCCGCTCAACAATATGGGGGGCAAAGGGACTACCTGGCTTGTCGTCATCGTTGCGCTGGTGTTCAGTTTTATCGTACTCAAACCCTTTACCATCATTAACTCCGGTGAAGTTGGCATCAAAATCAACACCGGAAAGTTCGAAGACAAGCCGCTGGGACCGGGGCTACACTTCTACATTCCGATTCTGCAGAAGATCGTACCGGTCAACACCCGTATCCGCCTTATCACCTACTCCGATGTCAACACCGCTTCTCTCGGTGACGGTTACCAGAACTACGAAGGGGGCCTCAAGCGCAACCCTGCCATCACCGTCCTTGACCGCCGTGGTCTGACAGTCAACATCGACCTTGCCGTACAGTACCGCCTTCGTGCTGAGACAGCACCCGAAACGATCGAGAAGTGGGGAACAAGCTGGGAGGAGAAGATCATCAACTCCAAAGTGCGCGAAGTGGTGCGTGATGTCGTAGGGCAGTACACCGCAGAGCAGCTGCCTGAGATGCGTAACGAGATCGCCTCGGCCATCGAGACGAAGATCAAGCAGAGCATCGAGGAGCTTCCTGGAAAGCCCGTCATCCTTACTTCTGTCGAGCTTAGAACGATCAACCTGCCGCCAAAGATCAAAGAGCAGATCGAGCGTGTGCAGATTGCAAAGCAGGAAGTGACCATCGCTGAGCAGATGAAAGAGAAGGCCAAGCAGGAGGCCCTCAGAAAGGCCGAGATTGCAAAGGGTGAAGCGCAGAAGAACCGTATCGAAGCACAGGGTGAAGCCGACAAGATCCGCATTGAAGCGGGCGCACAGGCAAAAGCCAACAAGATCATCGCCGAATCATTGACAGAGAAACTGCTCCAGATGCAGCAGATAAAGACGCAGTCACAGTTCAACGAAGCGCTCAAGGTCAACAAAAACGCACAGATCTTCCTGACACCAGGCGGTGCGGTACCCAACATTTGGGTTGACACCAAAAAACCGGCACAGCAGGCAGTATCTGTACAACAGTAAACTTTACAAGATAGCAGGGAGCAAGAAGCAGGGAGCAGACTATACTCCCTCCTACCTACTACCTGCTCCCTTGTGAATAATATCGGAGATATTATGAACATCGATTGGAACAAAACCCCCCTCATACCCGCCATCGCACAGGATGCCGAGACCAACGAGATTCTGATGCTGGCATATATGAACAAAGAGGCGTACGAGCTGACCCTCTCCACAGGCTACGCCCACTACTTCAGCCGCTCCAAACAGCGCATCTGGAAAAAGGGGGAGAGCTCCGGACATACGCAGGAGGTCAAAGATCTGCTGCTTGACTGCGATGCCGATACCGTCGTACTCAAAATAAAGCAGAACGGTGTCGCCTGCCATACCGGGCGCAAGAGCTGCTTCTTTACCTCAGTCATGCAGGAGAAGACCATTCTGGACAAAGAGGTCGATACCGATGCCATCTACGGCGTGGTCGATACCCTCTACCATACCATTCTGGAGCGCAAGAGTGCACCCACGGAGCAGAAGTCATGGACAAAGAAGCTGCTTGATGACAAGAAGCTGATGCTCAGCAAGATCACCGAAGAGGCGCAGGAGGTCGCAGACGCCATCGACCATGAAAGCGACGAACAGGTCATTTACGAAAGTGCCGATCTTCTCTACCACACCCTCGTAGGGCTTGGCTACCGCGACATCTCTCCAGACAGGGTCAAGCAGGAACTCGCACGCCGTTTCGGTGTGAGTGGTATTGAAGAGAAAGAGAACCGAAAAAAGTAGCACTCTTTATACTTGCAACCCTGCTGAGGGTACCCACCACAGGTGCCCTCTTCTCCCACAACCCTACAAAGGTTTTAGTATCTCTGTTTTTCGGACAGCCACCCAAAACACTCAATTACCTTATATGCTATAATTTTTATGACAGATCCCTGTCCCCAGCAGGATAGATAACCGAAGAACGAATGTAGAACTACCGCCTTTCTCCTTTATCTGCCTGCTTAAACAAATCATCATAAGAAAGTGAGAAAAGAGATGAAACGAAGAACCTTCCTTCAGGGAACCCTTGGAATTTTGGCAGGCAGTACGCTTCTTGGTGCAGAAGAGAAAGCACAAAGTGTCACACTGCAGGAGGTGACGATGGGCATGAAAGTACTGCCTGAAGTACAGATCTTCCCGGCAGGGAAGATCCATACCATGGATCCTACCAGACCTACGGCCGAAGCCATCGCCATACAGGGTGACCGCATCCTTGCAGTGGGAAAACTCAAAGAGTTGCAAGAGGCGATGAAGGACCAGCCCTACCGTATTGACCGCCGTTTCGAGGACAAGGTGATCGTTCCGGGATTCATCGCACAGCACGTACACCCTTTCCTTGGAGCACTCTCCATGGAGTCTACCATCATCTCCATTGAAGACTGGGCACTGCCCAGCGGCTACGTCAAAAAAGCCGAAGGACACGAAGAGTACATCGGCCGCATCAAAGAGGCGCTGGCCAAACTTGACAAAGAGGATCCGGAAAAGAAAAAGCCGCTCTTCACCTGGGGATTCCACCAGACATTCCATGGAGCGCTCAACCGCGGTATTCTCGACCAGGTTGAAAAAAAACGCCCCATCTTTGTATGGCACCGCTC
>JALWLU010000031.1:0-2185 GCA_026996325.1 Sulfurovum sp.
GTACGGTCTGATCGACCAGGTTCTGACAAAGAGCTTTACATAACCGGAGGCTGAGATGGTCAGAGAGATTGTTGTCTATCCCGACAAGCGTCTGAAACAGGTCTCCAAGCCTGTCGAGAGCTTCGATGAGGAGCTTCATACCCTGCTTGACGATATGTACGACACGATGCGCGCAAAGAACGGTGTGGGGCTTGCCGCCATTCAGGTGGGTGTCGACAAGCGTGTGCTCATCATCAACATCCCGCTTGAAGATATCCCCGAAGGCGAAGATGAGCAGCCGCGCGAGAATACGCTTGAGATGATCAACCCCGTCATTGTCGAAAAGGACGGCTCCACCAAGTTTCAGGAGGGGTGCCTTTCGGTTCCGGGTATCTACGAAGAGGTGGAGCGCGCCAAGCATATCAAGGTCGAATACTTCGACCGCCACGGCAAAAAGCACGTCATCGAAGATGACGACTTCCTCGCCATAGCGATGCAGCATGAGATCGACCACCTCGAGGGGCGTGTCTTCATCGAGAAGCTCTCTTTCATCAAACGCAAGAAGTTCGAAAAAGAGTGGAAAAAGCGCAAGAAAGCCTCATAGTCTAACGGCGTACATCCGGTACGCCACCAACTTCCTTAAACTACAAAAATTCTTAGATATCACGCAGTTTCAAGCACAGGCACACTCTCAATCTTCTTTGAAGCTTTCTCATACGCCTTGTAGAGGTCGTGATTGTCCTGCAGGTTCATCCAAAACTGCGCTGTCGTACCAAAATACCGTGCGAGCTTGAGTGCCATCAGCGCTGAGATGCCTCTCTTTTCATTGTAGAGTTCACTGATGGTTTTGATGCCTACGCCAAGATCTTTGGCCATCTTTGCCTGTGTCAGCGAAAGGGGTTGGGCAAACTCCTCTTTGAGAATGATGCCGGGATGGGTCGATGGTCTTACCTCTGTCATGGAAAACTCCTTTAATGGTAGTCTGTGATGTGTACATCGTAGGCATTGCCGTTGTGAAAACGAAATACCAGACGAAACTGCTTGTTGATGCGTATGCTCATAAACCCTGCATAGTCCCCCTTGAGTTCTTCAAGATAGTTGGAGGGTGGAGATTTCAGATCACGCTTCTCCTCCGCAGCTTCCAGCATATCTAGCTTGATTTTTGCCCGTGTATGAATATCGGGAGGGAACTTTCTGCTGCGACGGTTCCAGAATATCTTTTCGGTCTCTTTGCATCGAAAGGATTTTATCATATAGTTATATTATCACTATACGATAATAAAGTCAAGGATAAGCGTAAAATATGACAATATGACATATTTTTAACTTCCTCTTTTTTCTATTTTGCATAATAACGGTATGAATGCGAAAGAGAATAAAACACAGACAAAACGGGTAAAGGTAAAGCAGAAGCCCAAAGAGGAGGCGATCGTCAACCGGCTGCTGTGCGCCACGCTGGAGGGTGTCAACGCACAGGTGGTGGAGGTGGAAGCGACCTTCACGAAAGGTCTGCCGGGTTTTGCGGTGGTGGGGCTTGCCAGTTCGGACATTCAGGAGGCAAAGGAGCGGGTCAAGTCGGCACTGCTGACAAACGACTTTGTCTTTCCTCCGTTGAAGATCACGATTGGGCTTGCACCTTCGGAGCTGAAGAAGTCAGGCAGCCACTTCGACCTGCCCCTTGCGCTGCTGATCGCGCTGAACAAAAAGGCTTTTGAAGAGCCGGAGCTTTATGTTTTTGGTGAACTTGGGCTGGACGGGCGCATCAAGAGCTCTTCGATGCTCTTTCCGCTTATTCTCTCACTCAAACAGCAGGGACGCATCAAAAAGGCCATTGTTCCCAAAGAAGCGATGGACTCGCTCAGACACATCTCCGGTGTGGCGTTCATTCCTGTCGAGACGCTCAGCGAAGCCATCGGGCTGATGCAAGGCGGCAGCCTTGAGGCGGAGACGACGCAGTTTGCCTACATGGCAAAAAGCGTGGAGGTTGGCAGTGTCTCCTACTATTACGACACTACCTACACGGCAGATTTTGCCGATGTCAAGGGGCAGATGGTCGCCAAGCGTGCCGCACTCATCGCTGCAGCAGGGATGCACAATCTTTTTATGGAGGGTAATCCCGGATGCGGCAAGAGTATGATTGCCAAGCGGCTGTGTGATATTCTGCCGCCGGTGAGTGAAACGGAGCTGCTGGGCATTGCAAAACACC
>JALWLU010000031.1:2195-6925 GCA_026996325.1 Sulfurovum sp.
TTTCTTGATGGGCAGACACCGACTTTTGCGCCCAAAAGACCGTTTCGATCACCGCACCATACGGCGACATCGGCATCCATCTTCGGCGGCGGTTCGGGAATGGCAAAAATAGGAGAAGTGGCATTGGCCCACCACGGACTGCTTTTTTTCGATGAGGTGCCGCACTTCTCCAAACAGGTACTCGAAGCGATGCGTGAACCGCTGCAGGACCGCAGGGTGCTCATCTCGCGTGTAAACAGCAAGGTAGAGTATGAGGCGGACATTATGTTCGTAGCCGCACAGAACCCCTGCCCCTGCGGCAATCTGCTCTCCAAAAACCCTGCAAAGGTGTGTCGCTGCTCGGAGGTGGAGATCAAACGCTACAAAAACAAGCTCTCAGACCCTTTCCTTGACCGCATCGACCTCTTTGTCGTGATGCAGGAGGTGACAGAGGATGACAAGAGCGATGTCACCTCAAAAGCGATGCATGAAGCAGTGCTGAGAGCCTTTGTGCGACAGAAAGAGAGGGGTCAGCGGCACCTTAACGGCAAACTGAGTGAAGAGGAGATAGAGCGCTACTGTGTATTGCGTGCCGATGCACAAAAGATCCTTCAAAGCGCTGTAGAGAAGTTCGCCCTCTCCCATCGAAGTATCGCCTCCATCAAAAAGGTGGCGCGCACCATTGCCGACATAGAGGGGCATGAGCAGATAGAAAAGCGTGATATGCTTGAAGCGCTGAGCTATCGTAGAAGAGGTTAGAAGCAGTGTCATTCAACTCCCGGCAGCGTTATGTGCCGGAGTCGTCTGAAAACGAAATGGTTAGATAGGAAGCACTCTGATGTTGGGATCGAGCTTCTCTTTGAGAATGTTCTCGATGGCAAAGAGTGTGCCGGTACTTGAACTTGCACAGCCGCTGCAGGCACCGAGATAACGGATGTAGATATCGATGTGCTCACCGTTTTCCTTGATGTCGAGGATCTCCATATCCCCGCCGTCCATAATGAGCATCTGGCGGATATTCTCGTCGATGACCTTGTCGACGGCTTTGATCTTCTGAACGATGGTCATCTCTTTGAACGAACCTGCACCGCCGCTTTCGTTGCCGATGGTCGCAGCTGCAGCCATCTTCTCTTTTTCATACTCTTCGAGCAGATCTACAAGGTAGATATCCTTCTCTTCGTGGCCGCCAGGCTTGATACAGGATTTACAGAAGGCTCCTGCCTTGGTGTAGTCGGTGATCTGCTCGACAGTGGTCAGGTCGTTGAGACGGATCACTTCACGCAGTGTCGAGAGGCTGACACGGGCACATTCACAGACGATGATATCCTCTTCGAATGAATCCATATCGACACCTTTGTACTGGGCTGCCGCTTTTTTGATGACATCGTAGGCCATAACCGAACAGTGCATCTTCTGAGGCGGAACGGCAGGGGTGTCCGGCTCGTCACGCATCGCCTTTTCAACATCGATGTTGGTAATCTTCACCGCTTCATCGACCGTTTTGCCTTTACAGAGCTCTGCCATCGTGTCTGAGGAGGCGATCGCCGTACCACAGCCGAAACTCTTGAACTTGCTCTCCAGAATCACATCGGTCTTCGGATCTACCGCCCAGTAGAGACGCACCGCATCCCCACAGCTCTCTGCGCCGAAGTCCGCAACGATGAGCTTCGCGCCCATCGCCTCTGCCTGCTCTTCCGTGATCTCCCCCATATTTTTGGGGTTGTTCATCAACTCCGTTACCTTGTTGCTGTACTCATCCCAGATGGTACCGCCGATCAAACTGTCAAATCCCATAATGCTTCCTTTATAAAATCTCTATTATTCTTGACAAAGGTCTCTTTGTCATGCTACTGTTCTTAACTCTTAACTCTTAACTCTTAACTCTTAACTCTTAACTCTTAACTCTAATGGTGTGCATCCAGCCCGCTCTCATGGCCTTCCGGTGCATAGGCGTAGGAGCTTGAGATGCCTCTGAGTCTCTCCACGGCCTTCTTGACCACTTCGATGGTGTACTCTATCTCCTCTTCGGTCGTATAGCGGCTGAGAGAAAAACGTACTGCCGTGTGTGCAAGGTCTTCGGCTGCACCGATTGCTTCCATGACCGAGTTGGCCTCGAGGTCTTCGGAGGCGCAGGCGCTTCCGGTACTCGCTGCGATACCCGCACGGTTGAGGTCCCACAGCATCGACTCACCCTCGATACCCCTGAAGGAGATGAGGATAGTGTTGGGGGTTCGCTTGTTACGCGGTGTGACGACAAAGGTGTCGGGAATTTCAAGGAGTGCATCTTCGAGCATATCACGAAGCTCTCTTACTTCGGTCATCTCGAAATCGAGCGCATCTACCGCTGCCTCCATCGCCTTGCCCATGCCGACGATACCGGGTACGTTGAGTGTGCCCGAGCGGTAACCACCCATCTGCGAACCGCCGTGAAAGCACGGTGTCAGCTCTCTACCCTTTTTGATGTAGAGCGCGCCCACACCCTTTGGACCGTGGAACTTGTGTGCCGAGAAGGTTAGGTAGTCGACATTGAGGGCCTGTACATCGACAGGTACCTTTCCAATCGCCTGCACAGCGTCGGTATGGAACGGTACGCCAAACTCCGCACAGATCTCGCCGATCTCATATACCGGGAAGATCGCTCCCGTTTCGTTGTTCGCCCACATGATGGAGACAAGTGCGGTTTTGTCGGTAATGACCTCACGCAGCTTCTCCGCTTCGATGAGGCCCTCATGGTTGATAGGAAGGTAGGTTACCTTCGCGCCCATACTCTCGATCCATTTTGCCGTGGCGATGATGGAGGGGTGCTCCACTTCGGAGACGACGATGTGGTTCTTCTTACCGGTGAGGATCTGCTCGAAGTAGATGCTTTTTAGCACCCAGTTGTTGCTTTCGGTCGCACAGGAGGTGATGACCACACTGTCCTCTTTGGGTGCGTGGATGCCCGCGTAGATCTTCTCCATCGCAACTTTGAGTGCCGGATGGGTTTCACTTGCAAAGCTGTGTAGCGAGTTGGGGTTTCCGTACTTCTGTACGAAGTAGGGTTCCATCTCCTCGAAGACGTGCGGATCGACGATGGTCGTGGCGTTGTTGTCCAGATAGACTCTCATGAAATTCCTTTGAGAACGATTTTCATTCTGATTATTTTTAATTAGGACTAAATTGGTCCGAATTGATTTGACTGAATAATACGCTCTTTTTCTTAAGTTAAGATAAAACAGAAGCCAAAAAGGATAAAAAAACTCCGAATTAAAATTATCGGTTAATTTTTTGGGACTATAATGGTTTATATCACTACTTTACAAAGGATGACAAATGGCAGCAAAAATCAAAGAGCACGGTATCGGTATTGCAATCAAGCGCGCACAGAAGCGTCTCTTCATAGAGGTAACGATGATCGGGAAGCTGACACACGAAGATTATGAGGTCTTCGTTCCGCTCATCGACAAGGCACTTAAGGAGGCCAAAGGGCTCGAGGTGGATATGCTTGTGGATATGCGAAAGTTCGAGGGCTGGGAGCTCAAAGCAGCGTGGGACGATATGAAGTTCGGGCTCAAATACCGCAATGCCTTCGACAAGATGGCGATCGTAGGTGACAAGAAGTGGGAAGAGATTTCGGTGAAGATGTTTGCCCATATGATGAAAGGCAAGACAAAGTTCTTCAAAGATCGCCAGAAAGCGCTGGCGTGGTTATTGAAATAAATGGTTTTTCTCTCGTCTCATATTTCACATTATCCGATGAACCCCAAGGTATAGGGGGTTTACCTACAGTAGGGTGCGTAACCACGCACCTTCCAATCGTTATGGAAAAAACAGCGTTTACTATCGATTGATATATAAAAGGTGCGAGGTTTCGCACCCTACGCGTCTTTTATCATTTGACGTTTCGGCAGAAGCGCTCGTTAGAAATTCGACGGTGCCGGTGTGTTGATGAGGTTGTAGAACTCGTTTCTGGTACGCTCGTCGCGCTTGAAGAGACCGCGCAGGGCGGAACTTACCGTAGTGGAGTTGATCTTCTGCACGCCACGCATCTCCATGCACATGTGGCGGGCGTGAACGACGACGGCGACCCCTTTGGGATTGATGGTCTCCAAAATGGCATCGGCGATCTGCTCTGTCATCTGCTCCTGTATCTGAAGCCGTCTGGCATAGACGTTGACGATGCGGGGGATTTTGCTTAGTCCCACGACCTTTCCGTCGGGGATGTAGGCGACATGGCAGCGTCCGATGATAGGGAGCATATGGTGTTCGCACATGGAGTAGAACTCAATGTCACGCACCAGTACCATTTCGTCATTACTGGTAGAGAAGAGTGCCTGGTTGAGGATCTCTTTTGGGTCCTGATGGTACCCCTCTGTCAGAAAGCCGAGTGCTTTTGCAACACGGCTGGGTGTCTTCTGCAACCCCTCTCTCTTCGGGTCCTCCCCCAACAGCTCCAGCATACGGCTCACCAGCTGTTCAAACTCCTGTTCCTTATCCATTTGCAACCCCTTTTAATAATAAAAGCTTTCTGTCAAGAAAGCATACCAAAACTCTTCACTCTTCACTCTTAACTTCGCGCGACCGCATACCAAAACGTTTCACTCACGCATTGCGTGAGCGCAGATAGAGTTTCAGTATCTTCTCGTCCACCTTGGAGATGGCAAGTTTCCTTATCTCTTCGGGTGTAAAGTAGTGGTCATGTTCCGGTTCAAGTTCATCATAGAGATAGACCTTGCAACGCAGTTTGAAGTGGGTGTAGGCGTGGGTGATCT
>JALWLU010000032.1:0-10807 GCA_026996325.1 Sulfurovum sp.
GCTATTGAGCTTCTCCTCATTTTTAAAGACTATAGACTATCCAAAGCACTTTCTTTAGATTTTGTTTATATATTATACATGGTTTCATTTGATTTTCTCCAGCAAAATTTACATTCTTTGAGATGTAGCCCGAAGTTGTGTTTTGCACCGTTGAACTTTTTAAGTCCTCGTTTGGGGTAGCGTAAAAATATTTTTTCTTCTTTTGGGATATAAAAATTATAACCAAAAATTGGAGGGTTTCAATCAGGCTTTCCAAAAATTGGCTAAAATACGCCTGACGATTTTATTAAACAGGAAACGATTGTGAAATGTAAACATTTCGGAAGCTGTGGCTCGTGCAGTCTATATGCCATGGAGTATGCCGCGCAGCTTGCGCAGAAAGAGGAGAGGGTGGCTGCACTGTTGGCACCGTTTTATAAAGGTGCACTTTCGGTTTTCGACTCTCCGGATGCCCATTACCGTGCACGGGCGGAATTTCGTATCTGGCATGAGGGTGAGGTGTGCCATTATGCCATGGGCAATATCACCAAAGACGGGGCGGTCAACATCGAGGAGTGTCCCAAGGTCATCGACCCCATAGAGAAGCGGATGTGGAAGCTGCTTGAAGCAGTCAACGCTTCGCAGGAGGTGCTCAAGAAGAAGCTCTTTGCCGTGGAGTTTCTGGCGACAACGACAGACGAGTGCCTTGTAACGATGCTCTACCACCGAAAGCTCGATGAAGCGTGGAGCGAAGCGGCCGGAGAACTTGAGAAGCAACTGGAGTGCCACATTATGGGGCGGAGCAGAAAACAGAAAGTGGTGCTCTCCAAAGAGTATGTCACCGAATCGCTTCATATCGACGGTGCAACCTACCGCTATGTGGAGTATGAGAGCGGTTTTACGCAGCCAAACCCCTACGTCAATGTCAAGATGATCGAGTGGGCGATAGCGCAGGCTAAAAAAGTGCCAGGTGGAGACCTGCTTGAAGCCTACTGCGGGCTGGGCAACTTCACCCTGCCGCTTTCACGTCATTTCGACAAGGTGCTGGCAACCGAGATCAGCAAGCGCTCCATTCAGGCGGCGCTGGAGAACTGTGCACTCAACGGCATCGACAACATCACCTTCGTACGCCTTGCCTCCGAAGAGTTGACCGAAGCGCTGAGCGGCAAGCGGGAGTTCAACCGCCTCAAGGGGGTCGATCTGGCAGCCTACGACTTTTCGACTGTACTGGTAGACCCGCCAAGAGCGGGGCTGGATGCGGGAACGGCAGCACTTATTGGCGATATTGAGCACATCATCTACATCTCCTGTAATCCGGAGACCCTTGCGCGTGACCTGGAGACGCTGACACAGACACACGATGTGGTGGAGGCGGCCATCTTCGACCAGTTCCCCCACACCGACCATATCGAGAGCAGTGTCTTTCTCAAGCGTCGTGCGTAACGTTTAGGTGATCAGCAGTATCCATGCGGTACCGACGGTGAGGAAAACAACGGTGTTGAGCAGCGTAATGAGCCCGCCTACACGGTATATCTCTCCGGCTTCAAGGTAGCCGCTTCCGACATAGATGACGTTTGCCGAAGAGCCTTGTGGGGTGATAACGGCATTGAAGTTGGTAGCAAAGAGAAGCATCAGTGCCATCAGTTCTGTCGGTACGCCCGCTTTGACGGCAACTCCAAGGAAAACAGAGAAGAGTGCAAGCATCTGTGCGGTTTGCGAGACGAAGAAGTAGTGAATGAGCACATAGGCGACAATGAGGATGACATACGCCACCGGCCAGCTCATCCCGTCGATCGCCTCCGAGACGTTCGCGCCGATCCACCCCATGAAACCGAATTTGTTCAAAAAGAGCGACATCGCATAGAGAATCGCAAACCATACCAGCGTCTCAAGCGCCTTTCCCTCTTTGGCAAGGTCGGTGATCGTGAAGATGTTGGCGAGCATCAGGATACCAAGGCCCAAAAATGCGACGGCAGTCTTGTTTATCTGCGGTACGAACGACGATGCAATCCAGAGTGCGACCATTCCGATGAAGACCACCGCCATGATCTTTTCGTTGCGGTGCACCGGCCCCATGTGCTTCAGCGCCTCTTCAGCGATCTGCGGCGCATCGGGTGTCTCTTTGATTTCGGGTGGATAGATCTTCATCAGAACGCGAGGGATGAGGAAGAAAAGTACCATCACTGGCACGATTGCAGCAAATGCCCAGGAGGTGTAGGTGATCTCTACCCCAAACTCCTTTGCCATCTTCGCGCCGGCAGGGTTGGCAGCCATCGCGGTCAGCCAGAGCGCGGAGGAGATGGTAAGCCCCGCCATCGAAGACATCATCAGGTAGGAGCCAAGCTTTTTTCGCGTACCATCGGCGACTTTCGAGCCGCTGTCTGCCGCAAGTGCGTTGACAATGGGAAAGAGCACACCTGAGCGTGCCGTGTTGCTCGGAAAAGCGGGGGCGATGAACATATCTGCCGCCATCACGGAGTAGGAGAGACCAAGGCTGGTCTTTCCGAAACGTTTGATGATCAAAAACGCAATACGCTTTCCAAGCCCTGATTTGATGACCCCTCTTGCGATGAGAAAGGCGACGATGATGAGCAAAATCCAGTCTTCGCTAAATCCTGTAAAGGCCTGTTTTGCCGTGAGTGTCCCTGTCAGTACCGCAGCCGATACGCCAAGTATGGAAGCAGTGAAGATGGGGGTGGCATTGAGGATGACGGCCAGAATGGCGGCGGCGAAGATGGCAAAGAGGTGCCAGGCTGTCTGTGCTGTAAAGGTCAGATCCCCATGCGGCATGTTGGCTACGAACGTTTCGAGGCTCTCTGGAACGGGAAAAAACCACATCAGCAGTCCGACAAGCAGCACGACAACCTGAAGAATGTGCTGCTTGTGTTTCTGGTGGGGACGGTGGGACATATCGCTTCCTTTTGTCTATCATATTTGGTAAAAATGATACATCACTTTTACATAGAAGCAGATTGTTAGTCATTTCTAAGTTGGATAAGGGCACAATTATTTGATATGCAGAGATTGGAGGATTAGAGGTATGAGTACGCAGGAGCAGGTAAAAAAGATAGCGCTGGCCGTAGTGCTGGCCGCCATAGCCTTTGGACTGATGATGACTTCGTTCACGCTGCAGCAGTCGGGTCTCATTGCCGCCATCGTGCTGATGGTGACACTCTGGAGCAACGAAGGACTGCCGCTTGCGGTTGTCTCCCTGCTGCCTATCGTGATGTTCCCTGCCATGGGCATATTGACGACAAAGGCGACGACGGTCAACTATGCCAACCCCATCATCTACCTCTTTCTGGGAGGCTTTCTCATCGCCATCGCAGTTGAGAAGACAGGACTGCACAAGTGGATCGCCAACAAGATGCTGGGTATTTTCCCAAGCAGTGTGCGGGGAATCATCTTCGCACTCATCATCACTTCCGGGCTGCTAAGCTCCGTACTCTCCAACACCACGACTACCCTCTTGCTGCTGCCCATAGCCCTCTTTTTGACCGATGAGGTGAAAGTGAAGATGCGTCTGGCACTGGGGATCGCCTACGGGGCGAGTATCGGGGGCATTCTCACCCCCATCGGTACACCACCCAACCTCATTTTGATGGGGCTGATGGATGAGTTCGGGATGAAGACGATCCCGTTTATGCAGTGGATCATGCTGGTCACGCCGCTGGTATTCGTGATGTTCATCATTGTCGGCTTTATACTCAGTCTGGGACTAAAAGACCACCGCATCGAGGAGAACCTGGAAAAAAAAGGGCTGGACGGCAACCAGAAGCGTGTACTGGTCATTCTTGGTGGACTGGTACTGCTGCTGCTGGTTAACGCTCCCATCAGACCCTACTATGACGGGCTGGGGCTGAGTGAACCTGCTATTTTATTGGGGGCAGGACTGCTTCTTTTCGTACCGCCGTTCAATACCCTCAACTGGATGGAGGACAAGGAGAACATCCCCTACCGCATCATGTTCCTCTTTGGGGCGGGCTTTGCGATTGCCGCAGCCTTTACCAAAACGGGGATGGCGGGAGAGGTTGCAGGATACCTCGTCTCATTTACCGGGTTGTCACTGCTGAGTTTCATCATTATCATCGCAGCGATGATCACCTTTACCACAGAGATTACCAGCAATACTGCACTCATCTCCATTATGCTGCCCATACTCTATGAAGTGGGCCAGAAGACCGGTGTGGATGCGACACTCATCATGATGGTGGCGACTGTGTGTGCCTCTTACGCTTTCATGCTGCCTATCGCTACTCCGCCAAACGCCATTGCGATGAGTTCGGGTGTGGTCAATGTCAGAACGATGGCAGCCTATGGCTTTGTCTTCAATATTGTGGGAATCATGCTGATCGTTACGATCGCCTATACCTACTGGCGGGGGATTTTGTAGAAGTTTAAGTGGGGCAGCACAAGAACGTGCTGCTTTCGTGTCAGTGCATCAGGTTTCTGTGCTCGACCATCGCACAGAGGTTCTGTACCACTATCATCCCGGCATTTTTCGCCTTTTCTGCCGCTTCGTTGTTGACCAGCCCCTGCTGTCCCCAGAAGACCTTCACGTCACCGCGTTCAATGCAGGCATCGGCAATGGCATCGAAGGCTGTAGGCTTTCTGAAGATATCGACCATATCGACCTCAAAAGGGATCTCCTTTAAAGAGCGGTAGACCTTTTCGCCCAGAATGGTCTCCTCCTTGGGATAGACCGGTACGATCTTGTAGCCGGCCTCCTGCAGATACTTCGCGACACGGTGACTCGGTTTGCTCGGGTCCGGGGAGAGTCCCAGTACGGCAATGGTCTTGACACTGTCGAAGATTGCTTTGATCTCCTCTTTGTTGCTGTTAACGGTAGGAAATT
Organism: Sulfurovum sp.; assembly: GCA_026996325.1. Classification (GTDB taxonomy): domain Bacteria; phylum Campylobacterota; class Campylobacteria; order Campylobacterales; family Sulfurovaceae; genus Sulfurovum. The sequence continues at coordinate 4,835 of JALWLU010000032.1, forward strand.
CACATTCCATTTACAATCCTTTTTTGGTGTTATCTATTACTGTATATGGTATTTGGCTGATATCTATGAATTTTCGCTCTAAGGTTTCACTCGATGGCGACAAAGGAGCGCTCAACCCGTAGGGCGGCTCTGCCGTTTGCGACTGCCAGAGCTATCGAGTGAAACCGACGGTTATCAGAGAACTCAATTCAATAGTCGAATAAAATACCGTACTCAATACTCTAGCTTTTATTTTCTTAAGGTTGCCACAAGCCGTTTGGGGTGCAGAAAGAGGCTCAGCGCATCGGTTACCTCTCTGCACACCAGCGTGGAGGCAAGCATCGTCGGTGTGGCACACCCCTCTTCTCCCAAAACCGCAATGCCAAGCGCCGCACTTTCCAGCATTTTTACATCGTTGTTGCCATTGCCAAGTGCCGCACAGCTTTCGGCACCAAGCGAAGCGACGTAGTCGGCTTTCTCCTGCGTATGGTCGCTGCTTGAGAGTACTTTTATGGTGACGGGACTCTCTGCAAGCTGTGCCGCCACACTGCCGAAGGTATCGGCAGTGATGACATGGATCGTATAGTTTTTGGAAAGTGTTTCGAAAAGTACTTTGACTTCAGGGTAGACCAGCCCGTCTTTGGCGATGGTACCGTTATAGTCACAGACAAGGTGGGTGATATCGAGTGTTTTGAAGTTTGGTATCTCTGTCATTATTAATATCCCGGTGATATAATTTCCAATCGTTTCTGCACAGGCCTGTGTGCAGTGATTTGAAACATTATATCAGAGAAAAGGTTGTTTTATGGAATCTGTCAAACTTACCGAATACAGTCACGGCGCGGGTTGCGGGTGCAAAATCTCACCGATGCTGCTTGAGGAGATACTCTGTACCACGCAGGAGGTCAGCGACTTCCCCCAGCTGCTTGTGGGCAACAGCAACAAGGACGATGCAGCAGCTTACGACCTTGGCAACGGCACTTCGGTCCTTTCGACGACAGATTTTTTCATGCCTATCGTCGATGATCCGTTCACGTTCGGAAAGATTGCGGCAACCAATGCGCTGAGTGACATCTACGCGATGGGCGGCAAGCCTCTGATGGCCATCTCCATTTTCGGCTGGCCCATCGACAAACTCTCTGCCGATGTGGGACGCGAAGTGATTGATGGCGGGCGTGCCATCTGTGAAGAAGCGGGCATTCCGCTTGCCGGCGGCCACTCCATCGACTCTCCAGAACCCATTTTCGGCCTTGCGGCAACAGGACTGGTGGAGAATGCCAACCTGATGCAAAACGACAGCGCCGAAGAGGGGTGCTACATCTTCCTTACCAAACCTATCGGTATCGGCATCCTCTCTACCGCGCAGAAGCAGAAGAAGATCGAAGAGGGGCATATCGATCCGGCGATCGAGGCGATGACAACACTCAACAAGGTCGGTGCCGATCTTGCACCGCTGGAGAGTGTGGTGGCGATGACCGATGTAACCGGCTTCGGACTTCTGGGACACCTGAGTGAGATATGTGAAGCGAGCAACATCGGTGCGAAGGTGTGGTTTGACAAAGTGCCGCTGTTGCCCAATGTGGAGCGCTATCGCCAGGAGGGGTGCATTGCAGGCGGGTCGCGCAAGAACTTCGCCAGTTATGGTGACAAGATCAGCGAAATGACGCAGCAGCAGCGTGAACTGCTCTGCGATCCGCAAACCTCCGGAGGACTGCTGGTCATTGTCAAAAAAGAGGGGCTTGAAGCGTTCCATGATGTCTGCAAAAATGCCGGTCTCTCTCTGGAACCCATCGGCGAGACAACGGCCCAAAGCGGTGCGCATCTCATCGAGGTTCTCTAATGCCGCAGCTTCCCCTCAGTGACGATTTCCGCTCCATCGTACTGGAGAATACGCCGCTTATCGATGTACGCGCACCGGTAGAGTTTGAAAAGGGTGCTTTTCCCGGTGCAGTCAACCTGCCTCTGATGACGGATGAGGAGCGTCATCTGGTGGGTATCAAGTACAAGGAGGAAGGCAATGCCGAAGCGGTCAAGCTTGGGCACCGGCTGGTCGGAGGCGATGTCAAAGAGGCGCGTATTGCTGCATGGAGGGCCTTTATCGAGGCTAATCCCAATGCAAAGCTCTACTGTTTCAGGGGAGGACAGCGCTCACAGATCGCCCAGCAGTGGATTCATGAGTCAGGCCTCGATATCGTTAGACTGAAAGGGGGCTACAAAGCGTTTCGTAACTACCTTATGGAGGAGACGGAGCGTTCAACAGAGCACTTTTCCCCGCTCATTCTGGGCGGCCGTACCGGGTCGGGAAAGACGATCTTGCTGCAGGAGATTGCCAATGCCGTTGACCTGGAGGGACTTGCCAACCACCGCGGCTCCTCTTTTGGACGCAAGATCACCCCGCAGCCCACAGCGATAAATTTTGAAAACGCACTTGCCTACGACCTGATCCAAAAGCTTGACAAGGGATTCAAACACCTTGTCTTCGAAGATGAGGGTAAAAGCGTGGGGCGGCTCTATCTGCCAAAAAGACTTTGGGAACATCTTGCACCTGCGCCGCTGGTGATCCTGGATACCCCGGATGAAGAGAGGGTGGCCATTACCGTAGATGAGTATGTCACACAGGCGCAGCAGATGTACCAAAAGGCGTTTGGCGAAAAGGGGCTGGAGCTCTGGGCGGAAGATATCCGTGCGGCGATGGCACGCATTCAGAAACGGCTTGGCGGAGTGCGCTATCAGGAGGTAGGCAGACTGTTCGAAGAGGCATTGTCCAAACAGAAATCGGGGAGTGCCGTAAGTGTCTATGATGACTGGGCGGCGTATCTTCTTAAAGAGTATTACGACCCGATGTACGATTACCAGATCGAAAAGAACAGCGGTCGTATCGTATTTAAAGGCAGTGCCGATGCGGTACGGGAGTATCTTTCACAATACCGTTAGTGTCTTGCAGGAATCTGGCGCCTCTTTTTCGCTATAATTTTCCCAATCTATTTTCAGGAAGAAACATGTTGAGTCTGGAACAGGTCAAAGAGGCCTATGCGCGTCTTGAGGGAGTGGTACACCATACCCCCTTCTCCTATGCACCAATACTGAGTGAAATGAGCGGCTATGAAGTTTACCTCAAGAAAGAGAACCTGCAGCGTACAGGCGCGTTCAAACTGCGTGGCGCCTTTAACAAGATCGCCACGCTGGTGGAATCGGGAAGGAAAGGCGGCGTGGTTGCTGCAAGTGCAGGCAACCATGCACAGGGGGTTGCATTCGCGGCCAATTACTTTGGTATTGAAGCGACCATCGTGATGCCAGAATCAACACCGCTGACCAAAGTGCAGGGGGTCAAGGCGTTCGGTGCGAATGTCATTCTGCATGGCGCCAACTACGATGAAGCCTATGCGCATGCGGTGAAGTTTGCAGAAGAGAGGGGCCTTGATTTCGTACACCCCTTTACTGATGAGGAGGTAATGGCGGGTCAGGGGACCGTAGCCCTTGAGATGCTCGAGGCACAGCCGGATCTCGATGCAATGGTCATCCCCGTTGGCGGTGGCGGGCTGATTGCCGGAATGGCGACAGCGGCGAAGGCACTCAAGAGCGACATTGAAATCGTGGGGGTCTCGGCAGAAGGTGCACCGGCCATGCGGCAGTCCTACGAAGCGAAGAGACCCATCGATACCACTTCGGTACGCACCATTGCAGACGGCATTGCCGTACGGGATACATCACCGATCACACTGGAGTACATCCTCAAATATATCGACCGTTTCGAAGGGGTCTGTGAAGATGAGATCGCTTCGGCTATTCTTTTCCTGCTCGAGCGCCAGAAGGTGCTGGTTGAGGGTGCGGGCTCCGTCGGCGTGGCAGCGCTGATGCACGGCAAACTCGACTTCCCAAAGGGCAGCAAGATAGGCATTGTGCTAAGCGGCGGGAACATCGATGTGACGATGCTTTCACTCATCATCGAAAAGGGGCTGATGAAATCTGCACGCAAGATGAAGCTGATGGTGACACTGGTGGATAAACCGGGTGCGCTGCAGAGCTTTACGCAGATTCTGACCGATGTGGGCGCGAACATCGTCCAGATAGGCTACGACAGAACCTCCATCGACCTGGAGTTCGGTGACGCGAACGTTTCGGTAGCACTGGAGACCAAAGGTGTGGAGCATCAGGCGCTGATACGCAAGAAGCTCAAAGAGGGCGGATTTTCTTTTAAAGAAGAGCACTGATAAAATTAGAAATTAGAAATTAGAAATTAGAAATTAGAAATTAGAAATTAGAAATTAGAAATTGGGGATGGTATGATTGCGATCGATCTGGGATCCAATACGGTTCGTGTGCTGGAGTTTGACTGCCGACATATGCGTGCGACGGCTGCATTTGAGAAGATCGTCAAAACTGCCGATAAGCTGGCCTCTACAGGAGTGATAGACCATGAAGCGGTTGACCGTGTCATCTATGCCCTCAAAGAGGCACAGGCAAAGATCGATTTTGCGGGGCAGGAGGTGCGGGCGGTAACGACCGAAGCGGTACGCCGTGCCGAAAATGCCGATGCGGTGCTGGAGCGCATTGAAAAAGAGACGGGTGTGCATTTTAAGGTCATCGACGGGCAGCAGGAGGCGGCACTGACACTCAAGGCGGTGCGTTTCCGCCTTAACAAGCTCTGCCGTGCTTCGGAGAGTTTTGCGCTTGCAGACATTGGCGGCGGTTCGACAGAGATCATCTTTGTCCATGGCGGCAAAGTGGTGATGAAGAGTTTTCCCGTTGGCATCGTCACCATTGCACAGCAGTACGAAACGCTTGAGGCGATAGAAGCGGCACTGCCGCAGGAGATGCTCTCGATGCAGATGTTCGCTGCTGAAGTGTATGCTACACGGGGTAGAGCCGAGACCTTTGTAGCGACAGCAGGAACGCCGACAACTGTGGCAGCGATGAAACTGGGACAGACCTATGCCACCTACGATGCCAACCGTATCAACGGGACCATTCTGGAAAAAGAAGAACTTGACTTCTACCTTACGAAACTGCTTGAGATGCCTTTTGAGAAGCGGGAAGAGACAGTGGGCACAGGCCGAAGCGACCTGATCGCTGCAGGTATTCTCATCTTCAAACACCTCTACAGGATACTGGAGCAGGAGCGATGCATTGTTGTTGATGACGGACTGCGGGAAGGTGTGGCGATAGACGCGTGTGAGAAGAGTCACCGATAGTGTCACTTTTTTGCGCTTGAAGCTTAAATAAGATAAAAAAACTCCTATTTAAGTTCGGTGCCCATCACTTCTAATCTTATTTCGCTATAATCGGGGATTAAAAAACTACAACAATGGAGTGTCGACCATGCAGATGAGTGGTGCACAGATGGTGTGTGAGGCGATCATTGCCGAGGGTGTCAAGACCGTTTTCGGTTATCCCGGCGGAGCGATCATGCACGTATATGACGAGATTTACAAGCAGGACGGGTTCGAACACATTCTTACCCGCCACGAGCAGGCGGCAGTTCACGCTGCAGACGGATATGCAAGAGCCACAGGTGAAGTAGGGGTGGCCATGGTTACATCGGGTCCCGGTTTTACCAATGCGGTCACAGGACTTGCAACCGCCTATATGGACTCCATTCCGATGGTCGTCATTTCCGGTCAGGTACCGCTTTCTCTCATAGGAACCGACGGATTTCAGGAGATCGATGCGGTAGGTATCTCAAGACCCTGTACCAAGCATAACTTCCTGGTTCGATCTCTTGAAGAGCTGCCGCGTATTCTCAAAGAGGCGTTTTACCTTGCCCGCAGTGGAAGACCCGGTCCCATCCTTGTCGACATTCCAAAGGATATTACCGTTGAGATAGGTGAATTCAAATATCCGGACTCAGTTCATATCCCAAGCTACAAGCCGACCTACAAAGGCAACAACCGCCAGATTGAAAAAGCGGTAGATGCGATTAAAAAGGCGAAGAAGCCGCTGCTTTACATCGGTGGGGGTGTTGTGCTTTCCAATGCCTACAAACTGGTACGCGAA
>JALWLU010000032.1:10817-24673 GCA_026996325.1 Sulfurovum sp.
GAACATGGCAATGAGTGAGACCGACCTTGTCATTTCACTCGGTGCGCGTTTTGATGACCGTGTTACAGGAAAACTCTCGGAGTTTGCCAAATATGCCGATATCATCCACGTTGACATTGACCCGGCAAACATTGCCAAACTGGTCGATGTGGACTACCCCATTGTCGGGGATGTCGCACAGGTAGTGCAGAAGATGCTGCCGCTGCTTGACGATGTCAATACCGACCGTTACCAGGCATGGCGTGAGATCCTCAAGCGTTACGACGAGCTCCATCCGCAGTCCTATGTCGACAGCGATGAGGTGATCAAGCCGCAGTGGGCCATCGAGCGCCTGGGTAAGCTGGTAGGCGAGCAGGCGATCATCACTTCCGATGTCGGCCAGCACCAGATGTGGGCTGCTCAGCACTATCCGTTCGATCGTCCAAGACAGTGGATCAACTCAGGCGGTCTGGGAACGATGGGCTTCGGGCTTCCCGCAGCCATCGGCGCGAAGCGTGCACATCCGGAAAAGACGGTCATCAACATTACCGGTGACGGTTCGATCCTTATGAATGTACAGGAGCTTGTGACCGCAGCCGAGTACAAGATACCGGTGATCAATGTCATCTTGAACAACCACTTCCTGGGAATGGTGCGCCAATGGCAGACATTCTTCTATGAGAAGCGCTACTCAGAGACCGATCTGACTTTCCAGCCAAACTGGAAGCAGCTGGTCGAAGCGTGCGGTGGGATCGGGTATGATGTTACGACCAAAGAGGAGTTCGATGCGGCACTCAAAGATGCCATCGAACAGGACAAGGTCTGCTTTATGAACGTGGCGGTCAACCGCTTCGAGAACGTACTGCCAATGGTACCGGCAGGCGGAGCGCTCTTTAACATGATGCTGCCGCCGAAGATCGAAAAAGAGGGGGAGAAGTAATGGCAAACAGTAACAATGAAAGACGTGTCATCTCCGTTGTCGTGATGAACGAAAGTTCGGTACTTGCACGTGTTACCGCGCTCTTTGCCGGACGCGGATACAACATTGAGTCGCTGACGGTCGCGCCCATCCCCCATACCGATATGTCACACATTACTATTGAGACAAAGGGAAATGCCCGCGTGATGGAGCAGATCACCAAGCAGCTACACAAGCTCGTTCCTGTCTACAAGGTCATAGAGCATGAAGAGATGGTCGAAAAGGAGATGGTGCTGGTGAAGTTCCCCATTGCCGAGAACCTCAGTGATATCGCCGCACTTGCAGCTGCCTACAACGGCGGTATCGTCAATGTTGGCAAAGAGATGGTGGTCGCACAGGTGGCCGATGAGCCAAAACGTGTCAAGCATTTCATCGAAGCTGCCGAGCGCTACAACCCGTGCGAGATCGTACGCGGCGGTGTCGTGGCTATCGAGCGGTAGTATCTTCCTGGGTAACCACAAGGGTTACCCCTACAAGAAGCTTTGAGCCTCCTCCCATGCTATGAATGGGAATACCCTTTATTATACAAAGGATAAGAATGACCTACACACTCTCCCATATCGCACAGAATCTTCAGATAGATTTTCAAGGAAACGATGTAGAGATCGATGGTATCCATACGCTTGCAGAGGCCACTCCCTCGCAACTGAGCTTTTTCAATGACAGCAAGTACGCTGCTTTGCTGCCAAAGACAGAAGCTGCGGCGGTACTCGTCTCTTCCGAATACGCTTCACAGCTGCCTGAAGGCACGGTCGCGCTGATCACGGACGAACCCTACCTGAAGCTGGCGGAGGCTTCAAAACTCTTCGCACACCCTGTCAGTACGCTAACAGAGATGCCGCATATGGGAGAGGGGTGCAGTATCGACGATACGACAAGATTCGGCAGAGGGGTGAAGCTTGGAAGCAACGTTACAATCATGGCAGGATGCTACCTTGGTGACAATGTCATGGTGGGGGACAATACGCTGATTTGTCCAAACGTTACGCTTTACCATGCAACGGAGATTGGCAGAAACTGTATCATTCACAGCGGTACGGTTATCGGATGTGATGGCTACGGTTTTGCCCATACCAAAACGGGTGAGCATGTCAAAATCTACCAAAACGGCAACGTCATTGTCGAAGATGATGTGGAGATAGGGGCCAACTGTGCTATCGACCGTGCAGTCTTCGGTGCTACGCGCATCAAAAGAGGCACGAAGCTGGATAACCTCATACAGATCGCACATAACTGTGAAGTGGGTGAGTACAGCCTGATGGCGGCACAGGTGGGACTTGCCGGTTCGACAAAACTGGGGCGAAATGTCGTTATGGGAGGTCAGAGTGCCACAGCAGGACATCTTGAAGTGGGTGCCTTTGCTACGATCGCCGGTAAAGGCGGGGTGACCAAGTCACTTGAGGGTGGCAAGACTTATGCAGGTTTCCCCGCTATAGAGATACGCTTATGGCGGCGTATGCAGGCGGCTCTGATGCGCCTTGTTAAGAACCGTTAACCTTTTGGGCCTATAATCAACCTTTCAAAATTTTAATTCAAAAAGGAGTTGATTATGAGCGGAAAAGTGACAGAGATTGCCCAGATGGATCTTAGCGGAACGAATGACGGAAAGATCACGGTAACGACAATCGAGGAGCCTTACGGGGCAGGAAGTGAGAGTGTGGCGAGTATCGGTATTGCGCTTCAGGCAGATGCACAGGAGCCGGATTGGAAAGTACACATTCCAAAAGCGAACATCGACGCAGTCATCGATGCGTTGCAGAAAGCCAAAGAGGCGCTGTAGGAAAGCTTATGCTTCCTCCTGTGCTTTCATCGCCTTGTACTGTTTGAGTGCAGCCTGCATAGAGTCGGGGTCAGGTATCTTACGCCCGGCAATGTAGCCGACAATATTCCCCTCTTCATCGAATTTCGGTTTGATCCAGACAACAACCAGATAGTATTTCCCTTCTGATGTCATATTCTTGACATACCCTTCCCAGTAGTTGCCGTCCTTTATTGTCTCCCACATTTGCTTGAATGCAGCCTTTGGCATATCCGGGTGCCGGTTGATATTGTGTGGCGAGCCGATAAGCTCCTCTTTGCTGTAGCCTGTCAGTTCACGGAACTTTCTGTTGGCATAGGTGATAATACCGGCAGGATCGGTCTCTGTGATCATGACACCGCCGTCAAACGGTACCTCTTCATCCACCGGGTCCGGTTTGGTGATCTCTTTGCCTGTAATGATATTTTTAATGGTTCGGCCCATTGTTCTATCCTTTCTATGCGTGATGATGAAAAAGAGTACCAAGGAAAGCAGCACGGTATTGGCAACCTGGCAATCCCTGCAGGACCCATGGCTTTCCGTCCCTGCCTTTCGACAGGTTTGGCTTTTTCTGTTTCATTATGATAACTTCTTATAATTATAGCATCTTTCTCTTGATAATACCATCGAAAAACCACAAAATGCAGCACGATGGGATTTAACCATACTTTGATACAATTGCATATCATTCCGTATGCGCTGCATACGACAACAAAAGGAAAACCGTGTCTGTCAAAGAAACGATCAACCGGCTCATCTCGGAGCGCATGCTTGTCATCGACGGTGCCATGGGAACACAGATCCAGGATCTTGAAGTCCCCAAAGAGGCGTGGATCGACCATAAAGGACGGGAACAGGAGGGGTGTAACGAACTGCTCAATGACACAGCCCCAGAGCTGATCGGGCGTATTCACAAGCGCTATGCGATGGCTGGAGCGGACCTGATAAAGACCAATACCTTCGGTACGATGCCGTGGGTGCTGGATGAGTACGACCTTGGTGATCGTGCCTATGAACTTTCCAAAAAGGGTGCCCTGCTTGTCAAGCAGATCTGCGAGGAGTACAGTACTCCGGAGCAGCCTCGTTTTGTGCTTGGCTCCATAGGGCCTGGTACCAAACTACCGTCTTTAGGGCACATTCACTACGATGAGATGTATGCGGGCTACAAAATTGTCGCCGAAGGGCTTATCGACGGCGGCTGTGATGTTTTTTTGCTGGAGACCTGTCAGGATCCGCTGCAGATCAAAGCGGCACTCCATGCTTGTCAGGATGCCAATGCCGACAAGGGGATGGACCTGCCCATTATGGTCTCCGTCACCATCGAACTGAGCGGTTCGATGCTCATCGGTACCGATGCGGCGACGATTGTGACTATTATGGAGCCTTTTGATATTCTCTCTCTGGGGCTTAACTGCGGTACCGGACCGGAGCAGGCGAAGAAGCACCTCAGGGTACTCAGCGAGCTGTGTGACCTCCCGCTTTCCATTCATGCCAATGCCGGACTGCCCCAAAACCGCGGAGGATACACCTACTACCCGATGGGACCGGACGAGTTTACCGCCAAACAGCTGGAGTTCACGGAGTTTGACGGCGTGAGTTTCCTTGGCGGCTGCTGCGGTACGACACCACAGCATATTCAGGCGCTCAAAAAAGCGGTGGCAACACTCAAGCCAAAAGCACCGTCTGGCTCAATCAAGCCAAGTATTGCTTCACTCTTCAACACGGTGGAACTCTTTCAAGAGCCTGCCCCGCTGCTCATTGGAGAGCGCAGCAACGCGACGGGTTCCAAAGCCTTTCGCGAGCTGATTCTTGCCGGTGACTACGAGGGAACATTGACAGTGGGTCAGGCGCAGGTGCGCGACGGTGCGCACTGTCTGGATGTCAACGTCGAGTTTGCCGGGCGCGACGGTGCGAAGGATATGCGTGCGGTCATGGAGCTTTACAACCAGAAGATTCCGCTGCCGCTGATGCCTGATGCAACCCGTGTCAATACGATGGAGGAGGGGCTCAAGTGCATTGGCGGCAAGCCCATCATCAACTCGGTCAACCTCGAAGATGGCGAAGAGAAGCTTGATGCGATATGTGGTCTGGCGAAAAAATACGGTACAGCGCTGGTCTGTCTGACCATTGATGAGAAGGGAATGGCAAAGACCAAAGAGGAGAAACTTGCCGTTGCCGAACGCCTCTATGACCTCTGTGTTAACCGTCACGGTATCGCGCCGCACAATCTCATTTTCGATGTGCTGACCTTTACCGTGGGCTCTGGTGATGAAGAGTATCGTGACGCGGCCATCCATACGCTTGAGGCGATACGCGAACTGCACAAGCGCCACCCCGAAGTGGGCTCAACACTGGGACTGAGTAATATCTCGTTCGGTCTGGACAAGAATGCCCGTATGTACCTTAACTCGGTCTTCCTGCACCACTGCATCGAAGCGGGCCTTACCTCTGTCATCATTAACGTTAAGCATATTATTCCTCTGAGTAAAATGAGCAAAGAGGACATTGAAGTATGTGAAGAGCTCCTCTTCCACCCTGATGATCAGTCACTCTTTAACTTTATAGAACACTTCTCGGACAAAGTGGTTGATACCGAAGCAAACGATGAAGCGTATGAAGCGATGAATGCTGAAGAGAAGATTGCGAGGCTTCTAATGGACGGTGACAAGGAGCGGATGATCCCGCTGGTCGAAGAGGCGCGTAAAGAGATACACCCCGACCGTATTGTCAACGAGATACTTATCGATGCGATGAAGGTGGTCGGTGAGCTTTTTGGAAGCGGACAGATGCAGCTGCCCTTCGTGCTTCAGAGTGCGGAGACAATGAAAGCGACAGTCGATTACCTCAACCCCTACCTGACCAAACAGGAGAAGGAGACAGATACGACGCTTGTCATCGGTACGGTCAAGGGGGATGTGCACGATGTGGGCAAGAACCTGGTCGATATCATCCTCAGCAACAACGGCTTTAAAGTGATTAATGTCGGTATCAAGACCGAGCTTGAGACCTATCTGGACGTGATGAAAGAGCGAGAGATCCAGGCCATCGGTATGAGCGGGTTGCTGGTGAAGTCAACAGCAGTGATGAAAGACAACCTGGAGACGATGACAGAAATGGGACTGACCATTCCGGTACTTCTTGGGGGTGCGGCACTGACACGCTCTTTTGTGGACGACTTTTGCCGACCGATATACAAGGGGCCTATCTTCTACTGCCGTGACGCGTTTGACGGAGTGGTGGCGATGAGCCGTATCGAAAAGTACAACGAGGAGATCAAGATCAATCCCGATGCAGTGCTTGACACCCGGCTTGCGGGCGATATGGTCGAACGTACTGAAAAAAAAGAGAAGAAAGAGGTGGTTATCCCGCCTTTTGAAGAGATAGAGATGCCTGAACCTGTCGATATCCCCACACCGCCGTTCTGGGGGCGCCGCGTACTGCAAAAAGATGACCTTGACCTTGAAACGGTCTTTGAATGGGTCAACAAAAAGACAGTCATCAAGATGCACTGGGGCTACAAAAAGGGCAAAATGGACAAAACCGAGTATGAGAAGATGCTCGAAGAGAAGGTCTATCCTGCCTACGAACGTCTCAAACGCGAATTTATCGAAAAGGATCTCTTCGATCCGACGATCATCTACGGCTACTATCCGGTACGAAGCAATGACCAGGAGCTGCTTGTCTTCCCGGAAGTGGAGGGGTGGAATGTCGATGCCAACGCCAACCGTGAGCCTTTCAAGGAGGTTGTCGGACGTGCGGAGTATGCATTCAGTTTTCCAAGACAGCGCAGAAAGCCCTACCGCGCGCTCAGTGATTTCTTCAGGCATGAGCGGCATGATCTGCTGGCGATCACCTGTGTGAGTGCAGGCTCGAAGTTCTCAGCCTACGAGAAGGAGCTCTACGATGCGGGGAAGTACCTCGAGTACAATATGGTACACGGCTTCTCCGTAGAGTTGGCAGAAGCGCTGGCGGAGGTGGCGCACAAGCAGATCCGTATCGACCTTGACAGACTGGGCAAGGATGAAAAAGCCAATCTTCGTGATGTTCGGATGAACCGCTACCCCGGTGCGCGTTACTCCTTTGGCTACCCCGCCTGTCCGGACCTGGAGCAGAGCCGCATTATCTTTGACCTGTTGAAGCCTGAAGAGTTTGGCATTGAGCTTAGCGAAACGTTCCAGATTCACCCTGAACAGAGTACCACCGCGCTGGTGGTCCACCATCCCAAAGCGACCTATTATGCTGTATAGGGTGGTTTGGATTATGCATAAAAAGTATTTTTTGCTACAATAAAGCCGAATGATAGGTATTTTGTACATGAGCGTGACAAATTTGTTATAATAAAATCGGAAAGGATATTTATTATGACCAAAGATCAAATATTGGCGATACTCAAAGAGCATAAGCCTTACATCGAACAAGAGTTCGAAGTTGAGAAAATCGGGTTGTTTGGCAGTTATGCAAAAGGGAAGCAAACCCAAGAGAGTGATATCGATATCTATGTAGAATTTCGACATAAAACCTTTGATAATTTGGCCGGTCTTTGGAATTATCTTGAATCACTTTACCATAAAAAAGTCGATCTGTATCACAAGCATAAAAACAATAACAGCGTGATTAGGACCAATATACAAAAAGATGTGATTTATGGATAAGTCAAGCAATGCAGAGCTGTTGAAGTTTGTACTGGAAAGTACAGCCCTGATAAGGAAGAGATTTGAGGGCATAACATGCAGTGATGACTTTTTAGATACAGAATATGGTTTGACACAACTTGATGCCATCTCTATGAGGCTGCAGTCAATCGGTGAAGCTTTAAAAAATATTGATAAACGCGATAGAGCATTGTTGCTTGAAGTTGCCGACAGAAGATACTGGAGTAATATTATCAAGACCAGGGAGATTATTACCCATCACTATATAGATATTGATGCTGAAACTATTTTTATGATATGTGATGAGAAGCTAAATGAGCTCGAAGAGAATATCTCTATTTTAATGGATAAACTAAAAAGCCGATGACGGAAAAAGAATCAAAAACGACTTCCTGCCGCTACTGCAAACATGAGGTGGAAAAGGGGATACGCCGCTGTCCCTACTGCGGGACGCACAACCCCTCCATGAATGTCAAACAGGCGTTTGTCTGGACGGTTTCAGGCATTCTCTTTCTCTACCTGCTGGCTTTTGTGCTTCAGGCTGTGAAAGGGTAGGTAGTAGAAGCGTCAGGCACGCGTCTACTTCTCTCCGCCGTTGATCATATCGGAGACAATGCACTTTTCGTTTGTTATATCGGCAATGACGACACCTGCAATGTGCAGCGGTACGAAGATGAGAATGACATTATAGACCAGTTCATGCACCTCTTTGATGTCGTGTGCTGTCTCCTTGGCAAGATCCAGTGCATCGTAGAAGTGGATAACAAGCCCGCTTACGGCCATAAAGGCGATGACACCGTAGAGTACAAGGTAGCTGACTTTAACCGCCTTTTTGTGCAAGTTCTCCTCTCTCAGTGCGATATAGTTCTGTTTGCGGCTTTGGGTGAAGAAGAGCAGCACACGCCAGAGCACAAGGGCTGCCAGTGCGTACTCCAGCTAGATGTGCCACTCCCACATCGGTGCACGAACGGCTTTGGCAAGTGCCTTGGCCTGTTCGGCTGTAATGTCGATGCCAAAGCCGGAAAGCTTTTGTATCAGAATCTCACTGTTGGCCCGCCAGCTCAGAAAGGTTTTGTGCAGGAAAACCGTACCAAGCAGTCCCAGAATCACCGCTGCGTGCAGCCAGTGCCAAAGTCTGAAAGAGAGATTCCATTTTTTTGATATCATGATTATCCTCCCATAAAAACAGTTGCTCTATTGTGCTTTAAAAAGGATTGTGGATGACTGAAGCAGATTTTGGTAGAATGGTAATAAAAAATGAGGTTTGCTTATGGAGATACAAAAAGGCATCTACCGACACTACAAAGGCAGTGAGTATGAAGTGCTGATGGTGGCACGCCACTCAGAGACTGAAGAGCCGATGGTGGTCTACCGCGCGCTGTACGGTGATTACGGCGTATGGGTACGCCCCTATGAGATGTTTGTCGAAAAAGTGGAAGTAAACGGAAAGCTGGTCGATCGGTTTGCGTTTTTGTATGCGTAAGCGCGTACTGTTGTACACTTTGGAAACGAGGATTCATCGCCAAACTGAGAATTGGTGAGTCTCGGAAACGAAAATTTAACGAAGTGTATACCTTTAGGTGCATTTTTGCCCTTTCGACTGGAGACGTATGTTGCTGCGAACGAACTTTACGCTTTCCTCTTCAGGTTTGGCCGGGAATTAATTCCCGGTTCCAAGTCGGTAACCAATACACCAACAACGACATACGTCAAGGTCCCGGATCAAGTCCGGGATGACGAGCAATCCAGTCCGTTATTCCTGCGAAAGCAGGAATCTTTGTGTTCAAGAGGCAATAAGCACCAAAATTTCGGATCAAGTCCGGGCTATACTATATGCCCTCCATCCTCCGCGCCTCAAAATGCACCAGCCTCTCCTCCGAAAAACGGAACGATATCTCAATAGGCCGGCAGCAGACTTCACAATCTTCGATATAGTCACTCTCCTCCTCACTTGGATCAAGTACCATCGAAATGGTCTCCCAGCAGTAGGGGCAGGTAAAAAAGTGTTCCATTGAAAAATCTCCTTTGAAGTTTTGTCATTCCTGGCTTGACCAGGAATCTTGACGTCAATTATTCAGGGAGTGTCAAGATCCCGGATCAAGTCCGGGATGACAAGTATTTTAGACGCTCATTCCTGCGAAGACAGGAATCTTTACATCAATTTGTCAAAGAGCGTCAAGATCCTGGATGACGGGGAAAAACCATCTTCTCTTACTTTATTTCCGCTCTTTGCGAAACCATTTTGTCAGCCACTCCGGCAAGGTACATCCGCTGCAGTTGCCGGTACGTTCACACCGCGTCATTTGAATGTTGCGCCAGAGCATGAAAGCAAAGCCGGCAGCGATGAAAAGCTGCAGGGCTGCCATAGTGTAGTAGCCTTCGATGAGGTTCTGGATGCCCATGACGAGGAAGAGGGTGGTGATGATGAGGCACATGGTTGGGTCCTGATTTTTATGTGATTCTATTATACTTCTTTTGATTAAACAAGCTTTTATTGTAAATTTATGTTTTTTCCCTACTTTTTTAGAAAAAGTAGGCAAAAATCGTCACTTTTGCAATTGTGCTGACGGTGACTCCAGCGCCGTGCTTCGCACATATGGGCGCTTGCGCACCTGCACAAAAGGTGCAAAAGTGACACAAAAATGAAGAGAAGTTTATAAAGGAATGAAATGTCAAAGATTATTGAGTATTTTGAAATGCTGACGCAGATACCGCACTGTTCGAAAGAGGCTGATGGGTTGTGTGATTTTTTGGTGGCGTTTGCGAAGGAGAGAGGGTACGAGTTGGAGGTGGATGAAGCGAAAAACATCTATGCCTGTAAAGGTACACCGAGACTCTGTCTGCAGGCGCACTACGATATGGTCTGCATGGGAAAAGCACCGCAGATAGAGACATACGTCGAAGAGGGGTGGATGAAAGCCAAAGATTCCTCCCTGGGAGCGGACAACGGTATGGCAGTGGCGATGATGATGCAGTTGATGGAGGAGGGGAATGTGCTGGAGTTTCTCTTTACCTCCGATGAGGAGATAGGGCTCATCGGTGCAAATGCGCTGGCGTTCGATCTGAAAGCGGAGTATATGCTCAACCTCGACAGCGAGGATGAAGCGGAGG
The DNA here is from genome assembly GCA_026996325.1 of Sulfurovum sp. Classification (GTDB taxonomy): domain Bacteria; phylum Campylobacterota; class Campylobacteria; order Campylobacterales; family Sulfurovaceae; genus Sulfurovum. The sequence continues at coordinate 21,337 of JALWLU010000032.1, forward strand.
TCTACATTGGCTGTGCCGGAGGTGCGGACATTACTGCATTCAAGCAGGATGCATATGTGGAGGGCCGTGGTGTCTGCTATGAGGTTGCCGTCAACGGGTTGCCGGGCGGACATTCCGGGGTGGATATCGATAAAGGTATCCCTTCTGCCATCAAGGTGCTTGGCAGCTATTTGAAAGAGGCAGGAGTGACACAGCTTGTGAGTCTTTATGCCGGTGAGCGGCGCAATGCCATTCCTGCCAATGCCGTTGCCCTTGTCAGAAGCGAAATGCCGCTTGAGGCCGAAGGGGATGTGACGGTACGTGTATTGAACGAGTCTCCCGACATTCTCAAAGAGGGAGCAAAGGTCATCGAACTTATCGATGCCTTCAAACACGGTGTGCATGAGATGAACGAGGAGCTCGGTATCCCCCATACCAGTATCAACCTTGCCATCATCACCGCAGATGAGAAGGGCGGATTGAGCATTGAGACCAGTGCCAGGGCGATGGATATGGAGGCACTTGATGCGTTGACGCAGGAGACGGTTGCGCTCTTTGAACGGTATGGTTTTTCAACGAAGGTCGAGGACAAATACCCTGCTTGGAAGCCTGACGTGACCGATTTTACCAAACTGGTCGATGCCAAAATGCGTGAAGTGTTTGGAGAAAGCAAGCTAATGGCCATCCACGCTGGGCTTGAGTGCGGCGTGATCGCCGAGAAGTATCCGCAGATGAAATTCGCCTCCATCGGGCCTACCATCCGCTATCCGCATTCGACACGGGAGATGGTAAAGCTCGATTCTGTGGAGAAGACATTTGATGTGCTCAACCGTGTTATTGAATCAATATAAGTAATGAACTTTATCAAAATTACTTAAGAGAAAGAGGAGTAAAATAGAGGGATATACTTATTTCCAAGGAGACTAAATGACCCTGTTCGAAGATGTCGAATACATCAAAAAGAGAGTGGCAGACGACAAAGAGACACTAAAAGCGGTCAAAGCACTCGAAAAGAACCTTCATTTGCTGAAAACCAAAGAGGGGCTTTCACAGCTTATGAAGAAAAAGAAGATGGCAAAGATCATCCGAAACGTGGAGTATGAGGAGGAGCTCAAAGCACTGCAGGTGGAGCTGATTAAGCTGCAAAACTGGGTCTATGAGAACAACAAGCGGGTCATGATCATCTTCGAAGGGCGTGATGCCGCAGGAAAGGGCGGGGCGATCAAGCGCTTCACCCAGTATCTCAATCCGAGGAAATTCAGGGTTGTCGCCTTGCAGAAACCGACAGAGGTGGAGACGGGACAGTTCTACTTCCAGCGCTACTTTCAGCACCTTCCCAATCCCGGAGAGATTACCTTTTTTGACAGAAGCTGGTACAACCGCGCAATTGTCGAACCTGTCTTTGATTTCTGTACACCTGAGCAGTATGAAAAGTTCATGAAAGAGGTACCCGAAATCGAGCATGCGCTGATCGATGACGGTATTATTATGATCAAGTTCTGGTTCTCCATCACCAAAGAGAATCAGCAGAAGCGCTTCAAGGAGCGTATGACCAATCCGCTCAAGCACTGGAAGCTGAGTCCGGTTGATGAGAAGGCACAGGCGATGTGGGACAAAGTCACCTACTACAAAGAGGAGATGTTCAGCCGTACCCATACCGGATTTGCACCTTGGATCATTGTAGACAGTAACGATAAAAAGCGTGCCAGGCTGGAGTCGATCCGTTTTGTTCTCTCCTCAATCGACTACGAGGGTAAACGTGATGCGAAGATCAACCTGCACCATGACCCAGAAGTGGTCGAGCGCTACCACCGAAGGTCACACAGCGAGAATTAGACTTTGAAGCTCTCTGTCGTTTTGCAGTAGGGCTTCATGAAGCAGTCGTCACATTCTGGTTTGACCGCCTTACAGCGGTAGCGTCCAAAGAGTACCATGGCCTGATGAAGCCGGTGCAGGTCGGTTTTGAACTTCTTTGTCAGCTCCTCTTCACACTTGAGGGCGGTAGGTGCGTCGCAGAGTCCAAGGCGGTGTGCAACGCGATAGACGTGGGTATCGACCGCCATCAGGTTGGCACCGGTATACTCTATCATCACCACATTGGCGGTTTTCTGTCCCACACCTGCAAGTTTGACAAGCTCATCGCGCTCAAGCGGTATCTCCCCGCCGTAGTTTTCCACAACACTCTGTGCCATCTTGATGAGATTCTTTGCCTTGTTGTTGAAGAATGAGCAGGTGTTGATGTAGGATTTCACCTCGTTAAGGTCGGCATTGGCAAGTGACGCAGGGTCGGGATATCGTTCGAAGAGCGCTGGGGTGATGATATTGACCCGTTTGTCGGTACATTGTGCCGAGAGCATTACCGCAACGAGCAGTTCGTAAATGTTGCGGTAGTTCAGCTCCGTAACCGAATCGGGGTAGTGCTCAAGAAAGAGCGCTTTGATCGCCTCGATCTCTTTTTTTGTCGCTTTTTTTACCTTTTTTGCCATCGTGGTGCTGCTCCTTAAGAAAATCTTAGCATAACGCGTAATTGTTAATGAATTGTTTAACTATAACAGATATACTATCCCCACTTATAATTTTCAATTAAAAAGGACAAGAGTATATGTTAAAACTTGCAAAAACTTCACTGATCGCAGTCGCGGTTATGGCGACATCGGTTGTCGCTTCGGACATTCTGATTACCGTCAACGGACACAACATCACCAAAAAAGATGCCGAGGCATTTGTGAGTGCGACATCGCCAAATGCACACTATGAGCAGCTGACACCGCAGCAGAAAGCACTTGTCAAGAAGACACTTATCGAAAAGGCGCTCTTTGCCGAACTGGCGAAAAAAGAGGGGATCGACAAGACACCTGAGTTCAAGCGAAACATGGAGAAGATCGGCAACGAGCTTGCCGTGAACATGTGGATGAAGAAGCAGATGGACAATGCCGTTGTCAGTGACAGCGAAGCGAAAGCCTTCTACGACAAGAACAAAGAGAAGTTCATGATGCCGGAGCTCGTCCATGCAAGACATATCCTTGTCAAAGACGAAAAGACGGCAAACGATATCATCAAGCAGCTCAAAGGGCTCAAGGGTGACAAACTCAAGGCAAAGTTCATCGAACTGGCAAAGACAAAGTCTACAGGCCCTTCAGGACCAAAAGGCGGCGATCTCGGCAAGTTTAAAAAGGGGCAGATGGTACCTGAATTCTCCAAAGCGGTCTGGGCACTAAAGCCGGGTGAAATCACGACCAAGCCGGTCAAGACGCAGTTTGGCTACCATGTGATCTACCTTGAGAGCAAAGATGCACCTCATGCTGTACCTTACGATGCAGTAAAAGAGAAGATCATTGCTTCACTCAAGCAGCAGGAG
>JALWLU010000033.1 GCA_026996325.1 Sulfurovum sp.
CACCTACCTATCGTAAACAACTGCCTGAAAAAGAAGCGATATGGGGGTCTTGCCAGTTTACATTCGACCCGATGGATAGAGAGTATGACTGGCTTGTTGTAATCAGCGATGTTCCTGCAATATTACCTGGCAGGGTTGAACATTTGGCTTGCCCGAAAGAAAATACTATTTTGGTAACAACAGAACCAAGTAGTATTACCCGGTATGGTACAGCATTTGCTAAACAGTTTCACTATTTGATAACAAATCAGGATGAAAAGGTTTTACCCCATCCAAACGCATTACGGACACAGACAGGAAATGAGTGGCTATATGGTAAAAAATTTGATGATATTATCAGTGATGTGGTGCCTAAAAAGTCTAAATATTTATCTACGATTTGTTCGAATAAACAGCAGGGGCATACATTACATAGATTACGGCATGAATTTACCAAAATTTTAGAAAATGAAATTCCGCAGATGGAAAGATTCGGTCGAGGGTATAGGTGGATCGAGACTAAAGCAGAAGCGATAGATCCCTTCAAGTTTCATGTTGCTATTGAAAATGAGTATGCAGAAAATATTTGGACAGAGAAATTGGCAGATGCTTTTTTGGGCTATGCTGTGCCCATTTACTATGGATGTCCAAATGTATACGACTATTTTCCAGAAGAAAGCATTATACCGATTGATATATATGATATGGAAGGTTCCATTAAGAAAATAAAAGAAATAATCAGTTCGGAGGGAGAATATGAGAGGAGACTCGATGCTGTTAAGGAAGCCAGAAGGAGAGTAATTGAGGAGTATAATTTATTTTCAATGATAAATAAGATTGTTGAAAGTGCGAATGTTAAATCCCCCATAATAACCGAGAATAATAAAATTTATGGACGAAGATATATGCGTGCGAAGCATTTACCAGATTTATTAAATTTTGCTAAATGGAAGATTGAAAGCTTTGTCAAAAACATATAATAAGGCAATACTTTGAAACGACTCTTTTCCTATTTTTTCCCCTACATGTCTGAATATAAGCGGGAGTTCCTGTTTGCTGTATTGGGAATGATCGCTGTGGCCGTAGGCACGACGGCCTCCGCGCACTTGCTGAAGCCAGTACTCGATGAGGTGTTCATCGCCAAAGACAGAGAGATGCTTGCACTCATTCCCTTTGCCATCGTCGCAGTCTTTTTCATCAAGTCGCTTGGAAAGTATGTGCAGACCTACTACACCATCTACATCGGTAATGATATCGTCCGAAAGATACGCAACAAACTCTCTTTGCATCTGATGTATCAGGATATGGCATTTCTCAATCAGATGCGTAACGGTGAGCTGTTGAGCCGTACGACAAACGATATTGCGCGTATCCAGAATGTTGTCTCGGGTCTGATACCGAGTGTATTGATCAATGCCATGCTTATTGTCGCATTGACAGGGTATGTCATCTGGCAGAGCCCGAAGCTGGCGTTCTATTTTCTGGTGGTGATGCCGCTGGCACTGCTGCCTCTGCAGCTGCTTGCAAAGCGGATGAAGAAATACTCCACACGTTCTCAGGAGAGCAATGCGGATCTGACGTCACGCTTGACGGAGATATTCAACAATATCGAGATCATCAAGTCGAACTCTTCGCAGAAGTACGAGCAGCGGCGTTTCAGCGATGAGAATATGAACTTCTTCAAACTCTCCATGAAGCAGAGCCGCACCAATGCGCTGGTAAGTCCCGCACTGGAACTGTTCGGCTCGGTCGCCATTGCCGTTACCATCTATGTCGGTGCGAACGAGGTCATCGACGGGCATATGACAGTGGGAAGCTTCTTCGCATTTGTCACGGCACTCTTTATGCTGTATGACCCCATTAAAAAACTCTCCAACGTACACAACCGGATGCAAGATGCCGTCGCTGCCACCGAGCGAATCGACGAGCTTTTCAAAACTGAACCCACTGTCGTTTCTGGCCCCAAAGAGCTAACGCATATCGAGCGCATCCGCTTCGATGACGTCTCATTGAAATATGGCGACAAAACGGCGTTGGAGCACATTGATATCGACGCGGTCAAAGGGAAAGTGTATGCACTGGTGGGGGACAGCGGTGCGGGTAAGAGCAGTCTTGTGAACCTGATGGTGCGCTTCTACGATGCCACTTCGGGAACCATCTATGTCAACGATGATGACATCAGGGACTATACGCTTTACTCTCTGCACCGAAAAATAGCGTTTGTCACCCAGCGTATCTTCATCTTTCAGGACACCGTCGCCAACAATGTCGCCTACGGTGAAGCGGTGGATGAGGCGCGAGTCATCCGTGCGCTCAAGCGTGCACACGCCTGGGAGTTTGTCGAAGCGCTGCCACAGGGTATCCATACGCCGCTTGATGAGTTCGGGACCAACCTCAGTGGAGGGCAGCGTCAGCGTATCGCACTGGCGCGTGCACTCTACAAGGACCCCGACGTGCTCATTCTCGATGAAGCGACATCCGCGCTGGACAACAAGAGCGAAAAGGCGATCCAGCAGGCGCTTGAGGCCATCAAAGAGGAGATGATCACCTTTATTGTCGCTCACCGTTTGACCACCATCGAACATGCAGACGAGATTTTGGTATTCAAGGGTGGAAAGATAGAGAGTAGGGGTACCTACAAAGAGCTGCTTGAGAGTTCCGAGGAGTTTAAAAAGTTGGCGAACACTACACTGAAGCAGGCTGACTAAAGTCTGCTTTTCAGCTTCTGCTTCAGAATGATCTTTCCTGCCTCAACGCCGGGCTGGTCGTAGGTATTGACATCGATCAGTTCGCCAACCAGTGACGTGAGCAGTTCATAGTAGAAGATGAGCTTCCCGATCGTTGCTTCGTCTATGCTTTCAAGTACCAGCGTATCGACAGGAATATCACCCTGCTCGAGCAGTGCTTCGGTGACCGAGTCACACTGCATGTTGATAAGCTCGGCAAAACTGAGGTTGTTGAGCGCATCGAGTGATTCAAGATGCGTAAGCGAGAGGTCGGGAATCTCTGTTCTGTCGTGAAAATCCTCCACCTTGATGAAGGTTACCGATTTGTCGCGCGTCCCTTCCATGATCAGCTGCAAGAATGAGTGCTGGTCTCTGGGGCCGATAAGACCGATGGGGGTGAGTCCCACATTGAAGGCGGAGTGGCGCTGGTGTTTGCCGAGACTCTCCCCCCACAGCTGTACGTACCATTCACAGAAGTACTTGAGCGCTTCGGAGTAGGCAAAGAGGCAGTTGATGTGGTACTGCGCATGGTGCTTTGCATAGAAGGCCGCCTTGTTCAGCAGTGTCTCCTTGAGGTAACCGTCGTTGAAAAAACTCTCTTTCACACATAGTGCGCCTGAGAGCAGCCTGTCGATGTCGATGCCGCAAAGCACCAGCGGTACCAGTCCCACAGTGGAAAGAACGGAGAAGCGACCGCCGACATTGTCAGGCAGATGGAGCACTGACGCTTCAATGCTCTGGGCATACCGCTCCAGGGGTGAGCCAGGATCGGTGATGAAGGTGTAGCTTGCCGGGTTGCCGTGCAGATTGAAAAGATATTTGTAGATGGAAAAGGTCTCAACAGTAGTGCCCGATTTGGAGATGACTAGAAAGTGGCTCTTTTCGAAGTCTATCTTCTCTAAAAGTGCAGCAATATTGACGGGGTCGGTGCTTTCAAAGAAGTAGAGCTTACGTTTGAGCGTACGGGTGGGCTTGAGGAACTCATAGACAGCCTTTGCGCCCAAAGAGCTTCCCCCGATACCGATGACGACAACGGTGTCGATGGCATCGTTGATCGTGTCACAGTAGGCGTGAATAGGTGCGGTATCCTGTTCGGGCAGGGCGTAGTAGCCGATGGTCTGTTGCTCCTGCTGTATGGCACTAAAAGCGTGCTTCTTGGTCTTTTCGTCGCTGAAGGTGAAGTGGAGGCGGTTTAGCATAGCCTGCCTTTAGGCAAGCAATTACTGGTGTATTGGTGTACTGGTATATGGGTTGTCATGTTTTGTCTCCTCGTCGCTTTATGCTTTGAATGAAGTTGTCCGATTTTATCAATATTTCCCCCAATAACCAACAACTAATTACCAATCACCAAAGAGGCTTTTGCCTCTTTTATCAATTCATTCACTTTTGTTTCGTAAAGTTTTGCAAGGGCTTTATCGGTCGATTCAAAGCGTGTAACAAGTACGGGGGTGGTGTTGGAGGCGCGTACGAGTCCCCATCCTTTTTCAAAATTGATGCGTACACCGTCGACATCGATGATGTTCTTGATGGCAGGGAAGTCTGAGGGCGGATTCTCAAGCAGCGTCTTGATGGCATCGATGATGGCGAACTTCTCCTCTTCTGTGGTCTCTACTTTGATCTCTTCGGTGGAGAAGACTTCGGGGAGAGCCTCTATCTCGGCATCGAGGTCGATGCCCTGTGCGATGAGTTCAAGCATGCGCAGCGTGGCGTAGATGGCGTCGTCGTAGCCGAAGTAGCGGTGTTTGAAGAAGATGTGGCCGCTTACTTCACAGGCAAGGTCCGCACCGGTCTCTTTCATCTTGACCTTGAGGTTGGAGTGGCCGGTCTTGTACATGATCGCTTTTGCGCCGCGGCGTTCGAGTTCATCGTACATCACCTGAGAGCACTTCACTTCGCCGATGACGGTAGGGTTTTCCATGCCAAGGGCAAAGAGCAGCGCCATCTGGTCGCCCTTGATGTTGTGTCTGTGTGTCAGTACCGCAATGCGGTCCGCATCGCCGTCGTAGGCAAAGCCTATATCTCCCTCTTTTGCCAGTGCCGCTTTGAGGTCGGCAAGGTTCTTCTCTTCGCTTGGGTCGGGATGGTGGTTTGGAAAGGTGCCGTCGGGCTCGCAGTAGAGACCGCGGTACTCAAGCGAGAGTGCATCGAAGATGTCGGTGATGACAGTCCCGGCCACGCCGTTTCCGCAGTCAAGGACGATCTTCTTTTCAAGTGCCTTGAGGTGGGCAAACTCTTGTACCATAAAGTCGATATAGGGCGTTTTGACATCGATGGCTACGGTTTGGGTATTGTCCTCAATGACCCTTTCGCTGTCGGCGACTACCTCGTCTCCAAGTGCATAGATGGCATCACCAAAGAAGGGAGTGCGGTCAACCGTGATCTTGAAGCCGTTGTATTCGGGTGGATTATGTGAACCGGTGATCATAATGGACGCATCTATCGATGTGTCCAAGTGCTGAGCGCTGAGTGTTGAGTGTTGAGTGGGGGTAAGGTTTTTAATGGGTTGATAGTTGGCAAAGTAGTTTACCGGGGTGGCGACCATACCCATGTCAAGCACCGTACAGCCTGCAGCGTTGAGACCTGAAGCGAGGTAGTCACGCAGCTTTGGTGAGTGGGAGCGGGCATCGTAGCCGATGGCGACAATGCGGTTGCCGCCGATCTTTCGGCCAAGGTGGTAGCCTATACGCTTGACACTCTCTTCGTTGAGCTCTTTTTCGAAGATACCGCGGATGTCATACTCGCGGAAGATGGACTTTGGAACGGACATGTGAAACTTCCTTTAGTGATTGTGTGTCGCGATTATACCCTACGCTTCATCAGGTTCAAAACGCTCGCCGCGTTTTCTTGCGACAATGTCAAGCGGCACGCCCTCGAAATCGAAACGGCTTCTAATGAAGTTGGCAAGGTAGCGCTTGTAGCTGAAGTGTAACCCGTCGGGGCGGTTGGTGATGAGCGCGATCTTTGGCGGCTTGCTCTCGTACTGTGTGGCGAACTTGATCTTGACAACCGCACCGTTGTGGCTTGGCACATGGTGGCGCGCCATTGCTTCGCGCAGGGTATCGTTGAGTTTTGAGGTAGGGATACGCTGCTTGTAGCGCTCGTAAATGGCTCTGATCTGGTCGAGAATCCTGTGCACCCGCATGCCGGTCTTTGCCGAAATGGTAATGAGCGGTGCGTAGTGGAGAAACTTCAGCTCGTCGCGGATGTCGTCGACCATCTCTTCGTAACTCTTTTCTCCTCTGATGTCCCACTTGTTGACAACGATGAGTGCACCAAGGCGATACTTCTCTATCAGCCCGGCGATACGCTCGTCAAGCTCGAGCACACCGGTGGTCGCATCGATCATCAGCAGGGCGATGTCCGCCTTCTCAAGCATCGCTTCGGTGCGTCCAAGTGCATACTTTTCTATGCCTACGATCTTCCCCCGGCGCCTGATACCCGCGGTATCGACAAAGGTGATCTTGTAGTCGTTGTACTCCACCGACTCATCGATGGGGTCGATGGTGGTTCCCGCAACGTCGGAGACAACGGAGCGCTCTTCACCCAGCAGGGCATTGAGCAGCGAACTCTTGCCGGTGTTGACGCGGCCGATGATGGCGACGTTTATCTCTTTGTCCTCCTCCTCTACCGTAGCGTTGATGTCGGTAATGAACTCACCGAACGGGTCGGCATCTTCGTCAGCTTCGAGCTGAAGTTCGGGTTTCTCCTCCCTTGGGGGGATGTACTGCTCCAGCCAGGCGTAGAAGTCATTGAAGTAGCGGTTGTGGCTGACGGACATCGGGAAGGTCGCTTCCGCACCGAATTCATAAAAGTCGAAAAAGCGCCCTTCAAATTCCCGGTCGTTGTCGATCTTGTTGACCACGAGTGCCAGCGGTTTGCCAAGCTGCTGCAGGTCGTAGAAGAGCTTCTTGTCCTCTTCGTCCGGGATGGTTTTGCCGTCGACCATATAGACG
>JALWLU010000034.1 GCA_026996325.1 Sulfurovum sp.
ATCGAAGGCTTAAAGCACTTCGACGATCACCTTTGTGACAACAAAGCCGCCAACTACCAGCCAGGCGAACATGCCAAGGGCGGTGTAGAGCGGTGCAAGGCCAAGGCCCTTGAACTTGCTGAAGATGGTTCCCATACCAAGGGCGGTCATCGCCATCGTAAGCAGGAACGTGTCGACCTCGTTAATGAGGTTTACCATGTTCTCAGGCAGCAGGTGCAGAGAGTTGAAGCCTGCAACCATGATGAAGTAGACAGCAAACCAGGGGATGACCAGTTTTGTCTTTCCGCTGTGCTCTCCGCCTGAACGCTTCGCATCCCAGGCAAGGTAGAGCCCAAGCACGATCAGCATCGGTGCGATCATGATGACACGTGTCATCTTGACGATGACAGCGGCATCAGCCATCTCTTTGGGTGTACCGGGAATAGAAGCAGGAACGGCAACGACCTGTGCCACTTCGTGGATGGTCCCGCCTACATAGATACCGAACTCACGTGCGGTCATATGCAGAAAGCCTGTTGCATGCTCGATGATACCGGTATAGAGTACCGGATATAGGAACATGGAGATGGTACCGAAGAGTACGACCATCGAAACGGCGATAGCCGCTTTGTACTCTTCGGACTTAAGAACAGGTTCGGTCGCCAGTACCGCTGCGGCACCACAGACAGCGGCACCTGAAGCGGTGAGGATGGAGGTGTCTTTCTCCATGCCGAACATTTTGTAGCCAAGCCAAGAACCTAGGATGAGTGTCGTTGTCAGCATGATCAGCGAGACCAGGAAACCATCCATTCCGACGGCAATGATCTCCTGAAACGTTAGACGGAAGCCGTAGAGTACAATGGCAAAACGGAGGATCTTCTTTGCAGAGAAGGTGATACCCGGCTGCCACTCGGCAGGCGTGTGATTATGCAGAGTGTTGGCATAGAAGATACCCATGACGATACCGATAACCAGCGGGGAGAGCCCCAGTGCCTTGACAGGTCCAAGCCCTGCAATGTAGGTTGCAGCAGCCGCGAAGATAGCGACGAAAAGGATACCGCTTAGGGTACCCTTGCGGTTTTCTGGAGAAAATGGCATGTTCTTACCTCATAAGTTGGATTGAATTCAAAAAAACTGATAAATTTTTTGGAATTGTACCATATTCTTGATATAATAGTAAAATCAATATTATCGTCACCCATAATAAATTTTTTAGAATAAAAGTGAGTTACCCATGAAATTAACCCTTCGCCAGATGGAGATTTTTCTCAATGTTGTCGCCTCGGGGCACCTTACCAATGTTGCCAAAGAGATGAATCTCAGCCAGTCGGCCGTCTCCATGTCCATCAAGGAGATGGAGAACATTCTGGGCCGTCCGCTCTTTGACCGCATCAACAAAAAACTGGTGCTCAACGAGATGGGACGCGCTTTTCATAAGGAGATAGAGCCGATTTTCAAGAAGCTCTCCGATATCGAGTATGAGTTCCAGAACTCCGAAAACAAAGGAATGATCCGTGTGGGTGCAAGTACGACAATCGTAGACTACCTGATGCCTTCGATCATCTGCAGTTACATGAGCTCCTACCCCGACGTAAAAATTTCGCTTAAAGAGGGCAACACAAAAGAGATCAGTGAGCTGATCAAAAGCGGTGAGATCGATGTGGGGTTTGTTGAAGGTTTTGTAAGCGGCAGCGATATTATCAAAGAGCAGATAGGTGTGGATGAGCTGATCGTCGTTACATCACAGGAGGAGCTTGCAAAGCCCTGCTACATCGACGAGCTTGCCAAGAAACGCTGGGTACTCAGAGAAGAGGGGTCGGGAACAAGAGAGGTGTTCCTTAACTACATCAAAGACAAGGTCGATGAGCTGAATATCTTTTTCGAATTGGGACATACCGAATCGATCAAGAGCATCTTGATGAACCGCGAGTGTCTCACCTGTATCTCTAAGATCTCGGTGGAGAGCGAGCTTGCAGAGGGAAAGCTCTACCGTATACCGGTAAAGAACTTCGAGTGTAAACGTGATTTTCTGATGATCTATCACAAAGACAAGTACCATAGTACACTCTTTGACAAGTTTGTCTTCTTCTCCAAAAAGCTGATGCTCCAGATGCTTGAAGGTGATACTACCTTGCAGTTCAAGAACCGATAGCTCTCAGTGCCGCCTCATACTCTTCGGGGTGGTTGAGGTTCAAAAAAGTCTCCCTCTCCTCAAAATCGACATAGTGCGTGTCGAGTTCTTCAAGCAGAATCCCCATTTTGTGTTTGTCCGCCTCCAGCGTCTTTTTCGCAGGCGGCAGAGCGCTTCTTCGGTAGAGTCCGCACAGTGGCTGTACCCTCTCGCAGCAGCGTGCGATGACTGCATCGGCACGTTCATCCGCATCAAGCAGAGCCGTGATGATGTTCTCATCGACAAAGGGTGCATCGACACTCAGAACGAATATGGCGTCAGCCCTCTCAAGTGTCTCGAATGCGGAGACCAGGCCTGCCATAGGGGAGCTTGCTTCGTAGCGGTCGAGTATGAGCGGTGCATCGAAGCCGAACTTCTCTGTTTTGCTGCCTATATAGACATCGCTGAAGATCTTTTTGAGCTTTTCGTACTGGTACTGTGCAAGTGTGTCATAACCGCCAAAAGGGAGTGTCGCCTTGTCTTTTCCCATACGGGAGCTTTTGCCTCCGGCAAAGATGACGGCAGGAATAGTCTCTATCATGTAACGCGCTCCTTTCGTTTCTGGTGAATGAGCAGTACGGCAAATGCGCCAAAGGTGATGAGAGATTCAACCAAAAAGAGGTAGGGGCCGTAGATTTGGCCTGACAGTACGGCACCTACCGATCCGCCAAGCCCGAAGGCGATACCCAGAAAGAACTGCTGAGCGAGCTTCTTCTGGGTGTAGAGTGAAAAGACGTAGGTGATCGCGGCGGTATGGTAGAGTGCGAAGCTGACTGCATGCAGCGACTGTGAAGCGAAAGTAAGCACCACAGAGTCCGGAAAGAGGTAGAGTATCAGCCAGCGCAGAGCCGTCACCAGCGTGGCAAACTGCAGGATATGCAGCAGGTTACGCTGCAGCAGCGGCCCCTGGAAGTAGAGCATCACCACTTCACAGATAACGCCGAAACTCCACATCCAGCTTGTCATCTCCAAAGAGATGCCGTGTGCGGTCTCGTAGATGGTAAAGAAGTTGTAGAAGCCGCCAAACCCCACCTGCATCAAAAAGACCGACACCCAAAACGCCCAGTAGCGCTTCAGAGAAAAGCCGGCATCATCGGCACTGCCTGTATGTTCTACCGTGTCGTAGCGTATCAGCTGGGCGCCAAAGAGCATCGTAAGGAAGGTCATTGCCGAAAGGTAGTAGAGCGCCTCCATGGGAGAGCTGAGCACCTTTCCCAGCCACAGAGCGATGCCCATGAAGCCAAGCGAACCCCAGAGGCGCACTTTGCCGTAGTGGCTTTTGGAGAGTGTCGCCAGCGCAATGGTCTCTACGTAGGGAAGGGAGATCCCCATCGCTGCGCCAAAGAGAAGGTTGGCCAGCAGGTAGGCAAAGAAGTGTTCCCGTGTTACCCAGAAGAGCAGTGTGGCAAGAAAGGTGAGGATGAGCGCAGAGAGGTAGACACGCGGTGTCAGACTGATAAAGTGTTTGAAGACAAAAGGGAGCAGAAAGCGCATGAAGGGAGCGGCCGCATAGATGATGCCCACCTCCACCGTACTGTAGCCAAGCTCCACAAGCACCTTGGGCATGAAGATGACATAGACGCCTACCAGTGCGAAGTAGAAGAAATAGAAGGCGCCAAGCAGCAGCGACGAGGGTCTCAGCAGGACGTGCATGGCTTTTTGATGACTACTGTATTGCTCAGCAGGTCGTGCAGATTCTTTCTGTCTTTTCTGAAAAACATCAGCGTCCAGCCAAACAGGGTGGCTGCAGAGAGTATGGCAGTGAGGTTGCGAAAGAGTATGAGAAAGAGAGTAGGACGCTTACCGGTACTCTCGTCGATCACCTCCAGGTTGTAGGCGCGGTAGCCCGGTGTCTGGCCGCTTTTGTACATGAAGATCGTCTGTACGACAACCAGAGAAACGAGAATGTAGAGCCATCCTGCCAATTTGTGCTCTGCAAACGCCTCCCTGCTACCCAGGACAAGATAGAAGACCGTGTACATGATGGGCATCAGCAGCATGAAGCTGTCGGTCAGAAAGGCTTTGACCTTCTCTCCGGCGGTGGCGTAACGTCTCTCCTGCCCGCCCTTTTTTGTACGTTTGGGTTCGACAGCTGTCGTTTTGCCCTGTTTGACATCCCTAAATCGCTGTTTTGCCATGCTATTGGACTCCTTTGCTGTTTGACACTACTTCAGCCCCTGTGTCATCGTAAAGATCGGCAGCAGCATCGCAGAGACGATGACGCCGACCACGGCACCGATGATGAGCATCATGATGGGTTCGAGCATGCTGAGCATCATCTTCAGCTTCTCTTCGTTCTCTTCGGCGTAGAGTGTGGAGAGGTTGGCGAGCACCTCCGCCACTTCGCTCGACTCCTCTCCAAGCGCCAGAGACTGCAGGAAGTTTCGTTTGAGTCTCACGCCGCCCTCAAGTTGCAGGGCGTTGGAGAGTTTGTTCCCCTCCATCACTTTGTTAGAAGCGTGTTCGAACATTTCGGCAAGGCGGTAGTTGCCAAAGGAGGCAACCGCCAGTTTGACTGCCTGTGCATAGGCCACACCGCTGCCAAGCAGCAGAGAGAGGATGTAGGAGAAGCGTCCAAGCTCATGGTTTTGGATGATGTTGCCAAGGACCGGCATGCGCAGCAGCCATCCGTCGATGAGACGGTGAAAACCGTACACTTTCGCGTAGGCGAGTTTGAAGAGCAGAATGAAAAGCACGATGCCCACGATGAGGTGAATGTAGTAGGCGCTGAGAAAGTCGCTGATACTGAGGACAAACTGGGTGATGGGCGGCAGCTTCTGGTCGGTATCTTCGAAGATTTCGGTAATCTTCGGTACGACGAAACTGATGAGGAAGGCGGTAATGGCGATGGCGACGGTCATGATGACGGTAGGGTAGACCATCGCTCCCTTGACCTGCTTTTTCACCTTGTCCTGTGCGGAGAAGAATGCGGCCATGTTGGTCAAAACTTCAGCCATTTTGCCGCTTTGCCCTGCGATGTTGAGGCTCTGTACGTAGAACTCCGGAAGTTGGTAGACCTTTTGGGAATTGAGTGCGTGGTAGAGAGAGTTGCCCTCTTCGATCATCGTCCGGAGTGCATTGAGGAAGGAGGTGTAGCGCTTTTCACCCTCATGCTGGTTCTCCATCAGACGGATAGCCGTAAGGATCGTCATGCCCGAGTTGAGGTAGGAGGAGAGCTCTTTGGAGAAGGATGCGAGCATCTCACCGGACATCTGCCGCTTTCCAAGCCCCTCTATCGAAAAGTTTTTGGCAGGGGTGAGCGATTCGTAGTAGATCCCCTGTGAGCGGAGCTTCTGTGCCGCCTCCTCACTGCTGGATGCGGTGATCGTACCCTTGGCACGCTTCCCCGCCTTGTCGAATCCTTTGTACTTAAACAGCATTCGCCATCCTCAATCCTGCCTTTTGCATCATTGGCGTCATTATAGCTTTTTTTCGCTCAAAACCAACCGCCCTAAAAGGATTGGAGGTCGAAGCGGAAGTAGGTGGAGGCGTAGTTGCCTTTGAGTTTGATTTCGTTGATGAGTGCGGCAGGTGTTTCGTCTCCCTCCTCTTCGGGAGCAAGGGTGATGGGTTCGGGTATGAAGATGGTACGCTTGATATTTTTGAGAATTTTTCTGCTCTCGAAATCATCCACCTTTATTTCGCGTTCGATGAGGTCGTATGCGGACTTCCCTTCCTTGTGGTAACGGAGCACATCCTTGCCGAGAAAGAGCGAATCTTCAAGGGCATGGGCATTGCGCTGTGTGATGTAGACGATCTGCTCATGGTTCTGCCCGTAGATCTTCAGAATGTAGACAATGGAGGTCGAGAGGATCAGTACCGAAATGAGAATCTCGATGAGAGTAAAGGCGGGACGAAGCGGCTTCAATAGTAGTCTCCCTGATGCTGCAGGGCATCGTTGTCTTTTAGCCACAACGCTCTGGCTTCTTCGAGTGATGCCACCTTTTTGGGCTCTCCAAAGAACGCGGGAAGGAAGTAGACCCCCTCATCATCCTGAAGAATGAGCGGCGTGCTGCTGCCGTTGGGGTAGAAGTCGACCTGAAGGCAGATCTTATGGTCCTGGTAGCGTCCGTATTCTATCTGTGTGAGTACATCATTGCGATCGAGGGTGTAGACCTTGAGGTGCGAGAGTTTCGTTTTGCCTTTGTAGGCTTCAAAAGGGGAGGAGATATCTTCTCTGAAGTAGCATGACCGGCACCCGTCTATGCAGATGAGCGTCCCCTCTCCTTTGAAGAGGGGACTCTGCATCACTTCTGCTTTCAGCTTCATCGGTGTCAGTACGGGCATACGCTTTTTCTCTTTCTCGAAACCGCCAAAGCCCAGAAAATAGACCAGCGATACGATGAAGATCACCAGCAGCAGCTCCAGCAGTGAAAAGGCTTTCCGGCTGCCGGGGCGTGTGTGAGAGAGCATGAAAGGCGCTATTTGTTACATTCGGAGAATTTGATATCTTTGCCGTTACCCTCTCCGCCCTGTTT
>JALWLU010000035.1 GCA_026996325.1 Sulfurovum sp.
AAAGCGATCCTGAGAAGCGCTTCAAACTTCCCGTCATCCAGACTGCGGTCTTTCTCTATCAAAAGCACGGCGGAGGTCACCTTGGGGGGCGG
Source organism: Sulfurovum sp. (assembly GCA_026996325.1). Taxonomy (GTDB): domain Bacteria; phylum Campylobacterota; class Campylobacteria; order Campylobacterales; family Sulfurovaceae; genus Sulfurovum. Next base: position 93 of record JALWLU010000035.1, read on the forward strand.
GATGAACGCTTCGGGTTCTACCTCGAAGCAGAGCGTGGCCTTCCCGACGCTCGAAGCCAGTACGGAGAGGGCGGAAAAGGCCTTCTCTCCGGGCTTGGCAGCGAACTTGACGGCAACTTCCTTCTGAACCATGACCAGTACGGACCGGCACTGTTCATCCTTGAAAGCTTTCAATATGATATTGGTTGCAATATAGTAGGGGAGGTTCGCTACCAGATGATAAGGCTCATCCAGCAGAGCGCCTTCCCCCCAACGCTCAAGCACATCTCCGCAGTGCAGTTCGAAACGTCCCTGTGAGATGGGGGCCGCAAACTCCGTAGAAAGATGCTCGCATAGTCTTTTATCAACCTCAAATGCTGTGACATTTCGAGCTTTTACAAGCTCTTTGGTTAAATCACCTAAGCCAGGCCCGATCTCGGCGACCTTGAGGTCGTCTTCGGGCATCGCTTGGATGATTTTTTGCAGGTAGAGACTGTTTTTCAGAAAATTCTGGCCGAATTTTTTCGATGCAAACTCCGCCAAATTGTCAGTTATCATACTATAATCTACCTTTAATAGCCGATGGCTAAACCCCTATTTGGGATAATTTTTGTATAATCTTACCATAAATTTGCCCAAAATTGCGGCAGAAACGGAGAATTGATGGACTATTTTGCAAAACGCATCATTCCCTGTCTTGATGTGGACGGCGGACGTGTGGTAAAAGGGGTTAACTTTGTCGGCCTGCGTGACGCTGGAGACCCGGTCGAGGTGGCACGCCGCTACAACGAGGAGGGAGCCGACGAGCTGACCTTCCTCGATATCGGGGCAAGCCATGAGGGGCGCGACACCATCGTCGATGTGGTCAAAAAGGTTGCCCAGGAGGTATTCATCCCCCTTACCGTGGGTGGGGGCATCCGCAAACTGGAGGACATCTACGCCCTGCTCAATGTAGGCTGCGACAAGGTCAGCATCAACTCCGCTGCCATCAAGCGTCCTGCGTTCATTGAAGAGGGTGCGAAGCGATTTGGTTCGCAGTGTATCGTCGTGGCCATCGATGCCAAGCGTGTGGGGGAGAGCGAATGGCACATCTTCACCCACGGCGGTCGCAACGATACGGGCATCGATGCGGTAGCCTGGGCCAAAGAGGCGTACGAGAGGGGTGCGGGTGAGCTGCTGGTAACCTCTATGGACGCTGACGGTACCAAGGCGGGGTTTGACAATGCACTCAACCGTGCCATTGGCGATGTGGTCAATATTCCGGTCATTGCCAGCGGTGGTGCGGGAACGATGGAGCATATGAAAGAGGCGTTCACCGAGGGCAATGCCGATGCCGCCCTTGCCGCTTCCATCTTTCACTTCAGAGAGATAGACATTATGGACCTCAAACGCTACCTCAAGGCAGAAAACATTCCGGTGAGGCTCTGATGATCGTCTGCGCGGGCCACATCGAACAGTTCGCGTTCGCCCATCCTGTGGGTATAGGGATGGTCGAAGCAGCCGTCACACTGACACAGCTGTGTGAAAAAGAGAAGCCTGAGCATATTCTTTTTGTAGGTACCGCAGGCTCCTACGGCAGACATGGAATATTTGATATCGTTGCGTCCCATACAGCGGCCAACATCGAGCAGAGCCTTTTGGAGGGGAAAGCCTACTCTCCCATTGGTGATGTGCTGAGTGGCATCACCTGTGCAGGTGCAGAGGAGATATTATTTGAAGTTTCACGTGAAACAAGCGATGCAGTGATTGTCAACTCCTCAAACTATATTACGACCAACAGAGCGCTGTGGGATGCCTACACGACGCGCGGCATCGGGCTTGAGAATATGGAGTTTTTCGGGGTGGTTCAGGCAGCAAAGCAGTGCGATATTCCCGCTGCGGGACTCTTCGTTGTCACCAACTATTGTGACGAGAATGCGCACAGGGATTTTGTGAAGCACCATAGTGAGGCGATGGAGCGGCTGACGGAGTATATTGAGAAATTAGGAATTAGGCATTAGGAATTGTAATTGGTGTATTGGTTATTGGTATATTAGAAAACTAATACAAACTCTCCTCTAATAACGAATATACCAATAACCAATCACCCAAAAGGTAAATAATGACAAAACAGATCATCCAGGATTTTACAAAAGAGGAACTGGCAGAAAAGATAAAGCCGGCATTTAGAGCCAAGCAGATCTACCGGTGGATCTACCACAAATACGCAACCGCCTTTGAGGAGATGAAAAACCTGCCCAAGGCGTTGAGAGAAGAACTTGAAGAGAACTATACGCTTGCGCCGCTGAAGACCGTTACGGTACAGGACAGTATTGACGGCAGTAGAAAATACCTCTTCGAACTCCATGACGGCCACACGGTTGAAGCGGTCTTGTTGCTGATGCGTGACAAGGAGTACCATGAAGATGGCTCTGTGAAGCATCAGGAGCGCTATACAGTCTGTATCTCCTCCCAGGTAGGGTGCAAGGTAGGGTGCGCCTTTTGTTTGACCGCAAAAGGCGGTTTTATGCGTAATTTGACACCCGGCGAGATCGTCGAGCAACTGCGGCTGATCAAAAAGGACAACGATATCGCTGCCAACCGCCGTGTCAACATAGTTTTCATGGGGATGGGAGAGCCGCTTGACAATCTCGATGCTGTTGCCAAATCGGTGAAGATCTTTGCGGACGAAGAGGGGATGGCCATCGCACCGCACCGCCAGACCATCTCAACCTCAGGCCTTAGCAGCAAGATTGAAAAGCTGGGCAAAATGGAGCTTGGCATCAACCTTGCCATCTCTCTTCATGCGGTCGATGACGAGTTGCGTCAGCAGCTGATGCCGATCAACAAAGCCTATAATATCGAATCCATCATCACCGCTGTCAAGAACTTCCCTGTCAACGACAGGAAGCGTGTGATGTTTGAGTACCTTGTCATCAAGGATGTCAACGACGATATCAGTGCGGCAAAGAAGCTGCTCAAACTCCTTGACGGCATCAAGGCAAAGGTCAATCTCATCTACTTCAACCCCTACGGCGGCACGGAGTTCAAACGCCCGACCGAAGAGGATATGAAGAAGTTTCAGGAGTATTTAACCAAAAGAGGACTACATTGCACCATCCGCGAGTCCAAGGGGCTCGACATTTCCGCTGCCTGCGGCCAGTTGCGCGAGCAGGAAGCAAAAGGAGAGGTATCGCATGCCTGATGTACAGATAGCTTTATTGGTATTCATTGTGCTGGTCGTAGGAGTAGGGGGCGGCTGGTTCGTCTATGAAGCGAATAGAAGCGACGAAGAATAGGGAACAGTGAGCAGGTAGGAAGTAGGAGAGAGGAACTCCCATCATCCCGGACTCGATCCGGGATCTTGACGCTCTTTTGTGAAACTGTTATTGGTAACTGGTGTATTGGTTATTGATGTTTCACTCTCTTGTCGGAACCGGGAATTTAACGAAGTGTATACCTTTAGGTGAATTCCCGGCCCCTCTGGCGAGGATCAATCCTCGCTTCCAAATCACAGTCATCCTGTATTTGATGCAGGATAGCCCCGTAGTGCGTCTTGCCGAAGCTAAAGCACTCGGTTCCACTGTTTCTGTTACCCCGGACTCGACCCCTGGATCTTGACGTTCTTTAGAAGATTGACGCAAAGATTCCTGCCTTCGCAGGAATGACGGAGCTTTTAAGCTTCACTTCAAACAACCCATGCAAAATTTGCTCCTTGCTCCTTGCTCCTTGCTCCTTGCTCCTTGCTCCTTGCTCCTTGCTCCTTGCTCCTTGCTCCTTGCTCCTTGCTCCTTGCTCCTTGCTCCTTGCTCTCTATTTGTTAAACTTTCGCTTTTCTCTTGGACATATCTCTCCCCTCATTCCCGCAAAGTTCTCCTTGCTCTCAATAAAATAGGTCGCTCCGTACGGAAATTGTAGCGTCTGTGCATGGAGCATTAGGCGTGTAGCACCGGTCTGTTCGAAGCGCTCCTCCGGTGACAGGGTGCCATCAAGGTAGGCGTTTGCGGTTTCGAATGTCGTACCGTAAATAGGGTCACCGAGAATGGGATGTTTCACGTGAAACAGATGTACGCGTATCTGGTGCGTTCGTCCAGTGATAGGATAGCAGGCAAGGAGTGTGGCATCGAGGGTTTTATCGTAAAGAAGCGGTTTGAAGTCGGTGTGGGCATGCTTGCCTGTGGTGTCGATGAATACCTTGTGTTTGCACTCCGAGTAGTCGTTGTTGACCTTGATGGGCATATCAACAAAAAAGGGTTTCTCCACTTTGCCGTCAACCCATGCAAGGTAACTCTTCTGTATTGCCTTGCGTTCAAAAGAGCTCTTTAGAAAGTTCTCTGCCTTCTTGTGTTTGCTGGCAAGCAGCAGACCCGAGGTTTCCATGTCGATGCGGTGGACGGCATTGGCGTTCTCACCGTGGAGGCTGCGTATCTCATCTAGCATTGAGTAGGGGGTGGACATCGTGTTGGGGTGGACAAGGATACCGGAGGGCTTTTCGAAGACCATGAAGTCTTTTGTCTGAAAGAGGGGTTTGCGTCCCTGCGACTGCGGTACGAAGTAGACCACCTCCACAGTTCCAGGCTCAAGCTTTGCACCCGGGTTGTAGATAGATTCACCATTTATTAGAAGCCGCCCCTTGCAGACAAGGCGCTGTGCCTGCGCCTGTGTAAGGTCGAATGTGCGCATCACAAAGAGGAAGGCCGGCATGGTTTGTTTCACGTGAAACTTCTCTTTGACGAATGGCATAGCTCACCTCTTTGTAACTGCGATTTGGGTAGAATATTACCAAAATTTTACACACATAAGGGTTAGGTATGGTAGAACGTTATTCACGTAAAGAGATGGCCGACAACTGGACAATGCAGGCAAAGTATCAGGCGTGGCTCGATGTCGAACTGGCAGTGGTCAAGGCGTGGAACAAGCTGGGGCTGATCCCCGATGAAGATGCAGAGAAGATCGTGAAGAATGCAGGCTTCTCCGTCGAGCGTATCGATGAGATAGAGGCGGTGACAAAGCACGATCTCATCGCCTTCACCACCTCTGTCTCCGAGACACTGGGTGAAGAGAGCCGTTGGTTCCACTACGGTATGACAAGCTCCGATACGGTCGATACGGCTGTAGCACTCCAAATGGTGCGCTCACTGAAAATCATTATCGAAGATGTGAAGATGATGATGGAGTCCATCAAGAAGCGTGCATTTGAGCACAAAAAGACACTGATGGTCGGGCGCAGCCACGGTATTCACGGAGAGCCCATCACCTTCGGTCTGGTACTGGCGGTATGGTACGATGAGATGGCGCGCCACCTCAAGAACCTCGAAGAGACGATGGAGGTCATCAGGGTAGGACAGATCAGCGGGGCGATGGGGAACTTCGCACATGCACCGCTCGAGCTTGAAGAGCTCGCGATGGAGGAACTTGGCCTCAAGCCCGCTCCCGTCTCCAACCAGGTGATTCAGCGTGACCGCTATGCGCGTCTTGCATCCGCACTGGCACTGCTTGCCTCTTCCGTAGAGAAGTTTGCCGTACAGGTACGCCACTGGCAGCGAACGGAGGTCTATGAGGTTGAGGAGTACTTCGCCAAAGGGCAGAAGGGCTCTTCGGCGATGCCGCACAAGCGTAACCCGATCCTTACCGAGAACATCACGGGCCTTGCGCGCATCATCCGCGCCTACGCAACACCGGCAATGGAGAATGTCGCACTCTGGCACGAGCGTGACATCTCCCACTCCTCTACCGAGCGCTTCTGGCTGCCTGACTCCTTCATTACGACCGACTTCATGCTCCACCGTATGAACGGGGTTATTGCCAACATGACCGTGATGCCGGAGAATATGATGAAAAACCTTAACCTCACCGGCGGGCTGGTCTTCTCCCAGCGCGTACTACTTGAACTGCCAAAAGCGGGGGTGAGCCGTGAAGATGCCTACAAGATCGTACAGCGTAACGCGATGAAGGTGTGGGAGGAGATCCAGCAGGGCAAGCCGACGGTTAATGAAAAAGGCGAATCACTCTATCTGCAATATCTGCTTGAGGACAAGGAGCTTAGGGAGAAGCTTAGTGAAGAGCAGATCAGGGAGTGTTTCAACTACGACTACTACACGAAAAACGTAGACAAAATCTTCGATCGCGTCTTCAAATAGGCGGATTGCACCGTATCTTCGGAGGAGCACGTTCGGTCACTTACTTGTAGTAAGCTCCTTCAGTGCAGCCTCCCTTGTGCTTGCACTCTCTGTGAGAAATCTACGGCACACTTCACCTATTTGTTTTCATTGGTAGATTGCCCCGCTTAATCCTCAATCTTCAATCCTCAGCCTTAGTTCTTAACCCTTAGCACTTAATCCCCAAATTTACAGCACAACTCACCTCTTCAGGTGTTGACACTTTTGTCAACATTTTTTGCTTTACAAACCCCTTTTTAAATTACCTTGCCTTATAAAAATATTGCCTAAAAAGAGTTAAAGTAAGATTTCGGGTTGCTATTTGAGCTGTTTTTCCAAATAATAAACGATCAATTTCTTCTTCATTTCAATACCGATTCCCCGATGAATTTTT
>JALWLU010000036.1:0-37566 GCA_026996325.1 Sulfurovum sp.
ACCTTTTTGGCTACATCACCGTGCGGGCCGGCTTTGCCTTCATGATCGCCTTCATCTTCACCCTTGTCGCGATGCCAAAGTACATCCGCTGGTCGGCATCCAAAGAGGCCAGCCAGCCCATCAGCAAGTTCGTCAAGGCGCATGAGAGCAAAAGCAAAACCGCCACCATGGGCGGTGCGGTTTTTCTGGCAGGCACCCTTCTTGCCGCACTGCTGACAGTCAACCTTGCCAACCCCTACATCTGGGGCGGTATCATCACCCTTGTAGGCTTCGGTGCGGTGGGAATGAAAGACGACCTTGGCAAAATACTCTCCGGCGACAACCTCGAAGGGCTCAGCCCCAAAGGGAAAATGGCCCTGCTTGCCGTCATCGCTGCAACGGCAACGGGTCTACTCGTCTACACAGGCTTCCCGACAGACTTCTATATCCCATTCTACAAAAAACCGCTCTTTGATATGGGAGTTTTCGCCATCTTCTTCTGGGTAATCGTCTTCCTTGCCACCACCAATGCCGTCAACCTCACGGACGGCCTGGACGGTCTGGCCACCGCACCGAGCATCATCGCGCTCTTCACGCTGGGTATCATTGTCTATATCACCGGACACGCCATCTTCTCAAGCTACCTCCTCATCCCCAACATCAAAGGGGTAGGTGAAGTGATGATTTTGGCAGCAGCCCTTGGTGGCGGGCTGATGGGCTTTCTGTGGTACAATGCCTACCCGGCGGAGATCTTCATGGGTGATACCGGCAGCCTCGCTGTTGGCGGCTTTCTCGCCTATCTCGCCATCCTTGGCAAGAGTGAAGTGCTGCTTGTACTCATCGGCTTCATCTTCGTCATCGAAACCATATCGGTCATCATTCAGGTAGCCAGCTTCAAACTCCGTGGCAAACGCGTCTTCCTCATGGCCCCCATCCACCACCACTTCGAACTCAAAGGGTGGCCCGAAAACAAGATCATCGTCCGCTTCTGGATGATCGCCTTCATTACGAACATTATGGCGCTGATAAGCTTTAAGTTCCGATAACAAGTAAATGAGTAATGAGCAATGAGTAGTGAGCAACCGAAATTTAATGACCCACTCAGTGAAAAAAGTTTCAAGTTCTCTTTGCGTATTGTAAAGCTGTTCAAGTATCTGCAAAACGAACATAGAGAATACATTCTTTCCAAACAGCTTTTACGAAGTGGTACGGCGATTGGAGCACTGGTACGTGAAGCGAAGTATGCCCAGTCCAAAGCGGATTTTTTGCATAAATTGATGATCGCGCTAAAGGAAGCCAACGAAACAAAATATTGGCTTGATCTGCTTTACCACTCCGATTATCTGAACGACAAGATGTATCAAAGCATTCTACCAGATATTAACGCACTTTTAAAAATGCTTGTATCCAGCACAAAAACCATTAAACAAGGCTCTCAATGTATACAATAACCCTCGGTTACTCATTACTCATTACTCACTACTCATTCAATGAAAAACGGAGTTTTTCATGAAACCCTCTCTCTTTGGTTACGGTCTAACCACCAAAGCCATCGCCAAAAAACTTGGCGGGGGCTGTACTTTTTTTGACGACAACTGTAAGGAGCCCTATACCGATGATATGGGCAACCGCATTCTGCCTTCACATCTATTCGACCCTGATGCAAGCGAACTGGAGATCACCACGCCCAGCCTCAAACCCGACCATCCGCTCATCAAAAGCGCCAAGCACCTGTTGAGTGAATACGACTTTTTCTTAGGGAAAAGGGAAAAGGGAAAAGGGAAAGCATCGCAAAGCGATGCATACCACAACTCTTCACTCTTCACTCTTCAGAAGGTGAATTGCGAAGCAAGAGAAACTCCCCTGGGGGACTCTTCACTATCCAAACCGTTCACGGTTTGGATAAGCGGTACCAACGGCAAAACCACCACGACCCAGATGCTTACCCACCTGCTTGAAAAGCGCGGTGCGGTCAGCGGCGGCAACATCGGTACGCCACTGGCGGAGCTCGACCCGGATGCGAACATCTGGGTGCTGGAGACCAGCTCCTTTACCCTTCATCACACCCGCTACGCGTCACCCGACATCTACCTGCTGCTGCCAATCACCCCCGACCACCTCGACTGGCATGGCACACCCGAAGCGTACGAAGCGGACAAACTGCGTCCCCTTATGACAATGCGGGAGGGAGAGCTGGCACTGGTACCCAAAGGGCTCAACCTGCCCGAAACTGACGCCTTTGTCGTAGAGTACGACAGCAACGACTTTCTCTGCGACTACTTCGGTCTTGACGCTTCAAAACTCAACTACCGCGGCGCCTTTCTGCAAGATGCCCTTCTCTCGCTCGCCATCACCAAGGTACTCTTTGATGAAACCAACTACGACCTGCTTAACCGCTTCAAGCGCGATGCCCACCGACAGGAGGAGTTCACCGATGCCAAGGGGCGCCTCTGGGTCAACGACTCCAAGGCCACCAACCTCGATGCGGCGATCCAGGCGGTAAAAGGGTATGCCGACCGCCACATCCACCTCATCATCGGTGGTGACGACAAAGGCGTCGACCTCACGCCGCTCTTCGAACTCATCGCGCCGATGGAGCTGACGCTCTACAGCATCGGTGCCAACAGCCAAAAGGTCAAAGCGCTTGCCGACAAGTTCGGCATCGACCTCAAAGAGGCCGGCACGCTTGAGAGTGCCGTAACAATGATAGACAGGGTTCTCGATGAAAAGAGCGTCGCACTTCTCTCTCCTGCAGCGGCCAGCTTCGACCAGTTCAACTCCTACAAACACCGCGGAGAGACCTTTGTGAACCTTGTCAAAGCGCTTTAAAGTTACAAAAAAGGAAAAAGTGCCTGATTTCTAAATATTTTTTAAGGTTACATAGCTATAATTTCATCCACTTCACGACATTAGTGGCTCCGTAGCTCAGTTGGTAGAGCAATGGATTGAAAATCCATGTGTCGGCGGTTCGATTCCGTCCGGCGCCACCACTTCAAAGTAATCACGATTCAACACCTCTATTAATTTCACACTCATTTCATATACTCACACATACATTTAAAAGTTAGCGCTGTTTCATACCACCATTTTCAATAAATGAAAGCAACTTGACAATATGAACTTTATTACATACAATATAGGTAATAAAAACTACACTATAGGTGGTATTACATATGTTAGAGGTATTGTTAGGCTCCAAGAACAGAGAACGGGTGCTACAGTTCATCCTTGCCAAGGGTGAAGGCTATGCAAAAGAGATCGCCGATTTCTACGGCACCAGTCTCGACCCAATTCAGAAGCAGCTGGAGAAACTTGAACTTGGCGGTGTGCTTGTCAGCAAAAGTGTCGGTCGCACACGTCTCTTTGTCTTCAACCCACGATATGCTTTCAGAAATGAACTGCAGGCGCTTCTGGAAAAAGCAAGAGAGTATTACAGCCCCGATGAGATAGAACGGCTGACTATGAGCCGAAAACGTCCAAGACGCACAGGGAAACCGTTATGAAACCTGTTGCTGACATGAGTATGGAAGAGTTGGCGGCATATGTGTGCAGCCAGCTTGAAGCAGCAGGCATAGAAACCGTACTGTCTGGCGGATCATGTGTACAGATCTACTCGGAAGGCAAATACACCTCTGACGATATCGACCTGATCGACCGCTTCAATGGTGGACATACACGCATCAAGCAGGTTATGTTCGATATGGGCTTTAAAGAACACAACCGCTACTTCGTACATGAAGATACGGAGTATTTCATAGAGTTTCCACGAGGTCCGCTTGGTGTCGGAGATGCACCGGTACATGATATCGCTACCCTGGAAGAGGAGACAGGTATTCTAAAACTTCTCACACCAACCGACTGCATCAAAGACAGACTTGCCGCCTACTACCACTGGGATGATGCCCAAAGCCTTGAGCAGGCTGTATGGGTAGCACAACAAAACCCGTTCGATATGAATGCGGTCAAAACGTGGTCAGAGCAGGAGGGTATGATGAAGAAATTTACTGTGTTCTATCGGAGACTAATGTAAGCAGACTTGTACGCGTGTACGCTGAAATGTACGTTTTTTGTTCTGAAACAGTTCTGTAAAGTGCAGACCAAGGAGCATGTCGAACATGATTTCAATACGCTTCAAGTGCCCACTACATGGGCAAAACCTCTATATTTAGGCACCCGTAAGAACTTCCATTAACTAATCGATTCCGTCCGGCGCCACCACTTAAAACCTCCTTTCAAAATAATCACTTTTCAAAATCTTTTCATTTGACTTGCGGATAAATGGTCCATACTACAATGTTAACCATTTCATTGACACTTGACTTATAAAACCCTCTTTTCATTCCAATATGTGAGTAGCAATCACATAGATGCATAGGCGATGAGAGGGATACTTTGCTGAATTTTTTTTAAATTTTAAGAAAAATCTTGATGCAAATCAAGAATATTAATGATTTATTAACTTTTTGTTCATTTTTATTGACATATCGTTTTCTTTTCTGTTATGCTTCCCTTATCATTACCATAAGGAGAAATAAAATGAAAAAGACACTTTTACTTTCAGCGGCAGCTTCAGCAATGCTGATGGCGGGCGGGGATATTGCCCCGGTAGTACAAGAGGAAGCTCCGGCTCCGGCAGAGTTCCTGATCTTCAACAACATCTATGCAAAAGGTGAAATCAGACCAAGATATGAGTATGTCGATGCTGACAATGGTAAAGGTGACGCAAACGCATATACCAACAGACTGACACTGGGTATCGGTGCGGACTTCATGCAGATCGACGGACTTTCAATTTACTTGGAAGGTACCAATGTTATGGGCAGTGGAGATTTTGATAGTCTTTCCGCATCTGACAGCAATGCAGGTCTCTATCAGGTAGTTGCCGATCCTGACCAGACAAGAATCACACAGGCATATATGGACTACAAATTCAGTGACACGCTCATCCGTGTCGGTCGCCAGGGTGTCAACCTCGACAACCAGCGTTTTGTAGGTACCGTCGACTGGAGACAGATGCCACAGACGTATGATGCGGCAGCGATCATCAACAACTCCATTGAAAACCTGAGCCTGATGGCTGCTTACGTTTGGAGAGTCAATACAGTTTTTGACGCAGATACAACAAAAAATGTTGGAAGTGACTTTGATACAAACTCTGTACTGCTTCATGCAGCCTATACTTTCATGCCTGAGCTGACACTGACTGCATATGACTACATTATCGAAGACTATGCAGATACTTATGGAATCGCAGCTACCGGTAAAATCGGGATGGGTGGCGCAACTATCTCTTACCGTGCAGAGTATGCCCATCAAGCAGACCCTACTAATGGTGATAGACTCGATATAAATGGTAACATACTCAATGTAGACGCAGACTACTATAACCTCCAGGCAACTGCAAATATCAGCGGTTTCCTCGTAGGTGCACAGTATGAAGTACTTGGAGCAGGAGACAAAGTTGGTGATCCAGCATTTGGTACACCACTTGCAACACTCCACGCACACAACGGTTGGGCGGACATGTTCCTTACTACACCGGATGACGGTCTTGTCGACTTCAACGGTATGATTGGATACAAGGCTGACTGGTTCGGACTTGCAAAAGTTGTCTACCATGACTTCTCTGCAGACAGGGGAAGTGCTGACTACGGTACTGAGTGGGATGCGATCTATAAAAACAAGATCCCTGGTGTCAAAGGGCTTTCCGGTATGCTGAAAGCATCTTGGTTCAACAGTGATAATGTAAATTATGTCGACACAACAAAAGTATGGGTAATGCTCGACTACAAGTTCAGCACCAAGTAATTCTAAACCGCGAAACGCTCTTTCTCTGAAAGGGTGTTCGCACCCTTTCCCTTTCTCTCTTCCCATTTATGCTATACTTCCACCATATATAACCCTATTTTTAACGGATACCTATGTCAAAAAAACTACACCTTGTCAGCCTTGGCTGTACCAAGAACCTTGTCGACTCGGAAGTGATGCTCGGACGCCTTCAGGAGTATGAGATCACCGACGACAACACCGAAGCGGATGTGATCATCGTCAACACCTGCGGCTTCATCGATGCGGCAAAGGAGGAGAGCATCAACACCGTGCTCAACCTCCACGACGAACGCAAAAAAAACTCCGTGCTTGTAATGGCAGGCTGCCTCTCGGAGCGCTACAAAGAGGAGTTGATGCAGGAGCTTCCCGAAATCGACATCTTCACCGGGGTGGGCGACTATGAAAAGATCGATGCACTGATTGCCAAGAAGCAGAGCACTTTCTCTCCGGAGGTCTATCTCGCCACTGAAGAGAGCGGCAGGGTCATCACAGGCTCGAACTACCACGCCTACATCAAGATAGCCGAAGGGTGCAACCAGCAGTGCAGCTTCTGCGCCATTCCAAGCTTCAAGGGCAAGCTCCACTCACGCAGCCTCGAGTCGATCGTCAAAGAGGTGAGCATGCTGGCAGAGAACGGCTTTTTTGACTTCTCGTTCATCTCTCAGGACAGCTCCAGCTACGGACGCGACATGGGACTCAAAGATGGTCTGCGCGATCTCATCAAAGCCGTAGAAGGTATTGAGGGGGTACGAAGCGCACGCATTCTCTACCTCTACCCCTCTACGACCACCTTCGAACTCATCGACGATATCGCCGACTCGAAGATCTTTCAGACCTACTACGACATGCCCATCCAGCATATCGACGACCGTGTGCTAAAAACAATGAAGCGCGGCTTTGGCGAAAAGCAGACCATTGCCCTGCTTGAGCATATGAAGCGCAAACCGGATGCTTTCATCCGCACTTCCGTCATCGCAGGACACCCGGGAGAGAGTGAGGAGAGTTTCGACAAGCTCTGCAGCTTCATGGAGAGCTTCGGCTTCGACCGTTTCAACGTCTTTTCCTACTCCAACGAAGAGAGTACCGCCGCCTACACGATGGAGCAGCTGCCGCAGGAGGTCATAGAAGCGCGCACCCTGAAACTGGGAGAAATTGCAGAAAAGACGACAAAAGCCTCCCTTGAAAAGATGGTCGGCAAAACCGTGGAACTTGTTATCGACGGCGAAAGCGACGAACACGAATTCCTCCTCTCCGCTCGCCCCCTGCAGTGGGCAGTCGACATCGACGGCGAAGTGCTCATCAACGACACCAACGACCTGCCGGTCACCTACGGGAAGGTGTATAAGGCAAAGATCACAGAGTTGGCTGGCATGCAGCTGCTTGCGACGCTCATCAGTGAAGCCTAAATATCTGTAAAGGGGGCGTCCCCGGACAAGACCAAAAGCAGATGCACAAATCATAAAAATACATCTAAAAAACACTTCCCAAATCAATACCGTGAAATATGCTATAATTTTCAAAAAGAGAAGAGGAAACGGGCATGACGACACGTGACGAGATTCTAACCTACCTTGCAGAGCATAAAGATGTGTTTGCAAAAGAGTACGGTATTGTCAAAATCGGTCTGTTTGGCTCCTTTGGTAGAGGTGATGCCAACGAGACAAGCGATATCGACCTTCTCATAGAGCTTCAAAAAGGATTAGAGCATATCTATGAAAAGAAGCGAAACTTCAAAACACGGTTAGAGTCTCATTTCAATCGGCCTGTCGATATTGCACGGGAGAAGTATCTTACGCACCGTGCCAGAAATGCGATCAACCAAGACCTCATCTATGTCTAAAGAGCTTCTTGCACTGCAAACCATCCTTGAGTCGGTCGATACGATCTTTCTCTACTCAAAAGAGAGTTCCACTGCCGACGATTTTTACCACGACCGAAAAAGTTTCGATGCGTGCATGATCCACTTCATCAACATTGGAGAGATGATCGACAGGATCAGCATGGATTTTCGCGACTCTCATTCCGAAGTGCCCTGGCAGGAGATCAAAAATTTTCGCAATATCGTTGCCCATAACTATTTCGGTATAGATGCGGAAGAGATCTGGGATATTATCGAACACCATCTACCTGAGCTGAAAACCAATATTAAATCTTTGATACATACATTATGATCTCTATCTCCAACACTAAAACAGATAAAGCATATAATTAAATGACTGAAAATAGACTCTCGTTGCTCACTGTTCACTGCTCACTGCTCACTAAAAAAAATTTATTGGCTTTTTCTGCTGGCATTGACTCTTCCGCCCTCTTCTTTCTCCTCATAGAGAGCAACATCAAATTTGACATCGCCATCGTCGATTACGGCGTGCGGGAGCAGAGCAAAGAGGAGGTATTGCACGCACAATCTCTGGCAAAAGAGTACAACCTAAAATGTCATACAGCCAACGCACCGCAATTCACGTCACACTTTGAAGAAAATGCCAGAAAATTCCGCTACGACTTCTTTGAGTCGCTCATTCATACGTACGGCTATGAGAACCTGCTTACTGCCCATCAGCTCAACGACAGGCTGGAGTGGATGCTGATGCGGCTTGCCAAGGGTGCGGGAGTGGTGGAGATGACGGGGATGGAGGCTGTAACACCAAAAGAGAACTATACCCTGCTACGCCCCCTGCTTGGCTACAGCAAGGCAGAGCTGCTGGCCTACCTTGAAGCGAACAACCACCCCTATTTTGTCGATGAGAGCAATAGTGACGAACACTTTGAGCGCAACCGCTTCCGAAAACACTTCTCCGACCCGCTGATTGACAAATACACAGAGGGGATCAAACGCAGTTTCGACTATCTTGAAGCGGACAGAGAAGAACTTCTTTCAGGCTATGAGATTGTTTTTGAACACAAGGATCTCCGTCTGCTCAAACTATACAGCCCCGCAGCGAAAACAAGAGCCGTCGATCGCACACTCAAAGCGCTTGGCTACCTCCTCTCCGCCTCACAGCGTCAGGAGATAGCACAAAGTAACAGCCTTGTGGTTGGACGCAAATGGGCCATTGCACATACCGGCACATACGTTTTCATTTCCCCCTACCGTACTGCAAATATGCCAAAGGCTTTCAAAGAGAAGTGCAGGGTTCTGAACATACCCTCCAAGATACGCCCCTACCTTTTTGAAGAGGGGATCGACCTGGAAACAATACGCAGACACGTATTGTTTGGTAAAGAGAGAATAGTGAATAGTGAATAGTGTCGGTATGCATTGCGTCGCAATACTTTTGTTGATGTAGGGTGCGTAGCCACGCATCTTTTTGAAGTGTTTGTGAAAAATCGCTATTCCGCTGCTCTGCGTCTCTACGGTGCGAGATTTCGCACCCTGCGAAAGCAGGAGTCTTTACGTCTATAAGCCAAACCTACGTCAAGATCCCGGATCGGAGTCCGGGATGACAGAACCAAAACTCCTCACTCCTACTTCCTCACTCCTCCTTAACAAGCGGGTGCGCCTTCATATACTCCTGCATCTTCTTGACGCTGCCAAGCTTGGTGTAGACCTGTGTCGTCGCCATCGTTTCATGGCCGAGCAGTTCGCTGACATCTGCGATGCGTGCGCCGTGGTTGAGCAGGTGGGTGGCAAAGGAGTGGCGCAGCTGGTGGGGGGTGGCCTTGATGCCCGAAGCCTTGAAGAGTTTGGTCAGTTTGTAGCGAAGCTGCGCGGCGTTGAGCGGCGCGTTTCCCTTTTCAAAGAGATACTTTTTGGGCTGCGCCTGTGCCTGATGCACCTCCAGAAGTTCCCTGATGGCAGGCAGCAGCGGCAGTTCACGCACCTTGTTGCCCTTTCCGTGCACCTGCACCCATTCGGACTTGATATCCTCAAGCTTCAGCGAAGCCAGCTCGGAGATACGCAGTCCAAGCCCGTAAAGCATCGAGACCAGCAGCTTCTCCTCCACAGTCGCCTTCTCCAGCACCTCATCGATGTAAACCTCTTCAATGGGTTTTGGAAGGCTTTGCGGTACCTTGATGGATTCATCCCCAATCATTCTGATGTTCAACTGCCGCTGATCCTCAAGATATTTGACAAAGGAGCGCACCGCAGAGAGTTTCTTGACAATGGTCTTTTTGTTGTTCTTGACGATCTTGAAGCGAAACGGGGTCAGGTCGAGCACCCATACCCCATCCTCTTCATAGAAGTGTGCCGAGGCAGCCATCTGGGAGAGCGCGATCTCATAGGTCTCCACCGTCACCTCCGTATACCCCCGCACACTCAACAGATAGTCCAGAAAATCCTCAATCCATCCCCCTAACTCTTCACTCTTCACTCTTCACTCTTCACTAAACAATCGTGTGTTCAAGCATCTTCTCTTTCAAAAACACTTTCGCCTCTTCCAGCGTCATCCCCTCAAGAGAGAGACTCTGAATGTAGAAGTCGATCTTCCCAAAGGGCTTTGGAATGACAAACCTGTCCCAGCTGCCAAGCTGCCAGTAGGCGGATGCCTGGTAGTTCATTACGAAGATAGGCAGTTTGCTTTTAAGCGCAATGCCGATGGCACCGTCACTCATGCTGTGTCTGGGACCTCTTGGTCCATCAGGAGTGATGAGTACCTCTTCACCGTCGCGAATACGCTTGAACGCCTGAAGAAGCACCTGTCTTGCGCCCTTTTTGCTCGAGCCCCGAAGTGCGTCGATGCGCAGCAGCTTCAGCGTGCCGGCAATAAGAGAGCCGTCAAAGTGTGCGGAGATGATGGCCGATGCCTTGTGTCGGGGATGGATTTTCCGGTACGCCTGCGGGCTCATCAGCAGTTCGGCATGCCAGCAGACACAGACATGCTGACGCTCGTCGATGGGGGTGATGAAGTGAAAGGTCTTGCGGTTGGTGTACCACAGCAGACGCATAATCAGATAAAAAAGCGGCGGCAGCACCACCGCTCCGAGCTTTCGTGTAAATGCTTTCATCGTTACAATCCGCTGAGGAGCACTCCGTCAAGCGCACCGCGTGAAGTCTTGACGATCTTCACATCGGCGATCTTCCCAAGCAGCTCTTCGCTGCCCTCGACAAAGACCAGTTTGCCGTCGTCACTGCGTCCTGCGACACGGTTGCCGGGTTTGAGCTCCTCAAAGTAGACCTTGTGCATCTTTCCAAGCTGTGCGTCCATAATCTCGTCAAGGATCTCCGTATGGCGTTTTTGCAGTCTTGTCAGACGTGCAGAGGCCACCTCGTCGGGTACCTGGTTGTCGTAGGTTGCCGCTTCGGTATGGGGGCGCGGGGAGTATTTGAAAGAGAAGAGCTGATCGAAGCGCACTTTTTCCAGCACATCCATCGTATCTTCGAAGTCCGCATCGCTCTCTCCGGGGAAGCCCACGATGATGTCCGTAGAGATGGCAGCTTCCGGACAGAGGGTGCGAATCTTCTCACAGCGGTTGAGGAACCACTCTTTGGTATAGCCCCTTTTCATCGCCTTTAGAAGCTCTGTCGAACCGCTCTGCAGCGGTACATGAATCTGCTTGCAGATCTTCGGGTTGGAGGCGAACTCCTCGAGGAAGGCGTCATCCATATGCAGCGGATGGGGAGAGGTGAAACGGATACGCTCCAGCCCCTCGATAGCTGAAATCTTTTGCAAGAGTCCTGTAAAGTCGATCTTCTCCTCAGCAGCGCCGAAACGTCTGCCGTAATTGTTGACGTTCTGCCCCAGCAACATCACCTCTTTGGCACCGCTTTCGACCGCTTTGGTGATCTCCTGTACCAGAAGATTGCTGGGGATGGAGATCTCGTCACCGCGCGTTGCGGGAACGATGCAGAATGTACACGCCTTGTCGCAGCCGATGGAGATGTTCACCATCGCTTTGAAGGGATTGGTGCGGTACTCGCCAAAGGCGTAGGTACTCTCGTCATAGTCGGTACTCACTTCGACGGCATGTTTTTTCTCCACCACTTCGGTGATCTTGGAGACGTTGCGTGCCCCCAGTACAAAATCGACTGATGGGGCACGCTTGATGATCTCTTCACCCAGATGGCTTGCAGTACAGCCTGCCACGCCTATCTTGGCACCCTCTTTTTTCTTTTTGTTGAAGACCCCTATCTCGGAAAAGAGCTTCGCTACGGGCTTTTCACGCACCGAACAGGTGTTGATGATGATCAGATCCGCCTCTTCAAGCGTTTCGGTCAGTTCATAATCCTCTTTGGTACTCAGCTCGGCGATCATATGCTCCGTGTCACGCACGTTCATGGCACACCCAAGCGTTTCGATAAACAGTTTTTTACTCATTTGATATACTCGTTTTGAAGGGGATGGTTGGATAGTTTGTTAAAGAAAGAAAAAGATAGAAAGCGCACAAAGGCACCTTCTTTACACAATGATATGTACTTCGTAGATATATTCATTGTCGTCAAGACCGTACTTGACCTCTCTCATATAGACCGAGTAGCCCTTCTCTTCGAAATATTCGATCATCTCTTTAAGCTCTTTGTGTGAGTTGTCTTTGTCAAAATAGAAGATGGAGCGGTTTGAGAGTTCATCTTCGATCTTTTTGAGCTCTATGCTTTTGGGCTTCGCTTTCAGCGTGGTTCTCGCCAGTTTCAGTTTCATTGAGTCGTCCTTTATAGTCGTCACTTTTCGTTATGCATGCTATTTTGACTGATTATACTTTATTTTCAGTAAAGGTTTGGTTAGCTATAATTTTATACTTCAAAACGAGACCCTCCCAGACGTACTTGACACTGTTATGTTACCTCTTGTAGCGGCAGGATTGAAGCGTAACCATAGAAGGATTTTGCAATGGAAAAAATACTCGATATCATCGAAGCGATCGCACACGAAAAGAATATTTCAAGAGAGAATGCCATAGAAGCGTTCAAAGATGCCCTGATCAATACGGCAAAGAGACTGACAACACCCTCGAGTGACTTTGAGGTGATCATCGACAACGACACGAAGACATACAGTGTCAACAAGGTTATCACTGTCGTACCCGACGATGACGAGAGACTCGAGGAGGAACCCGATAGCTACATCCCCCTGAGTGAAGCCAAGGAGTTCGACGACTCCATCGAAGTGGGCGATCAGCTTAAAGAGGAGTTCGTGCTTGAAGATTACGGCCGTACCGCTTCAGCGAACCTCTTCAGAGAACTCGAATACCACGTACAAAGACGTATCGAGCAGGACCTTTTCGAAAAATACAGAGAGAAGGTCGGCACGGTGATGCTGGGAACTGTCAACCGTATTGACAACGAAGACAACACCCATGTCGAAATCGGTGAGCTGAAGGGAATCATGTCACGAAGAAACCGTATCAAGGGTGAAACCTTCAAGCGCGGCGATACCATCAGGGCGCTCCTTCGCTACGTCAGCGTCGATCCACAGTACGGACTCTTCCTTGAACTGACACGTACCTCTCCAAAGTTCCTTGAGGCGCTAATGGCAAATGAGGTACCGGAGATCGCCGACGGCATTGTAGAGATCGTCGCTGCTGCAAGAATCCCGGGAGAGCGGGCGAAGATCGCGCTCAAGACTGATCAGATGAACGTTGATCCTATCGGGGCGGCTGTCGGTGTCAAAGGGGTACGTATCAACGCGGTAAGCGAAGAGCTCAACGGAGAGAATATCGACTGTATCGAGTACTCTCCTATTCCGGAGATCTTCATCACCAGAGCGCTCTCACCGGCGATCACGCAGAACATTAAGGTTGATGCAGAAGCGAAGAAAGCCGTTGTCGACATCACAGGAGACCAGAAAGCCAAGGCAATTGGAAAAAGTGGTATCAACATCCGCCTTGCGTCGATGCTGACAGGCTACGATATTGAATTGAATGAAGTTGAGGGTATTACAGAAAGACAGAGCGAAGGTGGCAGCACCGCCGAACCAGAGAAGACTACCGATACTGCGGCACTTGAAAGCCTGTTTAAGTAAGAAAAGCTTAAACTTCGTCATTCCTGCGAAAGCAGGAATCCTTGCATCAATTAGTTGAAAAGCTTCAAGATCCCGGATCAAGTCCGGGATGACAGATCTCCTGGAGTCGAGTGCTTCAGCATCACCTTCATGCTATCTGGATAAACAATATTTGGCAGGACTGAAAATCTCCGCTTCCAAAAGAATACATATTCACCTATTACCGAAAATGAATTTTCGGTTCCAAAAAGCTTCGGAAGTGAAAATTCATCTTCACCCTAATGCTAATTAGCCTCATGACGTTTAGCGAAGCTATCCCACAAAAGAATTCCCGGTTCCAATAGATGACAGTAGACATACTCCCAGCTCCCTACTTCAATATCATCTCGGAAAAGCTCTCCACATCGAGCGATGCGGAGCCTACAAGTACACCGTCTACATTATCTATGGCTGTAATCTCCGTAATATTGGCAGGTTTTACAGAACCTCCGTAGAGCAGCGGTACGGTAACTTTACTGCGCAGTGCGGCATGGGTCGAGGCGATGGCCTCTGTCGTTGCGGAGCGGCCTGTGCCGATGGCCCAGATAGGCTCGTAGGCGACAATCAGTTTCTCATAGGAGAGGTCAATACCCTCAAACTGGGCGAAGAGATACGCTTTTACAGCCTCCTCTCCGGCTTCACGCACTTCCAGCGGTTCACCGATGCAGTAGATGATCTCGAAGCCATGCTCTTTGAAAAAAGAGAACTTCTTTGCCACCATCTCCTGCGATTCGCCCAGTAGTTCACGCCGTTCACTGTGGCCGATGAGAATGGTTCTTATGTCAAACTCTTCGAGCTGTTCGAGGCCGATTTCTCCTGTAACCGCACCGTTTTGTACCGGATAGGCATTCTGTGCACCTACGGTGAAATCTCCCTCGTAACGGTCAAGTGCCGTTGCGGGAGGAAAGACCATCACACGGTCTTCCGCACGTTTGGGAGCAATTGTCTTGGCCAGCTGTTTCAGGTAGGCGGCAGTCGAACTGCGCGTATGGTTGGTTTTGAAGTTGGCTGCAAAGATCATCGCAGTACCTAATTCTCAAGCGCTTCGATACCGGGAAGTGTCTCGCCCTCGATCAGCTTCAGGCTCGCACCGCCGCCGGTACTGACGAAGGTCATCTCATCTACATCCCCGGCACGCTGTGCCACATCTGCCGTATCTCCCCCACCGA
This sequence comes from Sulfurovum sp., assembly GCA_026996325.1. Lineage (GTDB taxonomy): Bacteria > Campylobacterota > Campylobacteria > Campylobacterales > Sulfurovaceae > Sulfurovum. The sequence continues at coordinate 14,894 of JALWLU010000036.1, forward strand.
CAATTGTCGTTGCGTGGGTCTCGGCAATGTGATGCGACATCATAATGCTTCCTTTGGAGAATTTGTCCATCTCGTAGACACCCATCGGGCCGTTCCACATGATCGTCTGGGCATCGTTAAGTACCTCTCTGAAGAGTCTGGAAGATGCCGGACCGGTATCGAGCCCCATCCAGTCATGAGGGATCTCCTGTGACGGCAGGTACTTCACTGCCGTATTCTCCGAAAACTCTGGAGCGACAACGAAGTCAACCGGAAGGTAGAACTTCACACCGAGCGAGTGGGCTTTCTCCATAATATCTCTTGCCTCATCCAGCAAGTCGTCCTCTACCAGTGATTTGCCGATCTCATAACCCTGCGCTTTGAGGAATGTAAAGGCCATTCCACCGCCGATGATGACCTTGTCGACTTTATGAATGAGGTTCGTAATCGCCTGAAGCTTTCCGGAAACCTTGGAGCCTCCAACAACCGCGACAAATGGACGGACAGGATTTTCAAGCACTTTACTGAAGAAGTTGACCTCTTTGCTCAGCAGGAACCCTGCCGCTTTGTGCTCTCTGTCGAAAAACTTGGTGATCGCATAGATGGAGGCGTGCTTTCTGTGGCAGGCACCGAATGCATCGTTGACATAGATATCTGCAAAAGAGGCAAGCTCCTTGGCAAACGCTTCGTCGTTTTTGGTTTCACCCGCTTCAAACCGGAGATTCTCCAGAAGCAGGATATCTCCCGCTTCCAGCTTGTCCGCTTTCGCTTTGGCATCGGGGCCTACGACATCTTCTGCCATATAAAGCTCGTTCTTGATCTTCAACAGCGTATGCAGACGCTTGGCTACAGGTTTGAGTGAGTACTTCTCCTCGAACTTGCCGGGCTCCGGACGTTCGAAGTGCGATGCGAGGATGATCTTGCAGTCACGGTCGATACAGTAGCGGATCGTCGGCAGTGCCGCGCGGATACGGCGGTCGTCGGTGATGTTGCCAAACTCATCCTTTGGCACGTTGAAATCACAACGGATAAAAACACGTTTGCCTTCGATATCGATATCTTTGAGGGTTCTGAGCATCTTCTTTCCTTCCTATTTTTTGCTAATGTGTACGGCCATGTCGACCAGTCGGCAGGAGTATCCCCACTCGTTGTCGTACCAGGAGAGTACCTTAACCATCTTCTCACCGATCACCTGAATGGTATCGAGCGGCACGACGGTACTGAGTTCTTCACCTACGAAATCCTGTGAGACGCGGTACTCCTCATCGACACCAAGAATCCCCTTGTGCGACCCCTCTGCAGCCATCTTGAACGCCGCTTTGACCACCTCTTCGGTGACACTCTGCTTGAGTGTCACTGTCAGGTCCACCATCGACACATCGGCGGTAGGGACACGTACCGCCTGTCCGTTGAGCTTTCCTGCAAGGCTTGGCAGCACTTTCGAGATCGCCTTAGCCGCGCCTGTGGATGTCGGCACGAGGTTGGTCGCCCCGGCACGCCCTTTACGCGGATCTTTTTTGTGTTTTGCATCGAGAATCGGCTGCGAGGAGGTGTAGGAGTGGATCGTCGTCATGAGCCCATGCTCGATACCGAACGCATCGTCGAGCACCTTGGCGACCGGCGCCAGACCGTTTGTGGTACACGACGCATTGGAGACGATAGGCTCTCCCGCATAATCATCGGCATTGGCACCGATAACAAATGTGGGCGTGTCATCTTTGGCAGGTGCTGAGAAGAGCACCTTTTTAATGCCGTTGTCAAGGTAGGGCTGTACACTCTCCTGCGTCAGGAAAGCACCGGTACACTCCAGAACCAGCTCTGCACCGTAGTCGGCAAAGTTGAGTTTGGCAGGGTCACGCTTGGAGAGAATCTTCGCCTTGTCGTTTCCAATACTGAGATAGCCGTCGCTGACCTTGACATCTTTACGGGTACCGTGTACGGAGTCGTACTTCACGTTGTACTCGAGCATCTGCTCGGTACCGCTGGCATTGACCGCTACCAGTTCAATATCGTCTCTGTCGGCAATGATGCGGGCCACACATCTTCCGATCCTTCCCAGTCCGTTTATCGCTACTTTTACTGCCATCGTTGTCCTTCAATAACTCTTGTGGTGTAATATGCTAAAATGCGGTCAATCCGAAAGAGGGCAAACGCCTTTTCATAGCGGAACAGCGCGCATTTGAGTGTGTGCAATTTTACAGTAAATGAGGTTAGCATTTGGTTAATAGCGCAGGGCTGGAAGTTGCCGTTTTCGGGGGGAGTTTTGACCCGCCCCATGCAGGGCACCAGCAGATCGTACAGGCGTGCATCTCACAGCTTGACATCGACCGTCTGATCGTGCTGCCGGTCTACCTGAACCCGTTCAAGTCCGGTTCGCTTGCCAATGCCGACATGCGTCTGCAGTGGTGCAGGGAGCTTTTTGGCAGCCTGCCCGGTGTGACCGTCAGCGATTACGAGATACGACAGGGACGCAGTGTTAAAACAGCCGAGAGCATCAGGCACTTCCAGAAGCTCTACCGTGTCAAGTACCTTGTCATCGGAGCTGACAACCTGTCAACATTGACACAGTGGCACGACTTCGAGTGGCTCAACGAACAGATCACATGGGTGATCGTAAGCCGTCCGGGCTACGACATAGAGACAGACGCACTGCGTAACTGGCGTCTGGTTACGCTCAATGTCCCTGTCAGCTCTTCGCAGATACGGCAGGAGCAGGATCTAAGCAGCATTGACACAAAAATTGCACCCTCTGTCAAAGAGATATTAAAAGGAAATGACATATGACCATAGAAGAGAGAATAGAAACCATCGTCAACGTACTTGACGAGAAAAAAGCGGAAGAGATCGAAGTGTTCAACCTCGATGACGCAGACTACATCGCAGACCGCGTCGTCATTGCCAACTCGCTCAACCTCAAACATACCCAGGCGCTCTTTGACCAGCTCAAAGAGGCGCTCAAGCCAAAGGGAGAGACCTTCCTGCACGCCGATACAAGCGACGAGTGGGTCGTAGCGGATTTGGGAGATATTCTGGTGCACATCATGATCCCAGAGTACCGCCAGCGCTACAGCCTCGAGCAGTTCCTGAGCGAACTGGTAGAGAACCAGAAAAAGGCCAAAGAGGCGTAAGCAAACCGCTTCTGCATTGTCACTCCTGCCAATGCAGGAGAGTTGATACCAAACTTTCTAAAAGAGCGAACCCCACACATCCTCATAGCGTGACCCCTGCAGCAGTGAAAGTGCCACAAAAAGCACGATCGTAACCACCGGAGAGAAGATCAGCCACCAGAGATACCTGTCTCTAAAGAGATAGTAGAGCAGTCCCAGCCATGCAAAGACGATCAGCACGATATGGGCAAGAAAGAGCGGAATGATAGGGCGTGTGATGTTGCCCATGATCCCAAGCGAGATCAGCACGATGAAGCTCAACAGTGCAATCAGCAGTTTTTTGCCGTCCCTGTTCCTGCTGTAGAGAAGAAATATCAATCCGAACGTAAGCAGTATAGCAAGAATCAAAAGTGCTTTCATAATATCTTCCTCTCCGTAGCGGTATGACAATGTGTCAGGAAATATTTAGAGTCTGTCGACCACCTGTATGCCGAGTATAGCCAGTCCCTGCTTAATGCTTTTTGCCGTCAGGTCCGCCAGCATCAGACGGGAAAGCCGTGTACGCTCATCGACACCCTCTTTGAGTATCGGATTGCGCTCGTAAAAACGCATAAAGAGCGTTACCAGCTCGTAGAGATAGGTCGTAATCTGGTTGGGAGCCGCATCTTCTGCCGCCTTGTTGAGCACATCTTCAAAACGCAGCAGCATCACCGCCAGCTTGTGCTCGAGCTCGTCACCGATGACGATCTCTCCCTCTATTTCCTTTCCGTATTTGCGGAAGATACTCTGAATCCGCGCATAGGCGTACTGCATATAGAGCGACGTATTCCCCTCGAACGAGAGCATCTTGTCCCAGTCGAAGATGTAGTTAGATTCGCGGTTGATTGCAAGGTCGGCATACTTCACCGCACCGATTCCCACGATACGCGCGATCTTCTCCAGCTCCGCTTCGCTGTAGTTCTCCTTAGAAGTGATCGCCGCCTTGGCACGCACCACCGCCTCATCGAGCAGGTCGATCAGCTTGACTGTCCCGCCGTCACGTGTCTTGAACGGTTTGCCGCTTTTGTCCATCATCGTTCCGAATGCCACATGCTCAAGCTTGACATCTTCGGGCACGAAGCCCGCTTCCTTGGCAACACGGAATACCTGCTTGAAGTGTCCGCTCTGGCGCGCATCGACCACATAGCTGATACGCTTGGCACCAAGCACGTTCGCACGGTAGTAGAGTGCCGCAAGGTCGGTCGTGGCATAGAGGTAACCTCCGTCACTTTTACGGACGATCACCGGCACCTCATCACCCTCGAGGAAGACACACTGTGCACCGTCGCTCTCTTTGAGCATACCTGCCTTGTCTAGATCTTCGACAACCTTGACGAGGGTTTCATTGTAGAAACTCTCCGCCCGTACATCCTCACGACTCAGGTTGACATCGAGCTTCTCATACACCTCTTCACAGTGGCCCAGGGAGATATCGATGAACTTCTTCCAGAGCGTCAGACAGTGTGCGTCACCGCTCTGGATCTTGACGACATATTCACGTGCCTTGTTGGCAAACGTTTCATCCGCATCGAAACGGCCCTTGGCATCTTTATAGAACTGTTCAAGGTCTTTGAGCGATCCGTTGCCCTCCTCTCCCATCTCTTCGAGGTAGGCGATGAGCATACCAAACTGCGTTCCCCAGTCACCGATGTGGTTCTGGCGTATCACCTCGTCTCCAAGGAATTCAAGTAGGTTCGCCAACGTGTCACCGATGATCGTTGAACGCAGATGTCCTACATGCATCTGCTTGGCCATATTGGGGCCGGAGTAGTCCACAACCGCTTTGATGGGATTCTCTTTTTTGCCGATGCCAAGCCTTTCATCCTGCTCCGCCTTTTGGCAAGAAGCAGCTATCCACTCAGGATTGAGCCAGAGGTTGATGAAACCCGGTCCCGCGATTTCAGCCTTTTGGAGCATACCGCCAGTCTCTAGGCTGTCCAGAATCGTCTGGGCGATCTGGCGGGGATTCTGCTTGAGCTGCTTGGCAAGTGCCATGGCGCCGTTGAATTGAAAGTCACCAAACTCCGGCTTGGTCGCGTCTGTCACGGTGATAGGTTCGGCTTCGATGCCGGCTTTGGCAAACGCCTTTTTGATAAGGGTATTGACTTCTTCTTTTAGTTTCATATGTGGTTCCGAAAATTGTTAATGTTCAATATTGTTCAAGTATATGGAGGGTGCAAAATGCACGGGAGGGGGTTTCGACGCTTGGCGCCTTGCGCCCGGCACCGTTGTTACGCGTTTTCTCTCTTTTTCTCTTCGCTCTTTGTCTCGACCTGTTTCTCTTCACTCTGAGCGATCTCTTTGACGTCCTCTTTCTCTTCTTCCTCTTTCATGGCACCTTTGAACTCTTTGATACCTTTACCCATTCCCTTTGCAAGTTCTGGTATTTTTTTCGCTCCGAAAAGCAGTACAACGATCGCCAATACGATCAAAAGTTCCGGCATACTTGGCATACCCATAGTCAATCCTTTGAACTCGTTACCGAGTGTGGTTAAAATTTGAATAATTATACTTAAATTTGTTTAAGGTCACCTCAGCCCTACTGCAGCCACCGGGCTATGAAAGCCTCTTCCTCTTCCCTACTCTGTTTGAGTCTTGCGGCCTTTGCGACAATGACGAACTCTTTGGCCGCCTCTTCGACGCTGTCGTTGATGATCGTAAAGTCATATTCGCCAAGTGCCAGAATCTCCTCTTTGGCATTCTCGATACGCCGGTTGATCACTTCGTCACTGTCTGTACTCCTTGAACGCAGCCGCTGCTCAAGCTCCCTAAGTGTCGGAGGCGTGATGAACGCCGAGGTGGTGATGTCGTTCATCTTTTCCCGCACCAGCCGATGCCCCTGCACGTCGATATCGAAGATAACAAGTTTCCCTGCCTCAAGCGCCTCTCTTACCGGCTTGAGGGAGGTACCGTAGTAATTGCCATGTACCTGCGCATACTCCAGAAAGTTGCCCGCTTTGATATCCTCTTCGAACTCCTCTTTGGTAACGAAGAAGTACTCCCTGCCGTGCTGCTCACCCTCTCTTGGTGCTCTTGTTGTCGTGGAGATGGAGAAGTAGTACTCACCTATTTCGGGAGCTGCAGCATTGATAATGGTACTTTTACCCGCACCGCTTGGACCTGACAGTACCAGTATAGCACCCCTGTTCCTCCTCTCCATTATGCTTCATCCTTGAACTTGATGGAGATGTGCACTTCGGCATTTTTGAGCAGCTTCCTGATCTTCTTGGGTTTCATGTTCTCGATCGCGGCAAGCAGTGCCTCTTCGAACGTAAAGACCTCCTCGTCAGCCTGCTTCTTTTTCTTCTTTTTGCGTTTCTTCTCTTTTTTCAAGGGTTCCGGCTTCTTCTCTTCGCTGCTGAGCGCTTCGATGATCTCCTGTTCGGCGACGATCTCCAGCCCGTCCTCTTCGAGTTTCTGTGTGATCACTTCGACTTTCCGTGCTTCGTAGTCTGTCTCTTCCTCCTGCAGGGGGAAGATCTCTTCATCGCTCTCTTCAAGCAGTGCTTTGATCTGGTCGATTTCGTTGCTGTCAAGTACCTTGGGAGCCTCTTCCTCATCGCTCTCCATGAGTGGAATATCGTCAGTTTCCTCTTCTGAAGCTTCCTCTTCGGAGGAGGCAAGAGGGAAGATAAAGTGCTCCTCTTGCGATACATCATCGGTCTCTTCCAAAGCGATTTCCTCAGAGACAAGTTCATTCTCCTCTACGATAGACATCTCATCAATAACCGCCTGTATCTGCGAAGGAAGAAAAGGTTTCTTGATCACACGATCAAAAGCACCGCCTATCTCCTCTCCGCTGTCCCTGCTGGAGAAGAAAACGATCTTCTTTGTATCGAGTGCAGAGAGAAAAGCTGCCGCTTCATTGTCATAGGAGGCATCATCGACAAAGACGATGTCGTAGGCAGTACCGCCCACTTCGGAAATAGCGGAGACTTCCCTGTAGGTAATCGTATCGTCACGCATGCAGAGGGAGACCAGACGGGAAACCACAGGGTTGGTATTGAGCAGCAGGATATTCATATAGTACTCCAAAATAGATTGTCATAATTATAGGATAAATGTGGTTAGAAAGAAGTGGTACACTCTACAGGATTCGAACCTGTGACCTTCGGTACCGCAAACCGATGCTCTATCCAGCTAAGCTAAGAGTGCACACAAGAAGTATACTGCGATATTTGGTGAGCGAATTGTAGCGAAAAAAACTTTACTTTTCAAGTAGTTGCATCGGACCGAAGAGTTCCAGTGCCTTTTCATTGCCTATGAAGGTATGGTTGTAGGGGTGTTCGAGCTCGACTGTTTCAAAAGCTTCAAGATCGAGTGAGCGCTTCAGTGCTTTGGCATGCGTACCGAAGAGAATCAGCTTAGGCGCATCTTCTGCCAAGGCATTGAGCAAATACTGCATGAAGGGCTGCCACGCTTTGATGTGTTTGGATGAACTCTTTTTGTCCGTAAAGATGAGGGCAGTGTTGAGCAGCAGCACACCGTTCTTTTCGAAGTTGTGGCGGAGTTCGAGGATGGAATCTATCAAATCGCTTTTGTCAACAGTAGCGATCACATCCTGTGACGTATCGTCAATATCCAGGTCGCCACGCGCCACCAGTGCCATCTTGATGAAGTTTCGCAGCGATGTTGCACGGTTGACCTCTTTGCTCAGTCCGTTTTCGGAGAAGAGCCTATTTACTTTTTCATCGATGAAAGCATAGCCGCCTGCACTCTCTTCTCTTGGGTAGGGGTCCTGCCCGAAGAGAATGTAGCGCACCCTGTTTCTTGGAAGGGTTTTGAACGCGTTTAGATAATTGGCTTTGTTCGGGAAATAGCCGTTGTCCGCTTCAAGAAAGGAACGGTAGTCTGCATCGAGTGCTGCGTATGCGCCTTCGAGGATCTCCTGCCAGCTATGATGGGGCATGCTCTTTTTTGATCCTGTCAAACTTGATAATCAGCAATACCTTGCTCTCAGGAATCCCCAGCGCTTCGGAGATCTGTGCAACGCTTTTGCCCTCTTCTACAAGCTTCATCACATCCCCATGCATCGAAAAGTTCTCGATGACATCTTTGACCGCCACACGCGACGCCTGCAGGTTGTCGATGGTCTTGTCCTTGACGGCAATAATCTCGTCAGCCTTGCGTTTCGCCTCTTTGAGTTCCCGGTTGTTGCTGTAGCACACCATCAGCATCACAAGCTCTATCACTACGGCCGCTGCCAGCAGCCACACTATCGCTTCACCCATCTACATCACCTCCAGTATAATCAAAATCAGAAACACAAACCCAAGATAGCCGTTGACGGTAAAAAAGGCCCTGTCTATCTTTGTAAAGTCCTTGTTGACAAGGTAGTGCTCATACGTCAGCATTAGTGCCGCAAACACCACCGCCGTCTTCGCCCAGAGACCAAGCCCGGCGTCAAGCACAAAGAGCCACCAGAGCAACACTGTCAGCAGATGAAACACCCGGGCGATACGCATCGTATTTGCTGCACCGAAACGCGAAGGGATGGAGTGGAGGTTGTGCGCCTTGTCAAACTCCATATCCTGCAGCGAATAGAGCAAGTCGAAGCCCGCTACCCAGAACATCACTCCCGCTGCCAGCAGTACCGACCACCATGGAATGGTACCCAGCACGGCAATCGCACCGGCTATGGGAGCAAGCCCGAGACTCACTCCCAAGATGAGATGTGCCAGTGCGGAAAAACGCTTGAAAAGGGTGTAGGCACCCAGAACCAGCAGAATAGGCACGGAGAGTTTGAATGCAAGGTCGTTGATAAAATAGGCCACCATGACAAAGGCTGCACCGTTGAGAATGATGAAACCGATCATCTGTGCAGAGGTTACCCTGCCGTCAACGGAGGGACGGTGCTTCGTTCTTGGGTTGAGCCTGTCAATATCCCTGTCAAGGTAGCGGTTGACACCCATAGCGAAGTTTCTTGCACTGACCGCCGCAAGGGTACCAAGCAGCAAGAGCCTCCAGCCAAACCACCCGTCAGCCGCCACCAGCATCGCAATGAAGATGAACGGCAGCGAAAAGACTGAATGTTGAAACATCACCAGCTCTGAAAAGTCGTTCAGCTTTTTAAGCAATCCGCCCTTTTTTATCTCTTCACTCTTCACGCTTCACCCTTCACTCTCATGGGTGCGGTATTTTCAGTTTGGAGTTCAGTGACCATGCAACTGCCAGCACCAGCCCTGCAACCACATAACCGTTTGCCAACACACCATAGGCTGTCAACAGATAGACAAGCCAGAGCAGTATGGCACCAAGCGGTGTAGGAACGCCTTCGAAGTACTTGGCCACTTCACCCGCATCGACTTTGAGGTTGAACTCAACAAGGCGTCTGAGCCCGGAGATGATGTACCAGATGAAGACAACCCCAAGCACTACCTCTGCAGTAAAAGAGAGTTGCATATAGTGTTTGACAGCATAAAAGAGCAGGAATGCCGGCATGACGACAAAGGAGAGAAAGTCTGCAAAACTGTCAAGCTGGATACCAAACTCCGTAGAGAGATTGTACTTCCGTGCCACCTTGCCGTCAGCAATATCAAGTGCACCGGCAATCCAGGCAAGCACGATCGCTGCAAAGAAGTTGTTCTGCTGTATCAGATACATCGCAGCTACACCACAGGCGATGTTGCCAAAGGTGATGATATTGGCGATATTGAAACGGTTGTTCTTGTCAAACAGCCCCATATAGACTCCCAAAATGTAATACACAATTCTACCCTCTTCGCACTTAACCCTTCACCTTAACCCGAAAGTGTTATGATTACACTATGAAGCATTTTGAACAACTTGCCATCATCGGCCCCACTGCATCAGGTAAAACCTCACTGGCTATTCATGCAGCAAAGCAAAAAAATGCCCTCATTCTCTCACTTGACTCCCTTGCCATCTACAAAGAGATCAACATTGTCTCGGCAAAACCTACACCTGAAGAGAGAGAGGGTATTCATCACTACGGCATTGATTATCTTTACCCCAACGAACCCTTCGATGTCACCACGTTCATCAACCTCTACAAAGAAGTATACCAGGAGTGCAAAACTGCGAAAAAGCATCTTATCATCGTCGGTGGTACCAGCTTCTATCTGAAAATGCTCCTTGATGGAATCAGTGAACTGCCTCCACTCTCAGAGGAGCAACAAAGAGAGGTTACTACGCAGATGCAAAACCCAAAAAGTGTTTACGATATACTTGCCAAATTGGACCCTGACTATATGCGCCAAATTGCACCTGGTGACACCTACAGAGTACAAAAAGCCCTGGAGGTCCATGTGGCAACAGGGAAAGCACCCAGTATCCATTTTGCTGCAAATCCTCCAAAACCCGCCATCGATGGCCCCTTGCCTATTTATGAAATCCTCTGGCCCAGAAATGCACTTCGCAGGCGTATCCGTCTCAGGACAAAACTGATGCTAAAGCAGGGACTCATAGACGAAGTCATCGCCCTTGAGAAGAGATATACCCGTAGTCCAAGCTGCATGAAAGCCATCGGCATCAAAGAGACACTGGCCTACCTTGACGGGGTCTACGACAAATCTACCCTCGAAGAGAAGATCGCCGTCAATACAGGCCGCCTTGCCAAGCGGCAGGAAACCTTTAACCGGTCGCAATTTACAGATGTTATCCGGGGAGATTTGGATGAGATTGAGAAAATGCTGTTGTAATGAGTAATGAGTAATGAGTAATGAGTAATGAGTAATGAGTAATGAGTAATGAGTAATGAGTAATGAGTAATGAGTAATGAGTAATGAGTAATGAGTAATGAGTAAATTTTGCATGGGTTGGTTGAAGTGAAGCTTAAAACTACGTCATTCCTGCGAAAGCAGGAATCTTTGCGTCAACCTTCCAAAGAACGTCAAGATCCCGCATCAAGTGCGGGATGACAACTTTAGTGGCCAAACTACTTCAGATTGTCATCGAAGCTTTCCATGGAATGGCAGGTATTTGACAATCCGTCAGGACATCAGCTTTTCTTTTTTCTTTGCTTCGTTTCTCTTTTTCTTTGTGCTGCCACAAAGAAAAAAGAAATGAAGAAACATGTTCACAAACAACATTAACGTCAAGATTCCGGATCAGGTCCGGGATGACGAATATGCTTCCCAATATACCAATAACCAATACACCAGTAACAAATATATTACAAAAAAGAGGAAGAGAGGTTAAAAGATAGAAAGATAGAAACGTTCGGCGAATATCGCCGAACAGGATCTCGCATCAGTATCCTGAAGCGGAGATCATGTAGTAGAGGTAGGAGACCAGCGGCTGGACGTAGAAGATAGCTGCAATAGTCGTAACTGCTGCAAAACCGATGACTACCATCAGCGGCTTTGAGAGGTTGTAGTAGACCGTATCTACATCCTTCACCGGGTCCTTGAGGAACATGTAGACTACCAGCTTGAGGTAGTAGTATGCAGCGATTGCCGCGTTGAGTCCCATGATGATCGCAAGCCATACGTAGCCGGCGTTGACCGCTGCCTGCATGACATAGATCTTGCCCCAGAAGACAGAGAATGGCGGTACACCTGCCAGTGAAAGCATGAAGAGTGCCATGATCACCGCACCCATAGGCATGATCTGTACCAGACCCGCGAACTTCGAGAACGGATGGTCATAGCGTGCATCAAATTTTCTGACTTTGTGGCGTGAAATCCAGAGCATCGCGAACGCACCCAGGTTGGTGAACATGAAGAGCGCGTAATAGAGGAAGATACTTGTCGTACCCTCTGTCGTATCGAGCGCCAGTGCCGCCATGATGAAACCGGCATGTGAAATGGAAGAGTAGGCCAGCATACGCTTGACATCCTCCTGCACCAGTGCCATCACATTCGCAAGTGTCATCGTAACGATTGCCAGAATAAGGATCATCACTCTTACCCACTCGATACCAAGATCAAGGTACATACCGAAGATTCTGATCGCAACGACGAATGCCGCGATTTTCGGTACGATCGCCATGTAACCCGCAAGCGGTGCAGAGGCACCCTCGTAGACATCCGGTGCCCATGTATGGAACGGGAAGAGCGAAAGCTTGAACGCCAGTGTGACCATCAGCAGTACGGACGATCCGAAGATCGCCGCCATGATACCGGTCTCACCCAGACGTGCAGAGAGTACCTGAGCGACCTGGTAGAGTTCGATGGAACCTGTCAGTGCATAAACCACTGCTGCACCCATAGCGAAGAAACCTGCTGCAAGCGCACCCATCGTAAAGTACTTCACAGCCGCTTCGTAAGAGTTGCTTCTGTTGTGCAGCGCAATCAGTGTATAAAGTGAGAGCGACGCCGTCTCAAGACCGACAAAGATCAGGATCAGGTTGTCACTTGCCACCATGAACTGGAAGCCTGCCACCATGAAGAGGAAGAGCGCGAAGAACTCGGGGTACGAGTACTCGTGGAAACGCTTCGACGTCAGGGCAAGCGGCGTAAAGAGTATCGACGCCACGATGATCAGCAGCTGCGATATAATCGAGATGCCGTCGATGAGCATAACATCGAAGAAGCCGCGCTCGTTGACATTCAGACCGATTGTCGCACCGAAGTCGACTACCAGGATGAGGATCGTCAACATCACGTAGAGCGACTTGTGCAGCTTGCTATTGATCAGGTCGAGAACCAGAATGACAAGACCTCCGGCAATGGCGATCAGCATCGGTGCCAGGGTAACGAGGTTCAGACTCTCCAAACTTACTTTAATTGGTTCAAACATTACTTCACCTCCCCTGCATTAGTTGCTGACTGCGGTACTTTGATAATATCCTTCGCTTCAGCCGTGATCGCTTTCTCTTCCATGAAGACCAGCATCGCGTTGACCGATTTGTTGATAGGATCGAGCACCGGTTTTGGATAGACACCAAGCCAGATGACAATGGCAACCAGCGGTACCAGTGACCATGTCTCTTTGGCTGTGAGGTCTTTGAGATTTTTGTTCTCCTCTTTGGTTACAGGACCAAAGAAACTCTTCTTGAATACAGAGAGCATATAGACCGCTCCAAGGATGATGGATGTTCCTGCAAGAATGGTCATTACCGGAGAGATCTCATAGAATCCAAGCAGAACAAGGAATTCACCGACGAACCCGATGGTAAGCGGCAGACCTACCGATGCCATCAGCATGATCCCGAAGATGACTGCATACTTTGGCATCACTGCTGCCAGTCCGCCAAATTCGCTCATCAGCTTGGTGTGTCTTCTGTCATAGATGATACCTACGAGCATGAAGAGTGCACCCGAGACGATACCGTGTGAGAGCATCTGGAACACAGAACCACCGATACCCTCGCTGTTCATCGCGAAGATACCGATCATGATGATACCCATGTGTGAAACGGACGAGTAGGCGATAACCTGCTTCATATCCTTCTGCGCGTAAGCGACCATCGCTGTGTAGATGATCATGATGATCGAAAGTACAGCGATCGGTGTGATCATCATCACGGATGCATCAGGGAACATCGGCAGAGAGAATCTGACAAACCCGTAGGTACCCATCTTCAGCAGAACTGCAGCAAGGATAACCGAACCGATGGTCGGTGCCTGACCGTGCGCGTACGGAAGCCAGGTGTGGAACGGGAACATCGGTACCTTGATCGCAAAGCCAAGGAAGAATGCCGCAAAGAGCCAGAGCTGGTAGTTTACCGGCAGTACCAGTGCATACCAGTCAGTGATCGCAAAGCTCCATACCCCTGTAAGGCTGTGGTAGACGTAGGCGACAAACAGCATACCTACCAGCATAACCAGTGAACCCATGAAGGTGTAGAGGAAGAACTTGATCGCCGCATATACTCTCAGCGGTCCGCCCCACGCACCGACGATGTAGAGCATTGGTACCAGTGAGAGCTCCCAGAAGAGATAGAATACGATCGCATCAAGTGCAACGAAGACACCGACCATCGTCATCTCGAGGAAGAGAAGCGTGATGATCATGTTCTTGATGTCTTTCTCGATGCTCATACTCACCATACCGATCAGCGTCATCAGTGTCGTCATCAGAATGATAAACAGAGAGATACCATCCACGCCAAGGTAGTAGCTTACACCGAAATCAGGAATCAGCGGGATCATCTCCACAAACTGCATACCGGCATTGCCCGTATCGAAGCTGAACCAGAGCCATAAAGAGAGCAGGAACTCAATGGCCGCAACGGTGATACCGTACGCCCTCGCGCTCTTCTTGTCGACCACGAATCCAAGCAATCCGGCGATTGCAGGGAAGAAAATCAATACACTTAAAATATTATCCATCTATCTCTCCTTAACCTATCGCCGCTGCGGATATAGCCGCGACTACCAGGAATAACACTGCACCAACCGCCATCCAGTTCAGATAGTTGGAGAGGTTACCCGTTTGCATTTTTCTTGTCTCGTCACCCGTCTTGTAGAGGAACTTGGCGATACCGTCAACCGTCGCATCGACGATCTTCATATCGACCTTGTTCCACATCGCATCGGAGATCATTGCGTACGGCTTGGAGATGAACTCCTCGTACAGCACAGGGATGTAGTACTGGTTTGCAAGCAGCTTGTAGTACCAGCTGTTCTCCAGCTTCTCGTCACGCTTGAGACCATGGTAGTACTTCTTGTATGCCAGTGCGATACCGCCGACTGCAAATACCAGTACGACCAGTCCAAGGATCCACGCAATGTGGTGCGTGTGCTCACTCATATGGTAGTCAGGCAGGAGTTTGGTCACAAAGTGCTCGAAGCCCTCCATACCGAATCCTGCAACCACTGCCAGCACAGCAAGCGGAGACATCGCGATCAGTACGTAGCGGTACATCTCATGCGGATGGATACCGTACTGCTTGTAGCGCTCGTCACCCTCGAAGGTCAGGAAGACCTGTCTGAAGCTGTAGAATGCCGTCATTCCCGCAGTTACAACCAGGATCGCCCAGAGTACGATAGTCCCTTCGTTCCATGCCGTCTCGATGATGGCATCTTTGGAGAAGAAGCCTGCGAAGAACGGAATACCCGCCAGTGCCAGGGATGCGATACCCATATAGAGGTAGGTCCACTTCATCACCTTCTTAAGGCCACCCATCTTGAAGATGTCAAGCTCGTCGTGCATCGCGTGCATGACGTTACCCGCACCCAGGAAGAGCAACGCTTTGAAGAAGGCGTGTGCCGCAAGGTGGAAGAGTGCGATCCAGTATGCACCCAGACCTGCAGCTGCGAACATGTACCCAAGCTGTGAGAGTGTCGAGAAGGCGATGATACGCTTCAGGTCTCTGTTCACAAGCGCCATCGATGCCGCGAAGAAGGCAACGAAGGTACCCAGTGCCGCGATAAAGTAGCTCACTTCAGGCGTAAGGCTGAAGAGCGGGTTTGCACGGATAACGAGGAATACACCCGCCGTAACCATCGTTGCCGCGTGGATCAGTGCCGATACCGGAGTAGGACCCTCCATCGCGTCTGTAAGCCAGGTGTGCAGCGGGAACTGTGCCGATTTACCCATTGCTCCGATGAAGAGTGCAAGGGCAGCCGCGTTGAGTACCGTGCCGTCAAGGAACGGTACTGCCGCAAAGACTTCGTCATACTGCAGGCTTCCTACATTCCAGTAGAGGATGAAGAGCCCGATCAGCATTCCAAGGTCGGCGATACGGTTCATAATGAACGCTTCGTTCGCCGCCCATGATGGAGAAATCGACGGGTTCTCCTCTCTTGAGACGTCCGGCTTGTGGTACCAGAAGCCGACCAGCAGCCATGAACAGACACCAACCCCTTCCCAGCCGATGAATAGTCCGGCGAAGTTGTCGGACATGACCAGTACCATCATCGAGAAGACGAATGCGGAAAGATACGAGAAGAAGCGGTTGAAGCTCTTATCGTGGTCCATATATCCGATAGAGTAGATGTGAACGATCGTAGAGACCAGTGTCACAACCGTCATCATCGTTACGGATACCTGGTCGACAACGAAACCAAACGGAATGCGCAGGTCACCTGCGTTGATCCAGTCCATCATCGTTACATGTACGGCGTGTCCCGTTCCATAGACATAGAACGCCAGCATTGCCGACGCTACAAAGGAGATCGTCAGCAGTATCGATGCGACAACCCCTACAAAAATCTTCCGCTCGCTCATTCCGAACAGCGCTGCAAAGAGTGAACTTGCAAACGGTGCAAAGAGCGCGATATATACTAAACCTTCCATGCTTACCCCCTCATCGTTGCAAGATCATCAAGATCGAGACTGCCGTGTTTTTTATACAGAACGATCAAAATTCCAAGACCGACTGCCACTTCACTTGCCGCAATGGCGATGATGAAGAATGCGAACATCTGGCCTGTCAGATCGTTGTAGTAGTGTGAAATCGCCGCAAATGCGATATTGACCGCATTGAGCATTACCTCGGTCGCAAAAAAGAGCATCAGCAGGTTTCGTCTTCTCAGTACGCCCATAAGGCCGATAGAGAAGAGGATCGCCGATACGATCAGATAGTGTGAGAGGCCAATCATTTTGCATCCTTTTGTTTGAGTATTTCATCTTCGTCATCGACGCTGGTATCTTTGGTCAGACTCTGATCCATCTTCTTGCCAGCAAGGATGATACCTGCGATCATCGCAACCAGCAGCATCACTGCGGCCACTTCGAACGGTACAAGGTACTTCGTAAAGAGTACGATACCGACATCCTGTGCGTTGCCGACACCCTCATGCATCGGGTAGAGTGCCTGGATCGCTTCGGAGTGGATAGGGCCTGCGAACATCAATACCAGCACCAGCGCACTGAGTCCGCCAAGCAGGAAGACCAGAGATGCAGGTGTATTCTTCTCCTTGATGTCACGTGTCGCATCGAAGAACATCATTGCAAACGAGTAGAGTGCCATGACCGCTCCGACGTAGACGATCAGCTGGACCACACCGAGGAAATCCGCTCCGAGGATAAAAAAGAATCCCGAAATCAGTACCATTCCCGCAGCCAGTGACGTCATCGCGTAGAGGACGTTCTTGCTCATTACCGTAATAAGGAAGAGCCCGATGGTCAGTGCCGAAAAGAGGTAAAAGGCTATAGCTTCATACATATGTTCTCCTTAATACGCTAACGGCGTTTTTTTAATGTTCTCATCCGCATTAGGCGTTACGGCACCAAAGCCGTCGTACTCCTGCTGCAGGTTGAGCTTGTCGATCGGTGTGAGCATATCTTCAAAGAGTGAGAAGCTCGCTCTCTGCTCCGATGCCGTCTCGTAGCGCGGTCCGTGAACGATCGCAAGTTCCGGACACACTTCCGCACAGTATCCGCAGAAGATACAGCGTCCGAAGTTGATCGTATACTCGCTCACCTCTTTACGCTGGTTCTCGTCGTAGCGTGTATCCATCGTAATACAGTTGGAGATACAGATCTTTTCACACAGTCCGCATCCGATACAGCGGTAGTGGCCGCTCTCAAGCAGTCTGAGCATCTCATGGATCGCTCTGTAGCGCGGTGAGATCGGCAGCTTCTCGAACGGATACTTGATCGTGTGCATCTGCCCTCTGAAAAGCGCGTTGATCATTTCACGCATCGTGACGCCAAGTCCTACAAACAGCTCAGGCTTGAAGGTACGCTTGACAACCTGTTTGAATTTACCCATCGGGCTCTGAGGCGTATGCTCGAGATCGAGCAGTACATACTCCTGCTGGCCGACGTTTCTGTTTTTAAATTGTTCTAAACCCATGACTGCTCCTTATACCATCATCACTATACCGGTGATTACGACGTTGATTACCGCGATCGGCATCAAGACTTTCCAACACAGCCACATCAGCTGATCTGGTCTGACATGCGGCCACGCTGCTCTTACCCACAGCATCAGGAAGAAAAAGAATGCGATCTTCAGCATGATCCAGAGCCATCCGAGTCCCTCTGTGCTGTATCCGCCAAGGAAGACGATCGCCGCGATAACGGAGATCGTAATCATGTTGGCGTACTCACCGATGAAGAACATACCCCATCGCATTCCCGAGTACTCTGTCGCGTATCCGGAAACTACTTCCGCTTCATGCTCAAGCAGGTCAAACGGTGTTCTGTTGGTCTCCGCAAACCCTGCGATGAGGAAGAGGATGAATGCAACCGGCTGCTTCCATACAAGCCAGTTCGCAATACCACCCGCCTGTGCAGCGTTGAAGTCCACAAACGAAAGAGAACCGACAATCATGATCGGTGCAAGGATGGAGAGCCCTGTAACGACCTCATAAGAGAGGAACTGGATCGCCGTACGCGCCGCACCGATGATACCCCACTTGTTCGCCTGTGCCATACCCGCAAGCAGCGGACCATAAAGCCCTGCTGCCATCATACCCAGAACGAAGAGGATACCGACGTTCAGGTCAGAAGCGATAGAGGGTACAAATGTACCGCCGATTACCGGAATCCACTCCGGGATCGTAAAATCGGGAAATACCGGTACCGCCGCAAGCGCGATGAATGCGGTTGCTGCTGTAATGACCGGTGCGACCATAAAGATGAACCGGTTGGCATTCTGCGGTACGATATCCTCTTTGGTAAAGAGTTTGATACCGTCAGCAATGATCTGCAGCAGTCCGTACGGTCCGACATGCATCGGCCCCAGCCTTCGCTGCATGAACGCAAGTACCTTTCTTTCAACGTAGGTACCGAATCCCGCGATCGCAGAGATGACTGCCAGAATGATGATCGCCTTGATCCATACACCCAATGCGGTCACTTCAGGGAGATGCTGTACGAACGTCTCAACGTTTTTATAGCTTACTACTTCCATATTACACCTTTCTTATCGTTACTTTTCTGTAGCGTGACGGCCCAAAGAGGCTGTAGACATCCGCTTCGCTTTTGAAGTCTGCAAGTGCGGTGATATCTCCCTCCATACGCTCATCTTCGATGACATCGACCGTGATGCTCCTGCCGCCAAAGTCGATCTCGACCTTTTCGCCAAGTGCTTTCGCTTTCTCCGGCGCTGCGTAGAGTCCGAAGCCCTCGAAGATCTCGTGCGCTTTGTCGGTAAAGTCGTTGAACTGTCTTTGAGGGTTGCAGCGGTAGACGATCTCACCCTCAAGCACACTGTTCTCGTCGATCTTCTCTACCGAAACCGCATCGGCTTCACACGTGATGTTCTCAAGCGCGTATCCGCGATTCTCGGTACCGTCATTGAGGTAACCGTTTGGCAGGTCGTCGAACTTCGCTGTTTTGAAGCCTTTTTCTACAGGAAGCTTTTCTGTCCAGTCCACTGTCAGCTCCGGTGCTCCGACAAGCACTTTCATCAGGTCGTTGAGTTCGTACCCGTTGTACTCCAGTGCCGCGTTTGTCGGTGTGACACGCTTGTGCATGTTGGTCAGTGTTCCCTCCTGCTGGTTCATCGCAGGCATATCCAGGTCACCGTCACCCAGCGCGGAGAGTCTGAAATCTCCGTTCTCGTTGTATCCGATCGTGTATCCTGTTGCCTCATCGTCAAGATCACAGATGAGTGCGACACCCAGAGAGTTGGTCTTTGGCGGGATCATTGCGACACGTACCGGTGTCGTCTGCTCGATGAGTGCGATCAGCTTCGCGATATTCTCCGCTCTGTCGTGGAAGTAGAGATCTTCACCGATGATCATCGAGAAGCTCTCTTTCTTCTTCATCATCTTCTCGAAAGCAGCATCGAAGGCATCGCTATCCTTGCCAAGCAATTCCACCAGTCCGTTCTTCTCGACAGTGACCTCTTTTTCGACCATCTCAGGTACCTTCTTGGTCACTTGCTTCTCTTCACCTGTCTCTTCGTCGATCACCGTCTCGGTAACCTCTTTCATCACCTTCTCTTTAACGGTTTTCGTTGTCGTGCTCTTGAAGCTCTCAAGGTAGGACTTGACATCTTCGGGAAGCTTCTCTTTGTCAGCGAAGAGATCGAGCACAAGATAGAGTGCCGCCTCTTCAAGACCAACTTTATGGGTAAAGACTTCGATGTTCTTTCCGAATGTCGGCACGAGATTATCGCCTACCGGGTGGAAGTAGAGTCCCGCACCCTTGTTCATCTTCTGGATGTTGTTGAACGCATAGCGCGCGTTGGGGTTGTCGTTACGCAGTGACGCACCCACGCTGATCACGAAGTCTGTTGCCATCACCTCTTTGAAGTCGTAGCTGTAGAGTGACTGTCCTGCCGCTTTCGCATAGGCCCCCAGGAACTTCTGGAACGCTCTTGCGTCAGGGTTTACCAGCTTGAGGCCCATCTTCTCTTTGAGGGTCTGAAGCATCAGCGCCTCTTCGTTGGTGATGACAGAGTTGAAGCGGATCGTCTCCGCCTTTTTGAAGGCCTCGACGGCCGCATTGAATGCCGCTTCGTCTTTGCCCTCTACCCTGTTTTCGAAGTCATACCCATAACGTCCCGCACCGCAGAGAGAGACATAGTTCCACTCATTGGTGACACGGTAGATCTTCTCACTTCTGTCAAAGACGGATGTGTGCTTCTTCTCGTAGTAGATCTGGCATCCGGAGCTGCAGTGTGCACAGGTAGCTGGTACACGCTCGAGCTCCCACGCATTTGACGTATAGACGAAATCGCGTCCTGTCAGTGCGCCGACAGGGCAGACCGCCGTACACTCGCCACAGTCCGAACAGTTGGTGTAGTCCGTACCGTTGCTTGGCGCGATGATCGATTTTTGCAGCTTGTTCCACATCGCGTAGGCATCTTTTGGCATCGTCTCCTTGTACGCCTTGTCCAGAGGCTCTCCGCCTCTTTTTGTCGTACTGATCGCCGCATCACCGATCATATCCTTACAGACGGTTGTACAGCGTTCACAGACGATACAGAGTGCCGCATCGTAGTGAAGTACCGTACTCCAGTCCTTCACTTCACGCTTGGTATCCTGGATCGCATAGCTCTGGGAATCGACCGCCAACTCCAGCGTATAGTTCTGCAGCTCACACTCGCCACTCTTGTCACACACACCGCACTGCAGCGGGTGGTTGACATCGTAAACCTCCATGATCGCACGGCGCTCTTCGAGGATATTCGGCGTATCGACCGTGATCTCCATACCATCCTTGACTTTGGCGTTACAGGCATAGACCTGCTTGCCGTCGGCTTCGACCAGACAGAGGCGGCATGCCAGTGTCGGGCTGCATCGTGTCAGGTAGCAGATTGCGGGGATGAATACATCGTTCGCGCGTGCCGCGTTGAGTATGTACTCTCCCTCTTTCGCCTGATAGGTCGTGCCATCGATCGTGATGGAGACCATATTCTCTACTGTTTTAACTTCACTCATCGTTGTTTCCTATCTTATCGTTGTTGCACTTCTCAAATGACAGTCTGCTAAATCTGTAAGAGGATAGCAAAGATGCACTTAATCCCATGTCAAACGTGGGGTTAAGCGCGATCGTTCCCTTCATCTCTGTATCGATTTTAAACATGCGTTCAAAGCGTACTCCGTCTATCTCAAAAGAGATATGCTCGCCATCTTTCAGCTTCGTCACTGTCGCAAACTGCTGCGAACCTGTCAGCACCGCCTCCTGCGCAAGCAGCGGCGATTTCGCCGTAAACGGCGAGAAGTGGTCTTCAGGGTTGCAGCGGTAGACTACCGCGCCATCGAAGGTGTCAAGCTCACCTACCTCTTCGAGTGCGAGCTCCTCTGCCACCTCCTGCGGCGCAAGCAGGTAGCCGCGGTGTTCGTTGCCCACCATGTCGAAATATTCTGGCAGATCGTCGAACGCTACGGCTTTGAAGCCGGCTACCTGCGGAAGCTGCACGGTATAGTCGATCGTGTAGGTAGCCTTCAGCCCCAGTGCATTGGCAATGTCGTTAAGCACATAACCGCCATACGGAAGCGCCACATGCATCGGTACGACACGCTTGTCCACCGTTGTCAGTGTCCCCTCCTGCTGGTTGAGTGCCGGCATGTCCAGATCACCGTTTCCAAGTGCGGAGAGGGTAAAGTCTGCCTTGACGTTATAGCCGACAGTTTTCCCCTCAGCCACTTCGTCAAGATCGCATATCAACGAAACACCTATCGCGTTGCCGGCCGGCGGTACGCATATGACGTTGAACCCGGCATAGCGCTCGAGCAGTGCCACCCACGCAGCGATCTGCTCGGCACGCGGATGGGCATAGAGGTCTTCACCTACCACCAGCGAGAAACCGTGACGCTTCAGCAGCGACTTGCGCAGCGCTTCAAGCTCCTCTTCGCCGATGTTGCTCTCGGCACTCAGGTTGCCGATATCAAGATCGTCCAGTACGCTTCGCACACTTTCGGGAATATCGGCATCGGCAAGCAGGGTGTGCGCCAACAACGCCGCAGCCCCCTCTTCGCTTCCGGCCTCATACTTGATGAACTGCGTGACGATATGCTGCATCTCGCTATCTTCGATCGGGTGCATGTAGGCTACACGCGCACGCTGCCATTTGCTTGCCATATTGATGTGGTACTTCAACGTCGGCGAATCGTCGTTGATACGCGTTCCAAGCACGATGACCCCCTGCGACTCTGAGAGCGCTTTGAGGTTTCCGCCATAGAGACTTTTGCCGCTGACCCTGCTGTAGGCTTCCATGAACTTTTGGTAGCTGCGTGCCTCATGGCATACCAGCTTGAAGCCGAGCTTCTCTTTGAGCTTCTGAAGGATCAGCGC
>JALWLU010000036.1:37576-56292 GCA_026996325.1 Sulfurovum sp.
AGATGACACTGTCAGCCTTTTTGAACGCTTCCACTGCCGCTTCGAACGCCTGTGCATCTTTTGTTACACCCTCGTTGGCATAGTCGTAGCCGAAGCGCCCCGCACCACAGAGATTCGTGAACTCGTACTCGTTGGTGACACGGTAGATCTTTTCATTCTTGACCTCGTAATACATCTGGCATCCGCCGCCGCAGTGCGGACACGCAGATGGGATCTTCTCAAGCTCCCAAGCGTTTGTAGTGTACTTGAAGTGCGTCTGCACCAGTGCGCCCACCGGACATACCGCCGCCGCTTCACCCAGTGAAGCGTAGTTGCGCTCTTTTTTGACATTGATGATTGTCGAACCGTAACCGCCAAACTTCACCTTCAGCGCTTCATCGCCGGTGATCTCGGTAGAGACACGCACACACTTTTCACACATGATACACAGAGCAGGATCGTAGGAGACATAGCCCCAGTTCTCCACCGGTCTGTGCTGGTCACGCGCGGTAAAGTGCTGTACGTCGACATCAAACTCCATTGTCTTGTTCTGTAGATCGCACTCGCCGCTCTTGTCACATACACCGCACTCGAGCGGGTGGTTGACATCGTAGAGGCGCATAATGTTCTGACGCTCTTTGAAGAGCGCATCGTTATTGGTCGTAATGACCGCACCGTCGACTGCCTTCTCCTGGCAGGAGAGGATCATCCCTTCGACACCTTCGACGTTGACGACACACATTCGGCACGCGCCGATGGGCTGCACCTTGGTCAGATAGCACATCGTAGGGATGTAGATGTCGTTCTCTCTGGCGATCTCGAGAATGGTCTTGCCAAACGTGCTTTTGCACTCCTTGCCGTCAATCGTGACGGTGATCGGTTTTCCGGTATTGATCGAATTGTGTACACCCATGCTACACCGCCACCATTGAGATATAGTAACAACGCATACAGCGCTCCGCTTCGGCAATCGCCTCTTCACCGGTAAAGCCGAGGTTGACCTCTTTGTTGTTGTCTTTACGCTCGTCCACGCCGAGTTTCTCACTTACCGCACGCGGCAGACCCGGCATCCAACCGGTGATCTTCTCGTTCTTGTCGTAAACCTTGAGCTTGTTGAGATGATCTTCCATGATCTCCTCATCGGTCAGGCTCACCTTGCCGTCGTAGATGTAACGGCTGATAACCGATGCGGCGCGGCGTGCCTGTCCGACAGCGTTGACAATGGTCATCGGCCCGTACTCACAGTCACCTGCAGCAAAGAGACCCGGACGTGAGCTCATAAAGTCCCTTCCGTTGGTCAGGATCGTGTTCCACGAGGTAAGCTCGATATTCCACTCTTCAGGCAGAATCTGCAGGTCTGCCGACTGGGAGACTGCAGGAATCAGGTAGTCACACTCAATAAAGAAGTCCGCCCCTTCGATCTTCTGAAGCTGCGGTCGTCCACCGTTAGGGTCGGGGACCAGTTCGAAGCGGTTGACCTTGAGCTTGGTGATCTTCTCACCGTCATCGAAGATCTCTTCGATGGCGGAGTGGAAGATGAACTCGACACCCTCTTCGACCGCTTCATGGTACTCCTCGTAGGTCGTGTTACGGATGATCGTCTTCTCGTCACGACGGTAGAGCATAATGACCTTCTTTGCACCCTC
The DNA here is from genome assembly GCA_026996325.1 of Sulfurovum sp. Classification (GTDB taxonomy): domain Bacteria; phylum Campylobacterota; class Campylobacteria; order Campylobacterales; family Sulfurovaceae; genus Sulfurovum. The sequence goes on from JALWLU010000036.1 coordinate 39,202, forward strand.
ACGGATGGAGCAGCGTACAACGTCCATCGAGGTAAATCCACCTCCGACACAGACGACGACCTTGTCTTTCAGCTCGTTGGAAGCGGGAGATCCGATACCGTACTTGTTCCAGAGGTTGACCTTGTCGAGCATCGCAATCGCACCCCAGTATCCGCCCATTTTCGGGTTTTCATTGGCTGCACGCACCTTTTTGGAGAGTCGCGTACCAAATGCCAGCAGTGTCGCATCGTACGCGGCATCGATCTCCTTGAGACGCTCTGCATCGACACGGTGGTTGTTGTGTATATGTACTGTGGGCAGATCGAGCACCAGTTGAATGTCCTTGTTGTACTTTTCAACCGGCATTCGGTACTCCGGTACTCCTACGGCCACCTCACCACCGTTTACAGGCAGCTCTTCAAAAATATCGACATGGATCCCCTGGATACCGAGGTAGTATGCTGCAGTCAATCCTGCAGGCCCCGCACCGATAATGGCAACCTTCTTACCGTCATTACGCGGAGGCTGTACCTCGAACGGGTGCTGCCACGGCAGTGCGTGATCGGTCTCGTAGTCCGCACCGATACGCTTGAGCTCCATAATGGAGATAGGCTCGTCCAGGTTCATACGTCGACAGGCATCTTCACACGGATGCGGACAGACACGTCCACAGGTATGCGCCAGCGGCATCGTCTGGCGTGTCGCTGCCAGAGAGTCGGTAAAGATCATATCGCGTACACCCTCGATGTAGGCGGGAATGTCGACGTGTGCCGGACACATATCGGTACAGGGTGCCGTCACCTTCGCTATATATGAGGTGTCTCCACCATAGTGCCTGGAGGGCTGCTGCGCATCGATACAGGTATCAAACTGCTCCTTGTAGTGCTCCATCAGGTCCAGAATCGGCTTTGGCACCGTCTTCCCGATCTCACACTTGGAGGTTGCCATCATCGTTTCGGAAACCTCTTTGAGGTGGGCGATATCGTCGTGCGTTCCCTCACCTCTTGCGATCTTGTCGAGCAGGTCGTAGAGAATACGTCCGCCCCAGCGCCCCGGTGCACATCGTCCGCACGCTTCGGAGTACTCCTGATACTGTGCCGCATATTTGGAGGCAAGCTCTACCGCGTCGATATCTTCATTGAAGATCGCCACGCCGTCCCATCCGATGAAGGCTTTGGACTTGGTATCACCGTCATAGGTCTCCGGCAGTTTGAATCCAGACTCCTCCCACTCGTCGGAGAGCTTACCGCGGTTATCGATAAACTCGCCCCTCCAAGTAGAGAATACTACGCGTGACATTATTTAGCCTTTGCTTGCAGCAGTTTTTTCGCATCTGCCACAGACTCTTTGAAGTCCCCCTTGAAGGAGTACTTCTCTTCCATCATCTGGATCTGCTCTTTGGTCATCTTGGCGACATCCTCGATGGTGTAGATGCCTTCACTGTTGAGCTTCTCCATATAGGCTTTTCCGATCCCTTTGATCTTGGTCAGATCGTCACCCTTGGGCGCTTCTTCGGCTTTCTTGGCAGCCGGTTTTTTCTCGGCAGCCTTTTTGGCTGGTGCTTTCTTGTCATCACCTTTTTTGGCAGCAGCTGCTTTCTCAGCCTCTTCCTTGGCTTTGGCTTCCTCTTCCGCCTTTGCTTTAGCCTCTTCCTCAGCCTTCACTTTGGCCTCGGCTTCCTCTTTCGCTTTTGCTTCTGCAGCGGCTTTTTCAGCCTCTTCTTTTGCTTTCGCTTCGGCTGCCGCAGCTTCCGCCTTTGCTTTCTCTTCAGCTGCCTTGGCTGCCTCTGCTGCTTTCTGCTCCGCTTCGATACGTGCTTTCTCTACCGCTTCGGCCCTTGCCTTGCGCGTCTCCTCATCCACTTTTTTGACCACGATCGTCCAGTCGACTTCGTTGAACTTCAGTGAGTTCATCAGATCGTGCCCAAGCTCCTTGATGAAGTCCGCAGAGCGCTGAATGTGAGAAAAGTCTCCCACTTCGAACAGAAAGATACCCACTTCACCGACCTTGAGTCCCTGGTCGATCAGTTCCGCCATTCTGTCGTAAAAATCGTCGTGCAAATGTCTTAAATCATATCGTTTCATACGCTCTTCTCCTTAACGGTCGACTTCACCGAATACGATATTGGTAGAACCAATGATCGTAACGACGTCAGCAATATATGTACCTACAAGAATGTCTTGCAGCAGGCCGGTGTGGAAGAAGCTCGGTGCTCTACACTTGAGTCTGTAGGCGTACGGTTCGCCTTCGGACTTGATGTAGAAGCCCAGCTCACCCTTAGGCGACTCTGTCGGCACGTAGACTTCACCTTTTGGCGGACGCATACCCTGTGTGACCAGTACGAAGTGCTGCATCAGCGCATAGTTCTGCGTCATGATCTCCTCTTTCGGTGCGGAGATGTACTGTGGTGCGTGCGCCATCAGTTCAGGGCTGCTCTCCTTGTACATCGGCACAAGCTGTCTGAGGATGCGCGTAGACTGGTAGATCTCCTGCATATAGAGCATATAACGCCCGTAGGAGTCGCATCTGTCACTGACAGGGATATCGAAGTCAAGTTCATCGTAGAGTTCATACGGCTCCTCCTTACGGATATCGTACTTGACGTTGGAGCCTCTGAGCATAGGCCCGGTACATCCCCAGTTGAGGGCATCTTCAGCCGAGATGACACCCACATCCTCAAGACGCATTTTCCAGATACGGTTCTCTGTCAGAAGCGCTTCATAGGTGTTTTTCACCTCGTAATCGACCTTGTCACACCATGCGATCATATTTTCGATGAAACCATCGGGAAGGTCCAGAGGCACACCACCGATACGTACCGCTGAGTGTGTCAGTCTGGCACCACAGTAGTCCTCCATCAGGTCCATTCCGAACTCTCTTTCGCGGAATGCGTAGAGGAATACCGACATCGCACCGACATCGAGCGCGTGTGTAGCGATGAAGAAGAGGTGAGAGATGATACGGTTGATCTCCAGCAGCATCGTACGGATCACTTGGGCACGTCTTGGCGCTTCGATGCCAAGCAGCTTCTCAACTGCCAATGCGTAGGCATAGTTGTTCGATGTCGCAGCGATATAGTCGAGTCTGTCCGTCGTAGGGAGGAACTCGTTGTAAGTCATGTTTTCGGCCATCTTCTCGATACCTCTGTGGAGGTACCCGATATCAGGATACGCCTTGACCACCTGCTCGCCGTCAAGCTCGAGAACGAGTCTGAGCTGGCCGTGTGCGGAGGGGTGCTGCGGACCGAAGTTGATCACCATCGTGTTGTCGTCACGCTCGAAGTTGAGGTTTTCGAAGAACGGTGTTAATTTATTTGGCTGTTGCATACTCTCCCCTTACTTTCTGTGGTCCAGCTGTTTGCCGGAGTCTTTGTTATAGTCAACCAGCAGCGTTTCGCTATATTCGATCGGCTGCTCTTTTTCGCCTTCGGAGATATCTTCACCGAACGGTACTTCGTAACCGACTCTCGAGAAGCGCTTGGTGTCGTAGCGGTCGATACGTGCAGGGTCACGGTTCTCCGGCCCGATGATGTCACGGTACTCTTTACCGAAGATCTTGTCGACCTCATACCACGATGCGAACTCGTCTCCATGCAGAGGATAGGTCTTGAGCAGCGGATGTCCTTCCCAGTCGTCGGGCATGATGATACGTTTGAGGAACGGATGGTTGTTGACCTTGATACCGAACATATCGAACATTTCACGCTCTGCGAAGTTCGCCGAGTTGAAAAGGGGTACGATCGACTCTATCGCCTCACCCTTCTTGATACGGCAGACGATACGCACACGCTTGGCTTCGTTGACGTTGAGGAACTGGTAGAAGAGTTCGAACTCGCCGTCTTGTGCCAGATAGTCCACCGCGCTCTGCTCGGAGCACTGCGTGTAGCCGCACTGCTCTTTGAGTGTCTTGATCGCTTCGAAGTTCTCTTTGGCGTCGATGTGGATGACGAGTGTACCGACTTCGATGTAGCTCTCTTTGGCGAACTTTTCCATCGCCTTGACCACATCGGCAAAGTGTGTGCCCTCTTCTACCGCTTCTCTGGGCACTCTCGGTGCAACCCAGTAGCGGTCCGTATAGTATGATTTGGCCTGTACATTGTCTTTGGGGGTATACTTTCTCATTACACTAACCTCAGATTCTGTTTGGTGTTCTTCTTCATATTTGCAGATTCGCGTCTGATCTTCTTCTGCAGCATCATCATCGCATACTGAAGCGTTTCAGGTCTCGGTGCACATCCGGGAAGGTAGATGTCCACAGGAACGATACGGTCAACTCCCTGTACGGTCGCGTAGGTGTTGAACATACCGCCGGTATTGGCGCACGAGCCCATCGAGATGACCCATTTTGGCTCCGTCATCTGGTCATAGAGACGTCTGGCGAACTCCGCGTGCTTCTTGGAGAGTGTTCCCGCAAGGATCATCACATCCGCCTGTCTTGGCGAGGCACGGAAGATCGTTCCCATTCGGTCGAAGTCATAGCGTGATGCGCCCGAAGCCATCATCTCGATCGCACAACATGCGAGTCCGTACGTCAATGGCCAAAGCGAGTTGCTTCGTCCCCAGTTTACCAGGTGATCTACCGTAGTCAGTGCTATCGGCAAGCCAGCAGAGCTGGCGTAATTTACTTGATGCTGTGCCATTCAAGTGCTCCTTTCTTCCATGCATATACGAAACCAATCGCGAGTAGTACAATAAACAGTATCATTTCCGCAAAACCGAACCATCCAAGCAGTTTGAAGTCGATCGCCCATGGGAACATAAAGATGATCTCCACATCGAAGAGGATAAAGAGCAGGGCGATCAGGTAGAACTGTGCCGAGATCGTATTAGGCTGCTTGGTCACTTCCGGTCCACACTCGTAGATCGTCAGTTTCAGTTTCTCGGTATCGAGCTTGGCGAGTTTACGGCTGATCAGCCGCGCCAGGTAGAGCGTTGCGGCAAATGCAACCGTGGTCAATACGAAGAGTATAAACACACCGTAATACGGATGTTGCGTAATTACATGAGTCATAGTAATCCCTTAGCTAAGTTTCATTCTTCTCCGCCGCCAGCGGCAGAGTATTCTCAGAATAGTACGCCTATATTAACCAAAAGATGATTAAACTAGTCGGACGCGTTTGGGCCTGAAGTGTGTAATTGTCCTACTGTAACTATGTGAAACAACCGAAAATCTGCTACAATTAGCCAAAAAAATGATAATCGGTTTTTATGCAAACGATAATAAATAATAGTGAAAAGAGGTATCTATGTCCAAAAAGGTAATCAACTCCCTCTACTGGGTCGCAATGGTACTGCTGGTAGTCTGGTTTGCCTACACGAAAGGGTGGATCTTCGCCAACTTCGAGACCATCACCCCGCAGCAGGCGCTCGAGCGCATCGAAAAGAACCCCGACATACCCATCCTCGATGTGCGTACGCCCAAAGAGTTCCGGCAGGGCCATCTGCCTGGTGCCACACTCATTCCGCTGGGCAAACTCGAAACAAGTCTGGAGAAACTGGCTGCCTACAGAAAAGAGCCCATCATCGTCTACTGCCGCAGCGGCAGCCGCAGTGTGAGCGCGTCACGCATCCTCGAAAAGCACGGCTTCACACCGCTCAATGTCAAGAACGGACTCATCGGACTCATCGGTGCAAAGGCACAGATAGTAAAATAATCATTAAACTTTGAAGCCCATACTCTTGGCGCCGTCAAAGCTGCTGCCAAGCTCCTTTTCTATCTCTTCGAGAAAGTCTTTCTGTGTAAAGATACTCTCTTCTCTTACCGCCACTTTATAGGCGGTATTTCGGATGATCAAGTTGATCTGTCCGCCGGTAAGTTCAAACTTCGCCAGTGTTTCCACATCGAAATCTTCGGCGTAGTCGGCCTTTTCGGGCAGCATGAACTGCCACAGACGCAGACGCTGTTTTTTGCCCGGCTTTTTGAACTCTATCTTGTAGTTGAAACGGCGGGAAAAGGCTTTGTCGATGTTGCCAAGCAGGTTGGTCGTAGCGATCAGTATCCCCTCGAAACGCTCGATCTGCTCGAGGAAGATGTTCTGCATCTGGTTGTGCATCTTGTCCGCACTGCTGCCAGCCCCCTCGCTTCTGGAACTGAGGAACTGGTCGGCTTCGTTAAGCAGCAAGATCGGCTCTACCTTCGCTTTGGCGCTGAGCTCTCTGAAGTCATCGAAGATGCGGCGTACATTCTTTTCACTCTCTCCGACATACATCGAGAGGATCTTCGAACAGTCGAAAGAGAGAATGGGCTTTTTGAGCGTCTTGGCAAGACTCATCGCCGTCATCGTCTTTCCTGTCCCTGCTGCACCGTAGAAGATGATGCGCGCATCGATGCTCTTGCGCTTGTCCTTGATACCCCACTCACGCAACTTTCTGAAGACCTCTTTGTCGACCTGTTTGACGACATTGTTGAGCGTCTCGCGCGTTTTGGGGTGAAGCACCACGTCATCAAGCGTGGTTTCGGGTTTGAGGTATTCGAAGATATCCTGCTCCTTGACCAGCGCGTCGAGTTTAAGCTTGGTGACCTTCTTCTTTTTCTTGGGGTGGATGATACGCTGCATCACCTCCTCCTGCAGGTAGAACGAACGGCTGACCCCACCGAACATGTTGAGGATCTCTTCGTAATCGATGATCCCTTCGGTAATGAGCCTCGCACCGTCCTCAAGCAGCGCACGGTTTTTGATCTTTTCGTACTCATCGAAACTGATAAGCTCAATGAGGGTGTTCATATCGCGAAACTGCCCCTCTCCACCGCTATACTCCTCTTTGAGCAGTGCGAGGAAGATACGCTGCTCCTTCTCGTCAAGCTGCTTCTCTTTGAAGAACTCCTCAACGACGATGGGGGTCTTTGTCATCTTGACACGCTCTTCGATACGCTTTGTCAGTAGTGTCAGTTTGTTCTTGAGCCTTCCGATGCTTAGCGTGTTGTCCGCAAACCCCTGCTTGTAGGTGGCGATCTTGTGCAGCAGGCTGATCATATCGAACTGATCCTGCAGGTACTCAAGATGGTCGGTATAGGGTTTGATCTCCGGCAGTGAGAGCTCCAGCGACCCCTCTTCCAGGAGTCGCAGCAGCGACATGCTTGGCGTTACGGAAGTGTTGATCAGCTCCAGCTGCGAAAAGTCGTGCGCCTTGACCTGCCCGAAGCTGATCTGAACAAACCATCCAAGATCGAGCAGATTCTTCACCAGCGGCAGCTTCTTGAGGTAGAGGTAGGGTTCACCATGGAAGTTCTCCTGCAGCATCTCCAGTACCGGAACCTCCTCAAGGCCCTTGACGTAACGACGGCAGACATACTGCACCAGCTTCGCCTCCTCTTCGGTACATTTGAGCTGTTTGTAGACGGTACTTTTCTTGACCGATTTGGCCTCTATAAATTCAATGAGATATTTCAATCGTGTGATCCTGATTTTCTTTTCAGTATAGCAAAGTTTTGTTTTGATTTGCTATACTATCTTCCAAAGACCCATTCAAGGAGCCCTCCATGTTCAAAGCCCTCTTTTTGCTGATGCTGCCTGCCGCCTTTCTGTTTGCCGAAGCGACGATGGTCAAAGATACCCGTACCGGCCTGCTCTGGGAGGACACCCCGCATGTCAAAGAGGTAAAGATCACCCATCCCAAAGCGGTGCTCTACTGCAAAGCGCTCAAACTCGGCGGCTACAGCGACTGGAGACTGCCAACCATCAAGGAACTGCTTAGCATCGTCGACTACAGCCGCACCTCTCCTGCTACCTTCAAAGCTTTCGACTACATCGAGCCCGAATCGTTCTACTGGAGCAGCACGCCCGTTGCCGACGCGGATGACGAGTTCTGGGGCGTGAACTTCAAGCGGGGTGCCAGCAGCCGTGCCGCCGAATACTATGACCGTTATGTACGCTGCGTCCGGAACCTGAAGTAAGCCATGGGCCTCTTCGACCGCTTTTTTGCAAAAAGTGCCACGACGGTACTGCACATCACCTCCCCCAACGGATTTCACCTGCGCCCCGCAGCCGTCTTTTCTACTGAAGCTAAAAAGTTTGCCGCATCCATTGAGGCTGAAACCCGAGGGCAAAGCGTTGATGCCAAGAACCTCAACGCCCTGCTTTCGCTCAACCTTGAAAAGGGGGACCACTTTGACCTTGTCTGCAAAGGCAGAAACGCCCAGGAAGCCCTTGAAGCACTTACTGCCGTTTTCGAAAAGCTGATGCAAGAGGACAAGGCTGTTGAGCAGATCGACAAAACAGCACAGCGCTATGAGGGTGAGGCCCTTGAGGGTGAGATTATTGGACAGGGTATCGCCATTGCACCACTTTGGCAATACAGTGAACGTCACTACAAAGTAGAGAGCGATACCGACTTTCATGCAGCACTTGAAAGTGTAAATACCGCGCTTGCAGCGGAGTATGAAGCGAACAAAACGCAACCGGAGAGTGCCATCTTCCTTGCGCAGCGCTCCCTGCTTGAGACACTTTCGCAAAAGGCTCAGACACTTGAAGCCTTTGAAGCTGCCGTCAACGATGCCACCGCAACACTCGAGGGCGGTGCCATGGCAGCAAAGATCACCGACTACCGCGACCTGCTCGGGCGCGTCAAAAGCGCCATGGGCTACAAAACCGAAGTGGCGTGGCCCGCCACTCCTTTTGTACTTCTGGCTGACGACCTGCTCCCCTCACAGGTGGAGCAGCTGCCCCAAACGCTTGAGGGCGTCGTGCTGCAAAAAAGCAGCCTTACTTCCCACACCGCCATCTTACTGCGTGCTGCGGGCATTCCTTCGCTGATCGTACGTGACACTGTAGACACGACAGGGAAACCGGTTATTCTTGACGGCTTTGCGAGCGTGCTGGTAGTAAATCCTACACCACACGATCTTGAAACGGCCAAGCGGCTGCTTACACAGAGCCAGAATCAAAAAGAGGCACAGCATGCCAGACGCTTCGATACGGCAACCACCACTTCGGGCACGGAAATCAAGGTACTGGCAAATGTAACCGACCCCGCCTCTGCCAGAGCGGCAAAGGAGGCCGGTGCAGAGGGGATAGGGCTGCTGCGTACCGAGTTTCTCTTTCAGGAGAGAAGACCGTCGCTGCAGGAGCAGACAGAGGCCTACAAAGCGATATTCTCCCTCTTCGATGAGATCACCGTCCGTACCCTCGATGTGGGCGGAGACAAGGCGCTTCCCTACATCGATCTTCCCAAAGAGCCAAACCCCTTTCTCGGTATCCGCGGTGTCAGGCTCTTTGAGAGCCACCCCGACCTCATCGCAGAGCAGCTGAAAGCGATCTTCACCGCAGCTGCGGGAAAACCACTCAAAGTGATGTTCCCGATGGTCGACAGCGTGGAAACATTTACAAAAGCCAAAGCCTTTGCCAAAGCGGTAGCAGCAAAAGAGAATCTCGATATCTCTGCCGTAGCGTTTGGGATGATGGTCGAAGTGCCTTCCGTACTCTTCTTGCTACCGGAGTTCAATGAAGTCGTCGACTTCTACTCCATTGGCACCAACGATCTCAACCAGTACCTCTACGCCATCGAGCGCACGCACCCCACACTCTCACTCGATCCGCGCTCTGAAGCGCTCTTTCGCGCCATAGAGAAGGTAGCATCCGAAGCGAAAAAACCTGTCAGCATCTGCGGGGAACTCGCAGGCGACGGTGAAGCGACCGCACGCCTCATCGAAGCGGGTATTACGACCCTGAGTGTCTCACCGGGACTGGTAGCACAAACCAAAGAGAGGATACGCCATGTTTAACCTGCTTCAAAAGATCGGCAAGGCGCTGATGACCCCTATTGCGGTACTGCCTGTGGCGGCACTGCTGCTTAGGCTTGGATTCGGTGATATTTTTGACGGAGAGATTGCACTTGTGATGAAGAGTGCCGGAGAGGCGGTCTTTGCCAACCTCGATCTGCTCTTTGGCGTGGGTATCGCCTACGGCCTTGCCAAAAACAACGACGGTGCCGCGGCACTCAGCGGTGCGGTGGGTGTGCTGATAGCAAAAGCGGTTTACACCGCCATTGACAAAGATGTCAACATGGGTGTCTTTGTAGGCATCATCATCGGTGTCATCGCAGGAACACTCTACAACCGCTACCACACCATCAAGGTCCCCGAATTTCTGGGCTTTTTTGGCGGCAAGCGGTTCGTTCCCATCATCACCGCACTTGCGGCCATTGTCGTAGGGGTGGTCGCAGGCTACTTCTGGCAGTATGCCCAAAGCGGCATTGATGCCTTCTCCAATGCCATCATCGGCATGGGTGAAATCGGTACCTTCATCTACGGCGTACTCAACCGCCTGCTCATCCCCATCGGACTGCACCACATTCTCAACTCCGTCTTCTGGTTCCAGATCGGTGAGTTCCACTATATCAAGGATGGCGTGGCGGTTGTCGCAAACGGCGATCTGCACCGCTTCTTTGCCGGAGACAAGAGTGCGGGCATCTATATGTCGGGCTTCTATGTGGTGATGATGTTCGGCCTGCCCGCCATGGCCTATGCCATCTACCTCAATACCCCCAAAGCGTACCGAAGAAAGGCTGCCGCCATTCTGGCAGGGGTAGCCTTCACCTCGTTTCTAACCGGTATCACGGAGCCTATGGAGTTTCTCTTTCTCTTTGTAGCCCCTGCACTCTTTGTCCTGCATGCCCTGCTTACCGGACTGGCACTCGCCGCCGCGCAGGCACTGGACATTCACGCAGGGTTCGGCTTCTCGGCAGGCTTCATCGACTACCTCATCAACTATAAGCTCTCCACCCATCCGCTGCGCATCATTCCGCTTGGTTTTGTGTTTGCACTGCTCTACTTCGTGCTCAGCTTTTACACTATCAAGTTGTTCAAACTGAAGATCATGGAAACCGAACTCTCCGACGATACACCAAAGAGTGCAAAAAACACGAAAAATGACGAAGCTGCTGCGTTCATCGAAGCGCTGGGCGGCAGAGAGAATATTGTCGATACCGATGCATGCATTACCCGACTGCGTATGCGGGTCAACAACAGTGAAACACTCAACGATGCAGATTTTACGGCACTCGGCGCAAAAGGGGTCATTCGACCCGACAAGCACTCCATTCAGATCGTGCTTGGCGCAAGGGCCGAGGGGGTTGCAGAAAAGATAAGAGAAGTACTTAAAAAAGAGAGCGAATAGCTTTACTTACCCAGACATACACTTATTCTGGAGGCGTGAATTAATTCGCGCCGACACAAACTATTTTTTCTTCGGCATCTTCAAAATGACAATGGTCGCTACGATGATCACCGCATAGAGAATGTACATCGTCATATCGGGATTGGACTGCGGCATCACTCCACCTCCATAACGACATCACCCTGCTTGACAATGCGAAGTTTCTTCTCGATCTTTTTGACATCGCTCGTTTCAGCAATGACGATGGGGGTGATAGTACTTTTGGCATGCTCTGCAATGTAGGCCAGGTCAGCCTTGATGACGGGATCACCCGCAGCAACTTTCGCGCCTTCCTCAACCAGACGTTCGAATCCTTTACCCTCCAGTGCTACAGTCTCAAGACCGATGTGCACCATCACCTCAAGGTCCTTGTCGCTCTTGATACTGAAAGCGTGGTTTGTCGAAAAGATCTTGCTGACCACACCCTCTATGGGGGCACAGAAGGTGTCACTTACGGGGTTTACCGCCACACCGTCACCGACCATCTTACCGGCAAAGACCTCGTCGGGTACTTCGGTGATGTCGACCACCTGCCCGTCAACGGGGGCATGCACCTCTCTTACTTTGCGTTTGAACAATCCGAACATCTATAGACTCCTTTGGTATTTTGCTTCACCTGCAACGAATGTCGCTATGATACCCAACCCTTCATCAAAGATGACCATATCGGCATCGAAGCCCGCCTCCAGCCTTCCTTTCTTCTCAAGGTGCAGCCTTTGTGCCGGAAGCTCCGTAACACTTCTGACAGCCTGCGGCAGTGTCATCGAAGTGTGTTTTACCATATTGCGTACCGCTTCATTCATCTTCAACACACTGCCTGCAAGTGTACCGTCTGCAAGTCTCGCCTTACCGTCTGTCACCTCTACCTGCTGTCCGCCAAGGTCATAACACCCGTTTTTCATGCACCCCGCACGCATCGCATCGGTAATGAGAATGAGTTGCTCCTGTTTTTCTCTCCACACCATACGCAGTGTAGCCGGATGCAGGTGCACCAGGTCGGCAATGATGTCACAGCTGATACGCGCATCGTCAAACACTGCACCAACAATACCGAGTGCACGGTGTGCTAACGGCGGCATGGCGTTGAAGAGGTGGGTTGCGTGGCGAATGCCGAACGCAAAGCTCTCTGTTGCCTCCTCGTAGGTGGCATCGGAGTGGCCGATACTGAGCAGTACCTCCGGATACTTCTCTCTTATCTCACGGATGAATACTTCCGCGCCGCGCACTTCCGGTGCAAGCGTGATCATCCTGACCAGGTCCATATGCTTCTCTATGGTGGAGAGCCGCGGATTCTGAACGAAGCTTGCATCCTGTGCCCCCTGTCTGACAGGGTTGATAAAAGGGCCCTCAAGATGTACACCCAGAATCTTCGCGCCATGTACACGCTCCTGACACTTACGCACATTGTCGATCGCCGCATCGATGCGCTCTGGCGCCATGGTCATCGTCGTGGCAAGAAAGGAGGTGGTACCGGTCTGTACCAGCGTTTTAGAAATGATTTCAAGCGCTTCGGGTGTAGCGTCCATCACATCCGCACCGCCGCTGCCGTGAATATGGATGTCGATGAATCCTGCCGAGACGAATGCGCCTTTCGCATCGACAATATCACACCCTTGCGTATTGACACCTCTGTCAATAACATGTATGTTTTTGTCAAAAAGAATGGTTACATCATCATATATCGTGCCGCCTGCAATCACCCTGGCGTTAATCAGTGCTTTGATTGGCTACCTCCGCTTTGGCAAGCTGCTCTTTGAGCACCCGTTTGAGCACTTTTCCTGTCGCATTTTTGGGAAGCTCTTCGATGACATGTATCTGCTTTGGCAGCTTGAAGTTGGCAAGCTGGCTGCGCAGATGCTTTTTAAGACCCGCCTCATCCAGCGCTTCGACTTCCTCTTCAAGCTCTACGTAAGCAATGGGGATCTCCCCGCTCTTCTCGTCGAAGATACCAACCACTGCCGAGGCTTTCACATGCGGATGGCCGTCGATCGCGTCTTCAATCTCTCTTGGATAGATATTGATCCCCTTGGAGATGATGAGATCCTTTTTGCGGTCGACGATGAAGAGGAAGCTCTCTTCATCCATGTATCCCATGTCACCTGTCAAAAGCCAGCCGTTGACAATGGTCTCCGCTGTCGCTTCAGGGCGTTTCCAGTAGCCCTGCATGACATTCTCGCCTCTGACGATGATATCACCGATCTCTCCATGGGGGAGTTCATTCATATTCTCATCAACGATCTTCATCTCGTACCCGGGCAGCGCCGTTCCCACCGACCCTGCTTTCTGCTTTTCAAAGGTGTTGATACAGACCGCCGGACTCGCTTCGCTCAACCCGTATCCCTCAAGCAGCGTGGCACGCTTGAACTTCTGCGCCATCGCATCGAGCGTCTTTGGCTGCAGCGGTGCGGCACCGGAGATGAACGCACGGATACGGTTGAACCACATGAAGTACCACGGCAGCTTTGCGCGGGCAAGCGCATTGTAGACATCTGGCACCCCAAAAAAGATCGTTACACGCTTCATCAGTGTCTGCTTGAAAATGTTGCTGAAGGGCTGCAGTGACTTGATAATGACGATACTCGCACCGATATATAGCGGCAGGATGACACCGATAGTAAAGGTAAAGGAGTGGAACATCGGCAAAAAGACGATCACCCTGTCTTTGTGTGTCACACGGATCGTCTGGCGTCCGGAATCGGCATTGGAGAGGATGTTGCGGTTGCTCAGCATCGCACCCTTTGGCTTGCCTGTCGTTCCGGAGGTGTAGATGAGTACGGCCGTATCGTCCAGTTTACCTTCTTTGTGAGGCGCCTGGGCACTCTGCTTCCATACATCGTCAAAATGAAGATCGTTCTGTGCTATATTCTCCGCATCTCCCTCCCAAAAAATGCAGCTGCACACCTCCGATGCATTCGAAGCGTCAACCACTTTGGCATGAATGGCAGAAGCCATCAGTACCGATGCACCGCTGTCTTCGAGGATATAGCTGAGCTCATCGGCTTTAAGAAAGGTGTTGATGGGCACCAGTATCGCGCCAAGTTTGGAAACGGCAAAGATAGCGTAGACAAACTCGGGAGAGTTGCGTAAAAAGAGCGCAACCCTGTCACCCTCCTTCACACCCCTTTGTGCCAATACGCCCGCAAGCATATCGGCCTTTTGCAGAATGTCTCGGTAGCGGATCTTTGCTTCATCGGAAAAGAGCGCCGTTTTACCGCCGCGCTTCTTGGCCTGATGCTGCGCGATCTCATAGAGAGTATTGAACGGATACTCCATCTTAATACTCGTAGGAGAGCCCCAGTGTCGTCAGGTAGGCACCGCCTCCGTTGAAACTTGCACCGTTTGCATTGATGACCGGATTATCCGATACACCTTTAGCGATTGACCGTGCCTCTTTCGCATCGTACAAGAATGCTGCACCCCACGAAAGATTTTCGTTCTGCTGATACCTGAATCCCATGGAGAAGATTTTTGCATCACTATCGGGCAACTCAAAGCCAAGCGTTTTGTCCGGAACCGGCGTCTCATCAATCGCAAAGCCTATCATCACTGTAATCTTATCCATTACCATTGTTGCTCCAACACGATAGGTATTTGTATCTTTCCAAGACTTGTCTATCGGGTCATCAAAGACCGGTTGAAGTCCGGGAAGAATAACCCCGTCATAATTGAAATCAAGCGTTTTATACTTTGACCAGAATGTACGTTCATAGTTGAACTCAAGCGTAAACGTTTTATTCCACGTTTTTGCAATAGAGAGATTGAGTGCAGCAGGTAGAGGTACGGAAACGTCTGCTCCACCATTATAAACTTCTATTCCACTGTAGTAAAGTTTTGCATCTCCAGACACATCTAAATCAACATTGGAGCGGTAAGTTGCTGCCAATATCAGATCATCTGTCGGTCTATAGCTCATTGCAAGATTATATCCAAACTCAAAAGTGTCCCCTTCCATATCCCTCTTAAAATTTCGAGGGTCCAGGCCAGTACTGTCGGACTTTACAACTCCTTCGCTGTAAATAAGTCTTACTCCCCCACCAATACTAAAGTTATCACTTACTTTGTAAGCGACAGAGGGATTGAACTCAATAATTTTTAGTGTAAACTCTTCTGCAAATGCTTTACCAGGCTGTTCATCCCAACGCTTCGAGAGTCCGCCAGGAGCAGTAATGCTGAGCCCCCATCTCCAGTTACCCATCGGTGCAGAAACATAGTGCAGTGCCGGAATGACAATATTTTCCTCTTTTGATTCTGCCACATTATAATACTGTATCGCAGGTAGGTTTGCCAGCGTAATAGCTCCATCAAGATACTGTTTTTCACCCATAAAAACCATATTTGCAGGGTTAAAGTAAGCAGTGTCTGCTTGTGTCGTATGCGCCACATATGCCGCACTCAACGCCATAGAGTTAAGAGACTGCTCGGGAACCTTGTATCCTGCCGCCATCACTGCCGATGCGGTTACGGCACTCAGTACCGCTCCTTTCACGATATTTTTCATTTTAATGCTCCTTATTTTTTGGTTTACTCTTCGACAAGCGCATAGAGCGCTTCAATCTCCTCCGGCCAGATCTCCTCGTTGATCGTCTCAAGCACCAAAGGAATGTCATCCATCCTCGGATCGTTCATGATGAATCTGAATGCATCCCAGCCGATCTCTCCAAGCCCAAGCGACTGGTGGCGGTCTACACGCGACCCAAGCGGCGGCTTGGAGTCGTTGATATGCATCCCCATCAAGTACTTGAAGCCGACGATGCGCTCGAAGGCATCCATCGTCTCGTCGTACGCTTCACGGGTACGCAGATCGTAGCCGGCGGTAAAGGTATGGCAGGTATCAAGACAGACACCCACACGGCTTTTGTCATCTATTTTGTCTATGAGGTAGGAAAGGTGCTCGAATTTGTAGCCAAGGTTGCTCCCCTGCCCAGCAGTGTTTTCGATGACCAGTTTGACATCTGATCCTGCCGTCGCCTCGATGGCAAGATTCATCGACTCTGCGATGACATCCAGACAGTGCAGTTCGGCCTCCATCAGCCTCTCTTCATAGTGCGGGTCGCGCTTGGGGATCTTCACCAGATGCGAACCCGGATGGAAATTGAGTTTGTCAAGCCCCAGCTGTGCGCAGCGTTCCAATTCGTCGATGAACGCCATACGCGACTTTTCAAGCTTGTCAGCTTCGGGATGTCCCAGGTTGATAAGGTAGGAGTCGTGCGGCAGCACATGTTTGGGAAGAATGCCGCTCTTTTCAAGGTTGGCCCTGAATGCATCGATAGACGCCTGCGTCAACGGTTTGGCAACCCACTGACGCTGGTTTTTTGTAAAAAGGGCAAAGGCCTTTGCACCTATTGCCATCGCATTGAGCGGTGCATTCTCCACACCGCCGCTGGCACTCACGTGTGCTCCGACATACTTCATCTCAACCTCACATCCGTTTGATTTTTATCACAATTTTATTGATTGTATCACGAAAAACCGTCTCGTTATTTAAAACAGCGTATTGGATATTGTATTTCCCCGGAGCAAAAAGTTTTTGTGTAAAGCCGTTACGTTTTTTTACGACACTTTTTCCATTGAAAAGAGGTTTTGCACGAAAAATACGTTCTATCGTATCCTCAGGATAGTACCTTGAGAGCATCCGTACATTGAAACTTTTTCTGTCAAGGCAGGCAAATCGGCTCGTGCAGACGCTTTTGGGCGTAATGCGCAATGCAAAGAGTGCCTGACCACTGCCGTATATCTCCACTTTTATTTCCGACGGACTCTCATAGATAAAGCCCATATCGGCATACCTCATCGCCGGTGTTTTCAGTACGATCATCGCACTCTCGCCTTTGAGCTCCGGTGCATTGCCACACCCTTGAATTAACAGTATATAGAGCATAGCAAGCGCGTACAGATAACGTTTCATCATATTTCTCCCCAATTTTTAGCAAAATTATAGCGTAGGTTAAGAGTTATTTAAG
>JALWLU010000036.1:56302-57132 GCA_026996325.1 Sulfurovum sp.
TGTGCGGCCCCTTCATCTAGCGGTTAGGATTCATGGTTTTCATCCATGCCACAGGAGTTCGAGTCTCCTAGGGGTCACCACCGACACATTTGACACTCCCCATTGAACCATTTCAACCTCATCTTTTTTATCACGTCGAGATTTTCTATGCTGTTGTACGATACATCCAGATAGACCAGTTTTGGCAGACCGACCAGCGCATCGATATTCTCAATGCAGTTGTAGTGCGCATCGATCTTTTTAAGCGTAGAAAGCGCTCCCAATACATCCACCGACTTTACACGGTTGTGCTTCATAAAGAGAAACTTCAGCCGCTCGTTGCCGGCAAGCGAAGAGAGGTCGCCGATGCGGTTGTGCGAAAAGGCAAGTTTATGCAGCTGCGTCAAGGGCCCCAGGGCCTCGATGGAGTCTATGTCGTTTTTGGAAAGCGAGAGGCGGCGCAGCCAGGCAAGCTCACTTACTTCAGCAGGAATCTGCGTCAATCCAAGACTGCTCAAATCGAGCCACTCGCGCTTTTCTTTCCTGCAAATCGCAATACGCTCCTGTGCAACTGCTTCGGGGGTCATCATCTATCTCCTTGTTTGTATCAACAGATATTATTGCACTTTTTCTTTGACAATAATCCTGTTCTCGCTCTTTACACTGCTCTTTCGCTTTTCAAACTGCCGCAACTCCTGCACATGCTCTTTTTTCAGTTTTTCACGTAGTTTGGCATACTCTTTCTTTTTGAGGTCGTGAATCTCTTTTTCAAGCGTGTCGATATATGCATTGAGCTCGTCGATATGCTGCTTGTACGATTCACAGCTCTCCTGTGTTACATAGGTGTTGTT
>JALWLU010000036.1:57142-65455 GCA_026996325.1 Sulfurovum sp.
CGGTCTTTGAAAAATCGGTCGTTTGTGCATAGTGACATCGGCTTCTATAGACACACCGGCCAATACGATACATACAAAAAGATACTTTTTCATAGCAGAAACCTTTTAAATAGTGGTCCCATTATAGCCTAAAAGCGTTTTTGATTGTTTGTAAATGTGTGTAGAAACAGAAGATGGTGGACCCTATCGGGATCGAACCGACGACCTCTTCGCTGCCAGCGAAGCGCTCTCCCAGCTGAGCTAAGGGCCCATCAATGTTGCGGAGAGAATTCTATCACAAAATGTATAAAAGAATAGCCCAGGTCAGATGGAATCGTCATAGGGGACAAGTTCACCACGCTTGAGGCGGGGAATGATGTCGGTTTTGATCTTTCGGATGAGAAATATTTTCTGGTTGAAAGGCATACTCCCATCTGCACTGACCTGTTTAAGCCTGGTGTCGTAGTGGCGTATGAGAAAGTTGCGCAGGGCATCCTGAAGCTCCTCTTCACTGAGCACCTTCAGGCTCTCATCTACTGAAAGCCCCATCAGATGCGGATGCTGCGTTTCATTGTTCAGCAGTGCAGTAAAGAGCGGGGCATAGCTGCCGAACATGTTGATATCGACCACATCGAGCACAAAATCGATGAGGTCAGGCTTTTCAACCAGTGTCTTGAGAATGCTCAGCTGTGCGACATCATCTTTAGGCTGGGAAAAATTCTCTCTGGCACGCTCGGGCTTGGCCTGTGCACCGAACATCGCCGGCGCGACCCCCAGCAGGCTTGCCGCCATAGGGATGTAGGCATCCTTGATGATCTGGCTGAGTCCTGCAAGAAACTGCTTGAGCGCCCCGAAGGCCGCCTCTTTGGCACGCGGATCGTGCAGATCGTAGGCCTCCACGATCTTTTCGAGTACGAAAGGAATGAGCGGTTTGGCTTCACGCAACAGCTTCGCCACCGCTTCACTCTGCCCCTTGGCGATCAGGTCGGCAGGGTCCTGCCCGTCGGGAAAGAGAACCACACCACCATCAAAATCGGCGTGGGCCAGCATCTGCGCAGCCTTGAGTGCCGCAGCCACCCCTGCCTTGTCTCCATCATATGCCAGAATGACTTTTGGCTCTCCCTTGCGAAGCAGCGGCAGGTGTTCGCTTGTCAGCGCCGTTCCCAGTGTCGCGACCGCTTCGGTAAAACCTGCCTGGTGGAACATCACCACATCGAGGTACCCCTCACAGACAATCAGTTTTTTGTTTTTGTAGATGCTCTCTTTGGCAAGATGGTAGCCGTAGAGCAGACGCGATTTGTTGAAGAGTTTCGTCTGCGGTGAGTTGATGTACTTGGCGGGGTGGTTGGTGATGGTCCTCCCCCCAAAGCCAACAGCCGCACCACTTGGAGAGTAGATGGGAAAGGTAATGCGCTCCACCAATCTGGCGTAGTAGCCGCCATCCTCTCCCTGGGCAATGACACCCGCTTCGGCTGCCTGCGGCCTTGGGAGCGACGTGGCATCCAGAAAGCGCATCACCGATCGTCCATCCGGCACATAACCGATACCGAATCGTTCGATGGAATTTTGCGAAATGCCGCGCTCTTTGAGGTAGTTTTTTGCCGTTTCGTTCTGCTCGAGGTTTTTCACATACCAGCGCTGTATCGCTTCAAGTACGCGTCTGGCATCGGAGTAGTCCGAACTCCCTTTGATGTAGCGCAATGAAAAGTTGTACATCGATGCCAGCTTCTCGATCGCTTCCGGGTAGTTCAGTTTCTCGAGCTCCATGACGAACTTGATCGCATCTCCACCGGCACCACACCCAAAACAGTGGTAGATCTGCTTGGAGGGGCTGACCACGAAGGAGGGGGTCTTCTCACCGTGAAAGGGGCAGTTGGCCTTGTAGTTGGCACCCGCCTTCTTCAGCTCAACATAGTTCCCGATGACATCGACAATATCGATACTGTTTTTTAGTGACTCTATGGAGGCGTTATCAATCATGACGGCATTATATCCTATTTGGTATAATCACCAATAACGCAGAATGAGGAGTAAAGAATGCATATCCATTTAACAGTAGTACTGCCACGCAGTACATACCACAACGCTTCACTCTTCACTCTTCACTCTTCACTGCACCAAAGGTGCAAATAATGGAACACATTCTCCCCGCATACGACGATCCGCTCTTCAGCATACTGCTCATCATCGTCATCAGCCTCATTGTCGCAGTGGCAACCTATGCCTGGGGGATATACAAACAGCAGAAAGAGGCGGGGAATCTTCTGAAATTCCTTGATAAGTTCGAAAGTGCCGAATGTGCACTCGATACGGCGGACATGCCCTTCGAAGAGCATATGTTCAAACCTCTGACACTCCTTGCCAAAGCCTTCGAAAACTCCGGAGAGTACCACAAAGCGATCAATATTTACCTCTACCTCATCAAGCACATGCCCGGCGACCTTGCCAAAACGGAGCTGATGGAGCGGCTGGGAACGACCTATTTGCACGCAGGTTTTTTGGAAAGGGCCCGCTCCATCTATGTAGAAATTCTACGCAAACGGCCGCGCAGCAAAAAGGTGCTTTACGAACTTGGGATCGTCTATGAGACAATGCACGACTTCAACCACGCAAAAGAGGTCATAGAACCGCTGAAAATGTTAGGAGAAGATACCGCTCAGCTTGAGCAGTTCCTCTCCTTTTTGGAGCTTACTACACAACGCACGATCCCGGCAGAAGAGAAGATACCAAAGCTGCTTGCCATCCTCGATACCGAGCCCTCCCTATACCGTCTCATCGTTGCAGAACTGCTCAAGCTCGATACCCGCATCGCCTGGGAGCGCATCGATGTCAGCAGGCTGAACAAGATCCTCGACATCCTCTGGTTCTTACCCAATTCACAACTCGATTTGGATATAATCACACAACATACACAGCTGGGGACGCTCTACTACGCCAAAGGGTATCTGCAAAAGCCGATGGCCCAAAGCGGCATCTTTGCCGTCGATCTGATAGCAACGGCGAGGGAGAACGGTTTCGAGAAGGCGGATCTGCACTTCTCGTACCTGTGTAAAAAATGCAAACAGAGTTTTCCCGTATCGTTCAAACGCTGTCCAAGCTGTATGACGATCAACTCTGTAGAAGTCGAGGAACAGGTTGCCAAAACAAGCACGCAAACGAATTACTCTCTACTCTGACGGCTCGAGTCTGGGCAATCCCGGCCCGGGCGGGTATGGAGGCATTCTTGAGTATAACGGCCACATCAAAGAGTACTTCGGCGGCGAGGATCATACCACCAACAACCGTATGGAGCTGCGCGGGGTCATCGAGGGGCTGAAACTTCTCAAAGAGCCCTGCGATGTCGAAGTGGTCTCCGACAGCTCCTACGTCATCAAGGCGATCAACGAGTGGCTTCCGGGCTGGGTAAGAAAAGGCTTCAAAAAGGTCAAGAACGTCGACCTCTGGGAGGAGTACCTCGAGGTCTCCAAACCCCATACTATCAAGGGAACCTGGGTACGCGGCCATGACGGTCACCCGCAGAACGAACGCTGCGACGAACTGGCCCGTACAGAGGCCGAACGCATTCAACAATCCATCAAAGACAAGGAGCAGGCATGACAGACTACGCCCAACTTGAAAAACGGCTTGGTTACACTTTCAAGGACAAGCAGTTGATTATTGAGGCTTTGACACACAAGAGTGACAAAAAGCCTTACAATAATGAGCGGCTTGAGTTTCTCGGCGACGCGGTACTCGATCTCATCGTCGGTGAGTACCTCTTCAACAAGTTTCCGAAATCGAACGAGGGCATACTCTCCAAGATAAGAGCCTCACTTGTCAACGAGAGCGGCTTTACCCTGCTTGCACGCGCCATCGACCTGGGAGAGTACATTTACCTCTCTCCTGCCGAAGAGAACAACAACGGACGTAACAAACCCTCCCTGCTCTCCAACGCCTTTGAAGCAGTTATCGGCGCGATCTACCTTGAGGCGGGACTCGATACAGCAAAAAAAATCGCCATCACCCTGCTTGAGGAAGCACATCCCAAGATCGATCTTGATACCCTCTCCAAAGACTACAAGACCGCCCTGCAGGAGCTGACACAGGCAACACACGGTGTCACTCCGCAGTATGAACTTCTGGGCAGCTCCGGTCCCGATCACAAAAAAGAGTTCGAGATCGCCGTCAAGCTTAACGATGAGACGATCGCTTCGGCCAGAGGAAAAAGCAAGAAAGAGGCACAGCAGAAAGCAGCCAAAATCGCACTGGAGGCACTGAAGCAATGAACACGTTCGGAAAGAAACTGACACTGACAACCTTCGGGGAGTCACACGGCAAAGCGATCGGCTGCATTCTTGACGGTGTACCCGCGGGTCTGAAGATAGACGAATCCTTCATCCAGTCCGAACTCGACCGCAGGAAACCGGGCAAGAGCAAGCTTGAGACAGGACGCAAAGAGGATGACAAGGTGGAGATCCTCTCCGGTGTCTTCGAGGGGCTCAGTACCGGTACTCCCATAGCGATGGTCATCTTCAACACCAACCAGAAGAGCAAGGACTACGACAGCATCAAGGACCTCTTCCGCCCCGGCCATGCCGACTTCACCTACTTTCACAAATACGGTCTTCGCGACTACCGCGGCGGCGGACGCTCCTCTGCCAGAGAGACGGCCGCACGCGTTGCCGGCGGTGCCATTGCCAAACTGATGCTAAAAGAGATAGGCATCTCCATTCAAAGCGGCCTGTGCGAAGTGGACAGCATCAAAGCCGAAACGATCGACTTCGAATACGCCAAAGGCTCAAAACTCTATGCCCTCGACCCTCACAAGGAGTCCGAGCAGGAGGCAGCCGTGCTTGCAGCCAAAGAGGCACACGACTCCGTTGGCGGCGTGGTGCTGACAACGGCCACCGGTGTGCCCATTGGCCTGGGCGAACCGCTCTACTACAAGCTCGATGCTCTGCTTGCCGATGCGATGATGGGCATCAATGCCGCCAAGGCAGTCGAGATCGGTGACGGGATCGCCAGCACACACCTCAAAGGCAGCCAGAACAACGACCCCATTACGCCTGAAGGCTTCAAGAGCAACCATGCAGGTGGAATCCTTGGCGGCATCAGTAACGGTGACACCATTATCGTAAAGACCCACTTCAAACCGACCCCCTCCATCTTCAAGGAGCAGGAGACCGTCACCGTTGACAACGAACCGACTGTGTGTAACCTCAAGGGGCGGCACGATCCGTGTGTCGCCATCCGGGGTACCGTCGTCTGCGAAGCGATGATGGCACTTGTCCTTGCAGATATGGCGCTGCTTAACCTCGGCAAAAAGATGGACCATCTCAAAGCCCTCTACCCTACGCACTAAGGAGCACCAAACCATGAAAAAAATTCTTGCCGGCATCTTTGCCGTCGCGGCCGTCGCACTCATCTACTTCTACACCGCCGGAAGCGGTAAACTCAATGAAGCACTTAAACAGCAGCTCGATACGGAACTCGCCACCATGCAGCAGAGCGGTTTTGTAATAGAAGAACGCAGCACTGCTCCAAAAAAAGAGCACTTTGTCATTACTTTTGATGATCCCGAAAAGATGGCTGCTTACTTCAAACAGGTTGGTGCAGAGGCAACAACACGCGATATCGAAGCGCTCAAAGGGCTGAAAGTGGGAGTGGATATCACCTACCAGCCCGATCTCTACAGTGCCCTTGCCATGGAGCTCTACCCTCTCAACCTGCCAGACAGCGTGCGTAATGCCGCGGAAGACGATGAAGATAAAAAGGTTTTGGCGCAGATCGAGAAGATACTCTCGGAAAAGAAGATACTGATACATATTAACCTGAGAAAAAACCTCTCCGCGTTCAAGGGCTACCTCAAAGATATTCACGAAACACTGCAAGACGATTCAGAATCGGTAACACTTTCGATGAAAGGCGCGACATTTGACGGTACCCTCAACAAAAGTGCACTTGCCACACTCACACAAAAGATCACGCTCGTTGCCATGGAGAGCTCCGACGGTGTCAAAGCAGTTGCAGACAAAACCGTTGCAACCTACCGGTCGACTGGACCGTCACCCTACGACATGGATGCCGACTATACGGTAGCAAAGATCACTGTTGCCAAAGCGAAAGAGAGTACATTGCTACTTGACAAAATCAACATCAAAACTTCCGAAAAAGAGCAAAACGGCCTGCTCTCAAGCAGCGTTATCACCACCATTGCAAAAATCGCTATGAAAGGACAGGGAGAGGCCATTGAAATGGAGCAGGTCGTCTTCGATGCCCGTACCGACAACCTCGACGCAAAGGCGCTGAAGGTACTGCAGAACAGTGACCCCGAAAAAGATGAAGATGCATTCAACGCTGCCCTCAAGCAGCTGCTCTCCAAAGGGATGAAGATGTCAGTGAATAGGTTTGCTGCCGGAAAGATTGTCGAGAATGGCAACACTCTGGGTGATATTGAAGTGAAGGCATCGCTTGAAGTTGCCCCGGGTATCGACTTTGCGCAGGTTGAGCAAAATTCGATGCTGCTGCTTGGCGCCATCGATGCGACAACAAAACTCTCCCTCTCCGAGACCATCGCCTCGATGATCGCAAAAGACCCACGTGCAATGATGGTGATGATGCTCATTCCTCCAAAAGAAGAGAGCGGCAAAAAGGTTTACACCCTCATTCTCAAGGATGGGAAGATCACCGTCAACGGTGTGCCGCTCTAAAAGAGCGTAGGCTCGTCAAGCCCCTTGACACGAAAACTCTTTCTGTGCACGGGAGAACGTCCGTGCCGCATCAGCGCTTCATAGTGCGCTTTGGTCGCATACCCCTTGTGCTTCTCAAACCCATACTCCCTGTAGATCTCTGACAATCTCACCATTTCCCGGTCACGCGTCACCTTTGCCAAAATACTTGCAGCACTCACCTCTGCCACTATAGAATCCGCCTTGACAAGCGTCTCGATGTTGTCAACCCCGAACCGGCTGTTGCCGTCAAAGAGGTAGCGACACCCCGGCAGCGCCTCCTGAATGGCAAGAAGCCCACCTGAAAGGCACTTCGATATCCCCTCACTGTCGATCTCTTCCGCGCTGAAGGATACAATGTGGTACTGTGCGCCGGCGACTATCTTTTCAAAAAGTATCTCACGCTTCTTTTCGCTCAACTGTTTGGAGTCCATCAACCCGTCAATCTCTTCTGTCAACACGACACCCGCCATAACAAGCGGCCCCGCGAGCGGTCCTCTTCCCGCTTCGTCTATGCCGCAAAGTGGTGTATCCTGCAACATCCTCTGCTCCTTTTACGCTTCAAGAAGGGCGTCCAGAAACGCCTCTCCGTATCTGTCGAACTTCACAGCACCTATGCCGTGTACCTCCAGCATCTCCTCGCGTGTCTGCGGTTTCTTGGCACTGAGGTCTTTGAGGGTTTTGTCGGAAAATACGATATAGGGAGGAATGCCGTTTTCCGATGCGATCTGGGTGCGCAGCGCTTTGAGTCTGTCGTAGATCCCTACATCATAGTCGTCAAAGTAAGTCTCTTTGCGTTTTGAGATACTTTTTTGCACCTGCAGACGCTCTTTTTTCAGATCGATTTGGTGTGCACCTTTAAGCACCTCCACACCAAAGCCGCTCAAATGATACACCTTAAACTCACCGATCTGCAGTGCACCAAGCTCCAGCAGCTTGTCGGCAATGGTCAGCCACTGCGCCTTGGTGTAGTGCTCCCCTATACCGTAGACCGAGAGTGCATCGTGGCCGTTTTGGAGTATACGCTGCTCCCTGCTGCCGCGAAGCACATCGACGACATAGTGCAGGCCAAACTTCTGTCCGGTACGGACGATGGCAGAGAGGAGCATGCGCGAGGCATCGGTGATGTCAGTTTTTTCACTCTCAGGTGCCAGACAGTTGTCACACTTCTCAGCACAGATTTCTATGCGGTCATCGAAGTAGGAGGCGATGCTCTGGTGGCGACACCCCTCGCTGTTGGCAAAGCGCACCATGCTCTCAAGCTTCCCGAACGCATGCTGTTTGTAGGGGGTTTCGGGCAGGTCCTCTATGAACATCTTCTGCTGCACGATGTCAGAGGCAGAAAAGAGCAGCAGTGTCTCCGCCTCCAGCCCGTCGCGCCCGGCACGGCCGATCTCCTGGTAGTAGTTCTCCAGCGTCTTTGGCATGGTCATGTGTACCACAAAACGGATGTTGCTCTTGTCGATCCCCATGCCAAAGGCGATAGTTGCCACTACCACCTGCACCCTGTCGGCTACGAAATCTTTGTAGGTAGCGTTCTTCTCCTCCGTGGGAAGTCCCGCGTGGTAGGCTCTGGCCTCGATACCCTTGCTTTGCAAAAAGTGCGCGACCGATTCGGTCTGCTTTC
>JALWLU010000037.1 GCA_026996325.1 Sulfurovum sp.
GTGCGTCGATCGCTTCGGCACCGGAGCTGTCCATGACACGTGCGTTCTTGAAGTCTATGACCACTTCATCCGGATCCTCTTCTACATTGAACTGTTCATTGAAAGAGGTGACAGAGCCAAAGAAGAGAGGGCCGTCGAGTTCGTAGATCTTCTTGTTACCTTCCATTTTGGTATGGCTGAAGATTTTGGCGTGTTTCCAGGCAAAGACGAGCGCGGAGATGATGATACCGGCAATGACCGCTACGGCAAGGTCGGCAAAGATGGTGATGATGGTAACGACAATAAGTACGAAAGCATCGGACTTTGGCATATGTTTGAGGCGTTTGACCGAAGAGAACTCGAAAGTCCCGATACTGACCATGAACATGATCCCAACAAGGACTGCAATAGGAATGGCCGAAATGACATTGGAAAAGCTGACCACCAGTACGATGAGCAGCATCGCTGCGGTAAAGGAAGAGAGCCTGCCCAACCCTCCGGAGGTGAAGTTGATGACCGACTGGCCTATCATCGCACATCCGGCCATACCGCCAAAGAGGCCCGAAAGGGTGTTTCCAAGTCCCAGTGCGACACACTCTTTGTTGCCTGATCCGCGCTTACCACCCATCTCATCGAGTACCGAAAGTGTCAGAAGCGATTCGATGAGGCCGACCAGCGCTACGATGACCGCAGTGGAGATGATGACCGTCAGAGATTCCCAGCTAAAGAGCAGGTGATAGTCCGGCATGACAAAGTGCGGGAATGAGACGTTAGAGAGGTCTGCAAGGTCACCGACCGTTTTGGTGTCGATGTGGCCAAAATAGACCACAAGGGTGATGACGATGATGGCCACTAGTCCGGCAGGGACGGCTTTGCTGATCTTTGGCAGGTACTGCATCGTCAGCATTGTTACGGCGATGATGATGTACATCACATAGTTCTCACGCAGGCTTGCAGTGATGATCTCCCACCAGGAGTGGTACTGCTCCATATTGGAAGGAGCAAGGAAGGGCAGCTGGGCAAGTGCGATGACGATGGCAAGACCGTTGACGAAACCAAAGAGGGCAGGCTGGGGGACCAGACGTATGAACTTCCCCATCTTCATCACCCCGATAGCGATCTGGATGAGACCGGCCAGAATGGAGGTGATGAGAATGTAGTTGAGCACCATGAACGAGAGCGCTTCGGGATCGAGTCCCGGGTAGTGCTGTTTCACCCAGAGTCCAAGTGAGATGAATACTACCGCCACCGAACCGGTTGCTCCGGAGATCATTCCGGGTTTACCGCCAAGGATCGAAGTGACAAGTCCGATGATGAATGCCGCATAGAGCCCCACTACCGGGGAGACACCTGCAATAAAAGAGAATGCGATCGCTTCTGGCACGAGGGCAACGGCCACCAGTGCGCCCGAGAGGATGTCATTTTTGATGTTCTGTTTGGAGTAGCGCTGAAGATCTACCAAGTCAAATCCTTATGTGAAGTTCGGGTTAAAAAATTTCGGCATTTTACCATAATAGTATGGGGTTGGAGATTATATTCAGAGCGACACACCGATACCCGGTACATGAGGCAGGATGATCTCACTCTCATTGAAGCGCACATCGCTTTTGAGAGGGTGCGAGGCAAGCAGTGCCACGGCATCGAGGTCGAGCATCGTGATGGTCTCCGCTCTGGCAGAAGCGACGTGTACACCAGCTGCCACCGAAATGGGCCCTTCAAGCATACAGCCAAGCATACACTCCACCCCGTATTCGGCGCAGAGGTCTGCCAGTGCCAGAGCGTTGGAGATACCGCCGGTCTTTGCCAGTTTGATGTTGATGTAGTCGACAGCCTCCATCTCCAAAAGCCTTTTGGCATCCTTGAGCGAAAAGACAGATTCATCGGCAAGAACTGGTGTCTGCACCCGCTCCTTGATGTAGTGCAGTCCTTCCACATCATCGGAAGGTACAGGCTGTTCAATGAACTCTGCGACTATCCCGTTATTTTCGAGTTGCTGCAGCAAGGAGACACTCTCCTGCGGGCTCCATCCCTGATTGGCATCGAGACGCAGGCTGACGGATTTAGGCAGTGCCTCGGCAATGGACTTGATACGCGAAGCATCCTTTTGCGGGTTCTCCCCGATTTTGATCTTGAGTGTGTCGTAGCCAAGCGAGAGAGCCTGAAGTGCATCTTCAATCATCTTCTCCGTTTCGCCCATACTGATGGTGATATCGGTCTTGAACTCTCTCTTCTCTCCGCCAAGCATTTTGTAGAGCGGCACTTTTAGCGATTGTGCTCTAAGGTCATAGAGTGCGATCTCAAGAGCCGACTTGGCAGTTGTGTTCTTAACAATGGTATGGTGGACAATATGAAGCAGTGTATTGAACTCCTCTATCTCTTTGCCAATGAGGTGCGGAGTGATGAATTCGATAGCCGCTGCCATGGATCCCATCGTCTCTCCGGTAATCTGCGGTGTAGGTGCCCCTTCACCGTAACCTATACTGCCGTCGTCACACTCTATGACGACCACCAGATCCTCAAGAGCATCGACACGACGCAGTGAGGTAACGAAAGGCGTTTTAAGGGGTGCTTTGAGAGACTGTGTGCGTATGGACCTGATTTTCATCACTGCTCCTCAATATTGATTGACTGATTTTACCGTAATTGCATTAGAGTGTCACGATTGTTACACAGTTTTACTGTAGAGTATGTGAGTTTGAAAACGATTTTGAAAGGAATTTTATGTTGCAGGAAAAACTGAAAAAGATGACACTGGCAGGCGCCTTTGTGTCGGCACTGCTGCTCAACGGATGTGCTCCGGAGGAGCAGGCATTCGCTACCGGAGCGGCAGTGGGAGCTCTTGGAACGGCTATGGTCTACTCCTACCCATACTACTATGACAGACCCTACTACTACTATCGTGGTCACTACTATTATGGTGGACATTACCATCACGGCTACTACTACCATCACGGGCACCGCTACTATGGTGGACACTATTACAATAATGGGTATCGCTACTACAACGGTCGGCGCTACAGGGCAGAAGTGGGAAGATACGGATACTACCGCAGCAGGGAAGAGTATCGTCATTATAGAAATGGACGCAATAATAGATACAGACATAACACGATTCAGTACCGAAATACTAATGTATATCAACAAAGACAACGTATCTCTACACAAAACCGTCATAATGATAGACAAGCAAGGCACTCTACTGTTTACAGAGGGGCCGGTACAAGAGGGCACTCCTCAGTAGGCAGTAGAGAAGGTAGAGAAAATAGTGTACCTGATCAAAGTCATGGATACCACAATAGATCAGGGCGGCCTCACAGCAGTACAGTATACAAAGGTGGAACGGGGAATCACTTGTTAGCACACAAGAAAGAAGGTAGTAAGCAGTTTAACCAGAGCAGGAACCATAGTAATATTAAAAGATCCAGGTGGTACCAACAGAAATCGGAAATAAACACAAAAAAGAGTCTTCATAAAAAGAGAGTCAAAAAAACAGGAAATACAGAGGAAAAAAGAAGAGAAAAGAGCGTTGAGCGGGAGAGTCGTACCCGTATCAGTATACGTAACTACAGTCACATCGTGCGAAGTGACTATAGATAAAGTGAAATTATCCTGCTAACACCTCTAGGACTTTGCCTACCAGAAGTCCCCCGAAAGTCCCCAAAATATATCCCAGCATCGCCATCAGTACCCCGATGGGGATGAGTGCCCTTGAGTAGGCAGAGGCAAGAATGGGAGCCGAGGCCACTCCGCCGATGTTGGCCAGTGACGCTACGCCTATACTGAAGAGATCGAGTTTGAACCATTTGGCAAAAAAGAGCATGATAAGCGCATGGATGAGAATGATGACAAAACCTGCAACAATGTAAAGCGGTGCCTCCACCAACTCTCCAAAGTTCGCCCGTGAAGCGATGAGGGCGACAATGAGATAGAGCATCATCGTGCCAAGTTCCGAAGAGCCGCCAAGTTTCGAAATCGGTGTCATGGCAAAGAGAATGCCTGCAAGTGTGGCGATGATAACTGTCCAGGTCGTATGGCTGAGATAGTTACTGGAGGGCAGCAGTCCGCCTGTATACTGTGAAAGTGCGGAGACGGCAAGCGAAAGGGCGAGCAGTAAAAAGAGTGATGAGAAGCTCATCAGTGTGCGTTTGTTCTCATTCTGTGCCAGTTTGGCACCCACCGCGTCTATTACGGAGGTATCTGCACCTGTCCAGGCATTGAAGCGTTTTGCAAAGGGTACGAGGGCCAGCAGCAGCATTACCCATACAGCATAATCGACAGAATCGATCAGCAGTGCATACCCCATATCGCTGTCAGGAAGGTTGAGCGCCCCCTGAATGGCGACCATGTTTCCCGTCCCCCCCATCCAGGAGCCCGAGAGTGCGGCAAAGGGTTTCCATGCATCCGGGTCGAAGCTGTGGTGGAAAAGGGCGAACATCCCGATGAAGCCAAGCGCAATGCTGGCGGAGGCAAGCAGGAAGGTCAGCAGCATCTTCTTGCCAAGTTTAAGAATGTGACGCATATCGGCGGTCAGCAGCATCAGAAAGATCATCGCAGGAAGCAGGTTGCCTTTGAGTGCCTTGTAGGTTGCCGTAACCGATGCGCTCTTCTGCCAGACTCCGAATGTGGAGAGCAGCATTACGGTAAAGTATAGAATGACAATGGCGGGCAGATACTCAAAGAGTCTGTTGGTCGTTTGCTTTTCGGCATAGACGATGAGTGCGGCGATCATCATCAAGAGTGCAAGGTAGTTAAAGCCGTCGGTGATCATAGGTCTCCTTTAGAGGATGTAGGGGATGAAGTAGCGTGTGCGTTTGCGGTAGGCTGCATAGGCAGCATCGTGATCCATCCAGAGTTTCTCTTCCCTGTGGGCTTTGAGGTAGAGTACCAGTACCAGAAAGCCCCACATTACCCAGGCGGCGGTTGTCGGTCTGAAAAGTACGATGCCAAGCTGCATCAGCATGACCGAGGTGTACATTGGGTGGCGAATGTAACGGTAAAGCCCGTGGGTGACGAGGCGGCACGCCTCTTTGAGTTCGGGGCGGATGTTGAAGTTGTCTTTTGGGTGGTGGGCGATGGCCCAGAGTCCCGTGGCGATGCCCGCAAGTAGAAGCAGCAGACCGGATACGCTAAGTGAAAAGTCAGCTGCGGCATAGAGGATCATCACAAAGATGGTGCCAAACTGAAGTGTAACCAGCAGGTGGGGGTAGAAGTGTTTCACAGCAGCCCCATTCCAAGTGCGCGTATCTGCTTAAACTTGTGAAACTGGTAGGTACTGTAGGGGTGGGTTTCCGGTTCGAGCAGAAGTACCTCCTTTTCGGTGTAGCGCAATACGTTACGGCTCTGGTTGTAGATAAGCAGCCGCATAGAGCGTTCGAACATCTCCAGTACGTTATGGGTTTTGAAGAAGTTGTCGGGAAGCTCCTTCTCAAAGGAGTGTTCCCCCAGTACGTCTACGGCTAAAACGTGTTTGTGTGAACTTTCGGAAATACCCAAATTCTCACACAGAAAGCCGTCGCCGTAGACCTCCCCTTCGATGATGTGCTCTTCAAAGACACCGGGGATGGCCATCGTCGCAAGGACGGCATCTTTGATGCACACATTGTCTTTGGGAGTGAAGACGCGTTTGTGGCCTGTTTTAAGGTTGGTAGTGATGAGTTTGAGAGGAATCTCCGTTTCATGCATCTTGCGATTTCCAAAAAGTGTTTCGAAAATGGAGGCGATCTTGTCGTTATCGACAATGGCGTTGCCCGAAAAGGAGAACTTGATCCAGTTGGAGACTTTGACGAAATCGCGTATCTGCTTGTAGATCTGCGCTTCGTTCATCCCTATACTCATGCAGGCTGCAATAATGCCGCCCATGCTGGTGCCGACAAGTTCGGCAGGCTTAAGCTTTTTTGCTTCCATGTCGTGCAGTACGCCAAGGTGGGCGATGCCAAGCGCACCGCCGCCGGAGAGTACCAGTGTAAAAGGGTTGTTTTGAAGCGTTTTTGTTGTCATGAAAGTATTATAGCGAAGTAGAGATAAGCGGTCTGTGTGAGGGACCCGTGCAGTACACGGGCAGGAGGGAAGTTATTTGTCTGCGTGTGCGTGGTGTACTTCTATGAGGTCTTCGATGTTGGTGTCGAGTACGAAGACGTTCTCGTAACCCATCATTTCAAGATATCCCATCACACGGTTGGCGAACCACCCCTTGACACATGCTACAACGATTGGGTTTGTATGGTCTGAAGGCAACTCGTCAAGATAGTTCGAAAACTCGGGGTATGGTGTATAGAACGCATTGGCAATACCAGCCTC
>JALWLU010000038.1 GCA_026996325.1 Sulfurovum sp.
GTACGCCACGACAAAAGCGACTAAGAAACCGATGAGAAACGCACCCCAGTTGGCATGTGCAAACTCATGGTAGTGCTTAAGCAGGTCATAGCCGCTCACAGCTGCCATGACCGGAATGGCAAGCAGAAAACTGAACTCCGCGGACGCCTTTCTGTCAAGCCCTGCCAGCAGTCCGCCGACAATCGTCGCACCCGCCCTGCTGGTACCGGGCACCAGCGAAAAGATCTGTGCAAAGCCGATCCAGAGTGCCTGCGACCAGCTGGTCTTCTCGACATCGCTGACATGGGTCGATTTTTCTCGGTAAAAATACTCCACCACTAAAAAGATGATACCGCCAATGATGAACATCCAGGCGACCACTTCGACATTGAAGAGTGATTTGATAGTGTCTTTGAAGATATAGCCGACAACGGCAAGGGGAAGGAAGGCAACCAGCAGCTTCATCCACAGATCGATCTTTTTGAAGGTGATCTTCTCGCAGTAGATCAGAATGACGGCCAAGATAGCGGCAAACTGTATGATGACCTCATACGCTTTTGTCAGATCGTTCTCCGCCACACCCAGAAACTTCGATGCGACGATCATATGGCCCGTCGAAGAGATGGGCAGAAACTCCGTAAACCCTTCGATGACCCCGATGATCACCGCCTGAACTATATCCATAAACCAATTCCTTTAACGTCAAAGCCTTCGGCCCCGACTCTCTTACAGCATCGCGCTGAAGTAACTCTCGTCCTTTGCAAGCAGCTGTGCCGGTGTACCGCTATCGACGACCCTTCCTTCTTCGAGCACATAGATGAACTCCGCGCTCTTGATGGTGCTAAGCCGGTGGGCGATGGTTATCACCGTACGCTCTTCCAAGAAGTCGTGCAGCGCTTCGAAGAGCTTCGCCTCCGTATGCACATCGAGTGCGGAGGTGGACTCGTCGAAGATGACCGCTTTGGGGTTGGAGAGCACCATACGCGCAATGGCCACACGCTGACGCTGACCGCCGCTGAGCTTGATACCGTCTTTTCCGACAAGCGTATCAAGCCCGTTCTCCAATCTGCCGATGACATCGCCAAGCTGCGCGATGCGTATCGCATTTTCGATCGCTTCGTCGCTGTAGGCGTTGCCAAGGGTAAGATTAAAACGCATTGTATCATTAAAGAGTTTAGGATGTTGCAAGATAAGGTAGATATTTTCCCGTATCATCGCCAGTGCGATCTCCTGGTTGGAGACGCCGTTGTAGCGTATCTCACCCTGCTCGAAGGGGTAGAACCCAACCAGAATGTTCGAAAGTGTCGTCTTCCCGCTGCCGCTGGCACCGACAATGGCGACCTTGCTCCCCGCTTCGATACGCATATTGATATTTTCTAATATGTATTCGCGTTCATCTTCGTTTTTCTCTCTTTCATCCTCACAGCTTTTTGCATACCTGAAGTAAAGCCCCCGCACATCGATCTCAACTGCACGATGGCCCTTGAACGGGTCTTTACGCACCTGCGGCAGCGGCTCCTGCTCCATTTCAAAGATCGCATTGATCCGCTTGCACGCTGCCCTGGCCGTTGCCAGCACATACTGGAAGTTGATGACATCCTGCGTAGGGGTTACCATCACCCAGAGGTAGGAGAAGATCGCCAGCATCAGCCCTACCGAAAGGTCCGAATAGGCAACGGCAAGAATGCTGACCGCACGGAAGACTTCGTAGCCGGAAAGAAAGATCAGGTAGGAGAGCTTCATTGCCGCATCGCTCTTGTAGCCGTAGTTGATCGAATGCTCTTTAAGCTCCTTCGCCTTTTTCTCACTCGCTTTGAAGAAGTAGTTCTCTTTGTTCGCCGCCTTTATCTGGTGAAAGAGCTCGAGCGTCTCGGAGAGGCTTGACTGAAAGAGCTCCACCGCCCTGTTCTCCTCACGCTTGAGTTTGCCGATGTTTCGGGAGAGTTTGACGGTAAAGAGGACCACAATGGGGTTTGTCAACAAAATAAAAAGCGCCAGTTGCCAGTGTATCCAGAGCAGTACCACCGATGAGAAGAGCAGAATCAAAGAGGAGACGATAAGTTTGGAGATCGTCGTGGAGACAAAGCCGTCGATGGTCTCGACATCGGTGACAAGCTTGGAGGTGACCGCCCCTACCCGCATCGTCTCATACTCTTTGAGTGAGACACGCTTAAGATGATCCAACAGAGAGACACGCAGTCCATAGGTAATATTTTTTGATATTGAAACGAATATTTTCGTCTGCAGTATCGACAGCAGCGTGCTCAGCAGCCGAAGAAGCAAAATGAATACCAAAATGGCGATGACATACCCTTTGGTATCACTCTTCCAGAGATGTTCGGAGATCCAGCTTATAAAGTGGTGGTCTTTCCCAAGCAGGAGCTCATCGACGATAAGCGGAATGAAAAGCGGAATGACCACGACCAGAAGCGTGGCAAGAATCGCTAACATATTTCCAAATATCAACTCTTTCCGGTATGTTGCAAGCTTCTGAATGATGCCTTTTATCGTACACTCTGCCATCTGTTTCGCTTATTGTGGTTTTGCGCATTATATCGCAAATGCGTTCAAAAAAAGAGCACCTGCTTCCTGTCGGTGTTGAGATTGTCAACATATTATGAGAGAAAGTACCTTCAAACTGCTCCACACCGTTGCGGTTAAGAAATTTTCTGATATACTGGGGCATTATGAAACGGTATATGAAACTCTTTTTGCTGCTGTTCACATTTACCACACTCTATGGTGTGGATCTGGCAGCCGAGCCTGTCGACAACACCTCTGTTGAAATCAAGGTAAAACAGAGCGGTGCAGACAGTGAAGAGAAAGAAAAAGACCTGCAGCCGGATCTGCTGATGCCCTTATGCGGGGTATGCATCTCTCTTCCCATGATGCGCTCTGCCCTTACCGATTCAGCCACACTGCAAAGCACCGCTTTGCACTCCGCTTTCAAACCGCCACGCGCATAATACCCTCCCATTCTTTCCGATACTGCTTCTTCAGCAGATATACAGCCACAGCGTTTGCCCTTACAGGGCCTGGACTCTATTACAATTAAAGGATCTGCAATGCACAACATAAGCGACTATATGTACGGAAACAGACATTTTCAGAAAAGCTACGTGAAGGAGAACAACCAGAAGCTCGAAGAGCTGGCACAAAAGGGACAGACACCCCATGCCCTATTCATTGGATGCGTGGACTCAAGGGTACTGCCCAACCTCATCACCGATACAGGTCCGGGGGATATGCTGATCGTAAGGAATGTCGGCAACTTCGTACCCCCTTGCGATGAGAGTACTCAGGACAAAAGCGTGGCATCGGCCCTGGAGTTTGCGGTGAAGGTGCTGGGCGTCAAAGAGATCATCGTCTGCGGACACACACAGTGCGGCGCCATCTACACGATATACAGCGACCTCGATGTAGAGAGCTTTCCCCATCTTGCCTCATGGCTGAAACAGGGGGATCGGCTGCGCTCACGCATAAAAGTGGCCGAAGGGACATTTAAGAGCAAGGAGTTGCTGCTGCGCAGAGCCGAGCAGGTCTCGGTACAGCTGCAACTTGAGAACCTCCTCACCTACCCCTTTGTCCGAGACGCCGTCGAAAACGGCGAAGTGTCACTGCACGGATGGATATACGATATCCAAAGCGGGAAGATAAGCAGTTACGACCAGAAACAGGAACGCTTTGTCAGCGTCGATGAGATCGTTCCGGGAAGTGTGAAATGAGAACCGAGACCCTCACATACTACTTTCGGTATCTCAAAGACGATATCCGTGCTAGCGTGGTCGTTTTTCTGGTAGCGATCCCCCTGTGTCTCGGTATCGCGCTCGCTTCGGGCGCGCCGCTCTTCTCCGGACTCATCGCCGGCATCGTAGGCGGCATCGTCGTCACACTCTTCAGCGGTTCGCAGCTGAGTGTCTCCGGCCCTGCGGCAGGACTGGCGGTCATTGTCTTTATGGCCATCGAAACGCTGGGAAGCTTTCAGGCCTTTTTGGCCGCCGTAGTGCTTGCGGGCATACTGCAGCTTCTAATGGGCTATCTCAAAGCCGGCACCATAGGCGCCTTCTTCCCCTCCTCTGTCATCAAAGCAATGCTTTCGGCGATCGGTCTTATTTTGATCATCAAGCAGATACCGCACGCCTTCGGCTACGACAAGCGCTTCGAGGGCGATGAGAGTTACATGCAGGAGAGTTTTCTTACAAGCTTTGAAGATATAGTAAGCGCCTTCGGACACATCTCCATAACAGCGACCCTTATCTCCGCACTCTCTTTGGCGATTCTCTTTTTGTGGGAAAGACCGCGAATAAAAGAGAGCCTCGTCGGACGCTACCTTCCCGGTGCGCTTGTCGTGGTGCTGTTGGGCGTGGCAGCCAACCTGACTGTAGCGACATCTGCGCCGGAGTTGGCGCTAAAACAGTCACATCTTGTTTCTCTGCCGAACTTCTTTGGCATCGAGGACTTCGTCTCGCAGCTGCAGGGTCCTGACTGGTCCATCCTGTCGCAGGGCAGCCTCTACACGGTTGCGCTCACCATTGCGATCATCGCCAGCATCGAAACCCTTCTGAGTGTCGAAGCGGTCGACAAGATAGACCCCTTCAAGCGCATCGCACCGACGAACAGGGAACTCAAGGCACAGGGCATCGGAAACATCGTCTCGGGACTTCTTGGGGGACTCCCCATTACCGCCGTCATCGTGCGAAGCTCCACCAATGTCTATAACGGAGGCAAGACGAAGATGTCCGCCTTTCTGCACGGCGTATGGCTGCTGCTGGCCGTACTCTTCTTCTCGGCCTACCTCAACTACATACCGCTGGCTTCACTTGCGGCCATACTGCTCTTTGTAGGCTACAAACTCGCCTCACCGGCCCTCTTTAGAACCATCTACCACCAGGGCAGCGAACAGTTCATCCCGTTCATCGTCACCATTGTCGCCATTTTGCTTACCGACCTCCTCATAGGCATCGGCATCGGTATGGCAACGGGACTCTTTTTTGTTATCAAGACGAACTACCATAAAGCCATCAGTATGCACCGCGAAAACGGCACCTACACAATCGTCTTCCATAAGAGCGTAAACTTCCTCAACAAAGCGCTTTTGCGCAAATATCTCTCTGAGGTAGAGGAAGGATCAACACTGATCATCGACGGCAGCAAGGCGGAGTTCATCGACCACGACATTCTTGAAACGATAGAGGATTTCAAAGTGACGGCGAAGGAGAAGGGGATAAATGTAGAAAGCAGACTCTATGTCCCTATGGCCACATCGGCCCAAAGTGCCTGAAGCAACAAAGCCTTAGAGGATATTCAATATCTCTCTGAGGTCTTTTATATCTACACAGTGTGTCGCCGCCTCTTTGAGGACGGACTTGGCACAGAAGGCTACACGGGTGTCGGCGTGGGCGAACATACTCAGGTCATTCGCACCGTCACCCACTACCAGTGTATCCTCCCTGCCGACCCCCAGCAGCTTCTGCATACGGACGATCATA
Source organism: Sulfurovum sp. (assembly GCA_026996325.1). GTDB lineage: Bacteria > Campylobacterota > Campylobacteria > Campylobacterales > Sulfurovaceae > Sulfurovum. The sequence goes on from JALWLU010000038.1 coordinate 5,469, forward strand.
TCGCCTTTGGCATCGGAGTACATCATCTCTCCCCCTACCCGTCCGGTAAGGATACCCTCTTCATCGTGCAGGAAATTGGAGAAGTCCGCATCGATGCCAAGCCTTTCACACGCAGGCTTCGTGGCGTTCCTGAAACCACCGGAGAAGCAGACGACAGTGTAACCTTTGGCTTTGAGCCCTGCCACCGTCTCTGCCGCACCTGGCATCATCGGTAGATCGGCACAGATTTCATCGACCTTGGACTTCTCAAGCCCCTCAAGCAGCGCGACACGCGCGACAAGCGACTTGAAGAAATCAAGCTCCCCTGCCATCGCACGCTCCGTAATGGCAGCCACCTGCGCCTCAAGCCCCAACGGCTTTGCCAGAAAATCGATGGTCTCCCCATCCATCAGTGTCGAATCGAAATCAAATACGGCCAGCTTCGCCATCGGGATACCTCTTTGTATAGTTAATTTTGGTAGAATTATATCTAATTTAAGACAAAGAGTACGATTTATGTTTGAAACATTCTGTGATTTTCTATGCAATCAGACCAAACAGTTCATTACCGTAGAGGTCAACCCGCCGCACGGTGCATCACTTGACGGTATTCTCGCCGATATCAAAAAGCACAACCTGCACGAAAAGGTCAGCGGCTTCTCCTGTACCGACAACCCGCTTGCCAAGCTGAAGATGAGCGGCGTACTCTCCGCCATCAAACTGCAGCAGACCTTCGGCAAACCCGTCATCGCCACGATGAGTATGCGCGACAAGCACAAACTCTCGCTGCAGTCTACCCTCCTTGGCGCCAACGACTTCGAC
>JALWLU010000039.1:0-11981 GCA_026996325.1 Sulfurovum sp.
GGGTTCATTACAATGTTTATACTCAATATCGTTCAGCTGCTTTTCTTTTAGGAAATATCTCAGGTAAGCTCAGAAAGAGGGAATGGCTCGCAGAGATAAAACCCTTGCAGATAGTCGATATCGAGTGTATGGAGTATGGTATAGATTGACTCATTGTGGACATGCTCGGCAATTGTTTTGGCGTTGATATCCTTGGTAATATTGATGATGTTCTTGACAAGTTTCAGTGATTTTTCGGAGCGGTTGATATTCTGAATGAGTGAGCCGTCTATTTTGATATAGTCGGGTTTCAGTTTCAGGAGGTTTTACATATTGGAGTAGCCGGCACCGAAATCGTCAATGGCAATTTGGCATCCGAACTCTTTGATCTCCTCGATGAACTCGTAAACGATGGTATAGTCGGTAATCATATCTGTTTCAAGTATTTCAAATGTTACTCTTGAGGGGTTGATAATTTGGAAAGTTTATCTTTAAGAAATTTGCGGGAATCGATATTGGTAATGTCTTCATAGCTGAGATTGAGTGTGAAAGCGTAGGGTAGGTTGCTGAATGCCTCAAAGGTCTTTTCGATCATCTGTCTCATCAGGTCGTGGTAGAGATGTATCTGTTTCGCAAGTTGAAGCATATGAATAATTGAACAGACAGTACCGTTCTCTTTAATATGTTATCCGCATTAAGCACTCATAGTGTGAAATATCTCCGGTGCCATTGCTGTATATTGGCTGTACGTAGGGTTCAACGCCATCACGCCTGACTGTATCTTTCAAAACAGCTACATTTTTGATAAGTTTCTGTTGGGATTCCTGCTTGTAGGTCAGGCTCAGTACATCGAGGTTAATATCGATGATCTTGTGTAGAGATGAGAGTCTGTCTGTATATCCGGAAGCGATCAGAACATTTTCAAGAAACTGGCGCACAAAGCTGAATGCAGCATTGACATAATGTGCCGGCAATCCCACCTTGACATGTGTTTCACTGATTATGGCGAGTCCTTCAAAGTAGTCAGTATCGTATTGGCCGCCGAAGAGATTCAAATACCACTGTTCAATGCCTTTTTGATGATTTCATCGGTATCGAGAAATACTTTGGCGTGCTCGAAATTAAAGATAAAAGTATAGAAAGCTTCTATCATCTGTGGAAGTGCTTCTTGCGCAACAGGCAACAGACTATGCAATATTTGTGCATCTTCATTGGTAAAAAGATAGTGTGCTTTCATCTGCTCTATTCCAATAGTTTGAAAGGAGTAGTGTTGTGTATCTGATAATATTTTCATAAGGAGCTCCCCAACTCTTTATTGATTAACTACAATTATAATTAAATTTACTTAGAACAACAATAAATTATTTTGATTTTTTTACTTTTCGAATATTCTTGCGATGCGCCTTGAATGTGTCACTGAAGTCATGCGTGCCTTTGGTATTTTTCATGAAATAGAGATGTTTAGTCTTGGCAGGTTTTACGGCAGCTTTGATGGCAGCAAGTGAAACGGCACCAATAGGTGAGGGTGGGATGCCCTTGAATTTATAGGTATTGAAAGTACTGTTGTCATCTTTGATGCGTTCAGGTGTCACTTTGACATGAGAATATCTGCCGTAATTGAGTGTACCATCCATCTGTAGACGCATCTTCTTTTTAAGACGGTTGTAGATAACCGAAGCGACAAGGGGCATCTCATCGTTATTAGCTGCTTCCTTCTGGATGATGGAAGCGATTGTCAAAAGCTTTTTCCACTGGTTTTTATCGTAGACTCCGTAGATTTTTTTTGCCAGCGAAGCATAGCGTTTTTCCGACTGGCGTACCAAAAATTTTATCAGCTGTTTCTCCCGGATGCCTACAGGTACGTAGTAGGTATCGGCATAGATACCCGCTTCAGGGTAGGGTGAGTACTCTTTGTAGTATTGCCAGAGTTTTTTCTTGTCCAGTCCGTACGCTTTTGAGAGTGTCTCAAAGAAGAGTTCGAGTGTCTCTCCCGGGATGAGTGTGATCTTGTGTATCATCGCTTTCGAAGAGGTGAGTTTATGCAGAAAGTCGATGCGGTTCAGTTCATTTTTTCCGATAAATATCCAGCCGTGCTGGGGGTGTCCCATAAGCCGCAGAAGATAGCTGTCGATTACGGAGAGGTCGTACCCTTTTTGGTTCAGCTGTGATATAATACTTCCGATTGAGCCCTGCGGAATATAAAGGGTCTGTGTGGACCGTACGGGCAAGCTAATGTAAAAGGCCAGCGATATGATCAGAACCACGGCAATGTTCTCTGCCAAAACGATACATCTTCTCCATATCGTGGTTCGTGATTTTCTCATTGCTCTGGTTGTCCTTCTGGCTGCACTTTTTTTCTGGCTGCTGCACGGCATACAGGTCGAGAGGGTCGATATTGGACCCTACAAAGTGGTTGGATTATACATCAAACTCGATAAAAAGCTCATACTCAAGGCTAAGTCCATCACCGTTCCTGCATCCAAGGAGAAGCCCTCCTTTGAACGAGTTGATGAAACATTTGACCGTATCAAAAACCTGCTCTCTTACTTTGAAACGATCTATCTTGAAAAGATCAACTTCAAAAACAACCATCTTACAGTACTCTTTGCCGACGATGTGCTCTACATTACCAGTGATGATTATGAAATCGCAGGAAATATCGTTCGCAAAGGCAAAAAGCTTATTGCGGATGTGCCGCTGCTCTACCTGAAAAAAGAGAAAGTCTCCATTGCCGGAAAACTGGCCTATGACCTGGCGAAAAACAGACTGGAGACCGGGGGAAGTTTCGAAGCCTACGGTATCAAAGGGCATTTTCGTGCCGTGCAGCATGACAACAGTATCGTTTATGCGGTAAATACGAAAATGTTTAGCAACCTTAAACCACTCATTAGCCGTTTTTCACTACCTGAAACGATAGAGGATTGGACTATCAGAAAGGTGCGTGCAAAGCGTTACCGTGTGGAGTACATCAAGGGTAGATTCGACATTATAGACCATCAGCCCAAACTCAACATCGGTACCCTGAAAGCAAAAGCACTTTTTGAAGACGTTACCATCCACTATAAAGAGGGCTTGCCCCCGGTACATGCCAAAGCATTGACATTGCAATATAAAAAAGGGAATCTCTATTTTGATCTGGAAAAGCCGCAGAGTAAAGGAAGAGACCTCTCGGGTACCCATCTGGTGATCAAGCATATAGTCGGAGTACAAAAGCCTGTTCTGATTCTCGATCTTAAAATCAAAAGTGCTATTGACGCACTGGTGAAAAAGATACTCAAAGCGTATGGTATAACACTGCCGGTTTCACATACGGGAAAAGAGAATGCAATCGACATAACGATCAAGATTCCGCTTGGTAAACAGAAAAAAAAGCTGCTTGTATCTGTTGAGGTGAAGCTTGACAGGGGGATTTTACAGATTGACAAACTGAAGCTTCCTGTGACTGGCGGCTGGGTTTTCTACAACAGCAGATCGGGCAAGGTGATACTCAAAGATGTGCAGATCAATGCAGTGTGGTACAAAGGAAAGGTAGACGGCACGATCGATACCGTGCAACGCAAGGCGAACCTTGTTCTGGCTGCAGACCGTTTCATTCTTGGCAAAGAAAAATCGCCTGACATCGAAATTGTAAAACGGAAAATACCGATGACGCTCTCATATGGGAAGCAGATACGTATCGCTTTCCCAACGCTTAAGACCTCTATCGTAAAAGAAGAGAAGGGTATGCGGATTCACTTTTCCGATCTTTCGAAGATCCTCCCCTATCTGAAGAATAACGTGCTTGGCATCAGCGGAGGGGAGATAGAGGTTAGGGGAGATGAGAACGGCAAGATTTGGCATTTCAAAGGAAGAGTACAAAAGAGTGTCTGTTTTTTCTATGCCAGCAAAGATGTCTGCTATACGGCAATTCCACTTGAGGGTACGTTCAATACCGACACGAAGCAGACAAACCTTTATGCTTTTGACAAACGGGTACATATCGATACGGCCAAGGGGCATATCCACCTTACCGATATCAATATCGATCTGAAGCGTTGTATGGAAGAACAGAAACGTCTTCTCCAAAAAAGCGGTGCTAGTACAGGGTTGAAAAAAACATTTGTCATCATTGGTAAAAAGAGCCAACTACGTTACGGAAAACGTAGACTGGTAACGGACAGTTACGATATCGAGGTTAAGCCAAACGGTGATATAAAGGCAATTGGAAGCAGCCAGGGTAATATTATCAAACTGACAAAAAAGGGAAAAGTGCTGAACGTGGAGGTTCTGCGTGTGACTGATCGAGTATTGCATCCGCTCATAGGCTTTACCGGCCTAAAGCAGGGACGCTACTCTTTGACACTCACCGGCGACCCTGAAAAACTTATGAGAGGACGCATCATTATCGAAGGAGGCGTGCTCAGTGACTTCAAGGCATACAGCAATACCCTGGCATTTATTAATACACTGCCAGCACTCGCTACACTGAACAAACCAGGGTTTTCAAACAAGGGTTTCAAAATCTCCGAGGGGGTGGTCGAATACCACATGACGCCCAAAAAACTGGTACTTGATTCGGTCTATCTGAAAGGTAATTCTGCGACAGTGACAGGAAAGGGTGTCATCGATCTTGAGAGTGGCAAGGTTGATGTCAAACTGGCGATCCAGACTGTCAGGGAGTTGGGGAAGGTCGTTGGCAAGATCCCTCTGCTTGGCTATATTCTGATGGGAGATGACAACAGTATGACAGTGGGACTGGAAGTGACCGGTACCCTGGAGAACCCGAAGGTTAAAACATCTGTGGCAAAGGATATTTTGACACTGCCGCTGCAGATACTCAAGCGGACCATAGAGGCACCAGGCTATATGCAAAAGCACGCCCCTAAGCAGGTGGCCCCGCAGATTCCTGACCGGACAAAACAAAAAAGAAAACCAAAACCTCTCTCCTCATCTTCCGCACCGGTCAAAAAAGAGGAGAGTAAAAAGAGCCATCCCATTCCATCGATGACACCCAAAGTAGAGGTATCAGCCGCAATATCAAAAGAGGAGAAAGCCCCGCAGACTACTCGTTCCGAAGCACCGTCAGCGGGTCAGTCTGGGCAGCTTTTCTAGCGGGGTAGAGTGAAGAGAGAAGGATGATCACTGCCGTACCGGCGATGATCATCCCAAAATCTCCAAAGGTAAGGTCAACCGGCAGTTTGCTGGTGCCATAGACATCTGCGGGCATGGAGATGATATCAAAGGTCTTCAATATCCAGATACCAAGTAGCCCAAGCACCGTACCGGCGCTCATGCCTGCAGTACCTATGGCAAGTCCAAGCTTGAAAAAGATCATCCGTATCTCTTTTTGTGTAGCGCCAAGCGTACGCATCAGGGCGATTTCGCTTCTGCGGCTCATTACCGTCATCAGCAGCGAGGAGATGATGTTCAAAGAGGCAACAAGGATGATCAGCAGCAGTACCAGAAAGAGTGCCTTTTTCTCCATCTCCATCGCGGAGAAGAAGTTGCCGTTCTGCTGCCACCACCCCTCGATCACCACAGTGTCCGGCAGTACTTTCCGGATCTCTTTGATCTCCTCAAGCGGTTTTTGTGTGTAGATGTGCAGACCGTCATAGACACCGGGTTTGCGTTTAAGCAGTCTCTCGAACGCTTCAAGGGTGGTGTACATAATGGCTTTGTCGTAAGCTTTCAGTCCCGAATCGAAAATGCCGTCAACGACAAAGCGTTTCTGAAGCGGCATCGTTGCAAATCCGATCGCCTGCTGTTCCGAGAAGTAGAGGGTAACCTTGTTGCCGACGGGCGTATCCATCTCGTAGGAGAGAGAATCGCCTATAATCACGCGAAAGGGCGTTGTCGCACCTCCTTTTGCACTGGCCTCTTTGAAGATAGGGTTGATGGCGCTCTCTTTGGCAAAGTCGACACCGTAGAGGAGTGAGCCTTGTACGGCACCTTCGTTTTTGGTGATTACCTGTGTGGTGTAGTAGGGGCTGAACTTCAGGTGAGGAAATGCGTTTGAGAGTCTTTCGATGAGTCTGTCGTTGACGGCATCTTCCCGTACAGGCAGTACGGTAAGCGGGTAATTCATCACAAAGAGCTTCTTTTTGAACTCTTTCTGTGTACCGTTCATGATCCCCATCGCGATCATAAGGACCATCACACCTGCAGCAATGCCGAGAAACGCCAGCATGGCAGAGATGAAAATAAAAGGGTTTTCTTTGTCGTATTTGAGGTAGTGGCGGATGATCCGCCGCACGAAAGTTTTGTTGGGGGCGTTTAGCGAGGGTCGCATCAGGCCAGGAGACCTTTTTTCGGTCCGCTTTGACCACAGCAGTTTTTGTATTTTTTGCCTGAACCGCATGGACAGGGGTCATTACGCTTTGGCTTTTTCGTTCCGGTGATCGGTTCGAGTTTGCTGCTGTCTTCGGCGATAACACCCTCTTCAAAAGACTGGTTGAGTGTCGCGTCTGCCACTTCACTTTCGAGCTCCTCTCGGATCTGCTCGATCGCCTGCTCCTCCTCTTCGGGAGAAGTGAAGTCAAACTGTACGAGGTGGAGTGTCTTGACCGCTTCGTGCTTGATGCGCTGTACCAGTTCGGTAAAGAGTTTGTAGCTCTCCTGCTTGTACTCGGTAAGCGGATCTTTCTGGTTGTAGCCTCTAAGCCCGATACCGGTCTTGAGAACATCCATCTCATAGAGGTGGTCGCGCCACTGTGGATCGAGCACCTGCAGGTAGATGATGCGCTCGATCTCCTTGCGCTGCTCGGGATCGAGCTGGCTCATCTTCTCTTCATAGAGGTTCTCCATCATCGTAACGATCATCTCTTTGATCTCGTCGGCCTCTTTATCTTTGAATGCTTCAGTTTCTACATTGACAAGCAGCTCCTCACGGATGAGTGCGACAAGGCGTTCCAGGTCGTAATCCTCTCTTGGCATCCCGGCAATGATGTCAGCCTCTTCAAGCAGGTGCTGTACATACTCTTCACGGTTCTCCTTGATCTTGGCATCGATATCAAACTCTGGGTCAAGCAGCTGGTTTCTGAAGGCGTAAATCGCCTTACGCTGATGGTTGGCGACATCATCATACTCGAGAATGTGCTTACGCGCTTCGTAGTGCTGGTTCTCGACTTTTTTCTGTGCTTTTTCGACTGAACGTGTAACCAGTTTGGAGTCGATGTACTCTCCCTCTTCGACCCCAAGACGGTTCATGATGTTACGTATCTTCTCTCCGCCGAAGATACGCAGCAGGTTATCATCGAGGCTGAGAAAGAATTGGCTCTCGCCCGGATCGCCCTGACGTCCGGAACGTCCGCGAAGCTGGTTGTCAATACGGCGTGATTCGTGACGCTCCGTACCGAGAATCGCCAGTCCGCCAAGCTCTCTTACCTCATCGTCTATCTTGATATCGACCCCGCGCCCGGCCATATTGGTGGCAACGGTTACCGCACCCTTCTGGCCTGCATTCTTGATGATCTCCGCTTCCTGGAAGTGGTTCTTGGCATTGAGCACGTTGTGGGGGATCTTCTCTTTTTTCAGATGCTCGTGGATCAGTTCCGATTTTTCAATGGAGGCAGTACCGATGAGTACGGGCTGGCCCTTTTCATGATACTCCTTGACTTTGCGTACGACCGCATCGAGCTTTTCACGCTCTGTGTTGTAGATGAGGTCGTTTCTGTCGATACGGCGCACCGGAACGTTGGTCGGGATGGAGACAACCTCCAGACCGTAGATCTGGGAGAACTCCGTAGCCTCTGTCTGTGCCGTACCGGTCATTCCTGCCAGTTTGTCGTAGAGTCTGAAGTAGTTCTGGTAGGTGATCTCCGCAAGCGTCTGCGACTCCTCCTGGATCTCGACACCCTCTTTGGCTTCGAGTGCCTGGTGCAACCCTTCGGAGTAGCGGCGACCTTCGCTGAGTCTTCCGGTAAATTCATCGACAATGACGATCTCACCATCCTGCACGACATAATCCACATCTTTTTCGAAGAGGTAGTGTGCTTTTAGCGCCTGGTCGAGGTGGTGTGCCAAAATGGCATTTTCAAGGGAGTAGAGGTTGTCGACTTCGAAGAGGTCCTGTGCTTTTTGCAGCCCCTGTTCTGTCATGACGATGGTTCTGTTTTTTTCATCTACGACGAAGTCGCCGGTCATCTGTTTCTCTTCGCCCGGTTTGGCGGGAAGCTCTTCGCCACGTATCATCTTCTTGGCGATCTCGTTGGCTCTTGCATAGTGGTTGTGGTCGCGCTGCGTAGGTCCCGAGATGATCAGTGGCGTTCTTGCCTCATCGATGAGAATGGAGTCGACTTCATCGACAATGGCGTAGTTGTGCTCGCGTTGTACCTTCTCTTCGGCACGTACCTTCATATTGTCACGCAGGTAGTCGAATCCGTACTCGTTGTTCGTACCGTAGGTAATGTCCGCGTCATACTGCGCTTTTCGCTCGAACTCGTCATGGATGTCTGCGGTGATACATCCGACACTGTAGCCGAGGAACTTGTAAAGCACGCCCATCTCTTCGGAGTCACGCTTGGCAAGGTAGTCGTTGACGGTAACAACGTGTACGCCCTTGCCGGTCATTGCATTGAGCACAACAGCGAGGGTGGCGACAAGGGTTTTACCCTCACCGGTCTTCATCTCGGCGATGTTGCCGTCATGCAGCACCATACCCCCGACCATCTGAACATCGTAGTGTCGCATGCCAAGAACACGCTTGCTCGACTCTCTGGTAATGGCAAAGGAGTCGTAGAGGACGTCGTCAAGCGTCTTTTCACCGCTGTTGACCGCCTCTTTGAGTGCATTGAAAGCCGTCTTGAGCGCTTCGTCATCCATCGCTTCGTACTTGCTCTCAAGTGCGTTGATATTCTCGACTCTTTTGAGATATTTTTTGACGATTCTGTCGTTTTGGGTACCAAAAACCTTGAGTAGACTTTTTATCATGGTTGTCTTGCCTTGCGTAAATAGAGTGGGATATTTTATCCAAAAAGTGATTAATAGTCCGTTATCCACGCAAGCTTCACGATTTGTGGATAGAGTGGCGCTGTAGACTCAATCCTTTCCAAGTGGCTTTAGGATATATTTGCATAAGCGAAAGAAGGTGAAAAAATGAAAAAAATCTGGATGTTTCTGCTCTTTGGCGGAGTGCTTATGGCTTCAGGTATTGCGCTTCCGGAGCACTTCAGCGGCGATTTCGTACAGACCGTGACCAACCCGAAAAACAAGACGATCACCTACAAAGGGAGTGTCGCTTTCAGCAGGGAGAACCTGTTGAAGTGGTCCTACCGCGCTCCGACCAAAAAGGAGGTCTGCACCGACGGCAAGGAGGTACTGGTGGTCGACCACGACCTCGAACAGGTATCGGCCTACCGCATGGGCAAGGGGTTTGACCTTGCCGAGATCCTCAAAAAAGCCAAGCCCTACAAAGAGCATATCTATGTAACGGAGTATGAAGGAAAGCGTTACACCATCAAGGTCGATATCAAAGGGAGGTTGCAGAGTGTCGCCTACTATGACGACCTGGACAACAAGGTGCAGATTTTGTTTACAAAGATGCGTTACGGCAGCGGAAAACTGCCCGCTTCACGGATGAAGTGCGACTATCCGGCAACATACGATTTCATAAGGGGATGAGATGAGTGAACTGATTGCCAGGGTGCAGAGTGACCCGGTGCTGATGATAAGCGCCGCTATCGGTATTGTGATTCTGCTCTTTGTGGTCCTTGTGGTAGTTGTAGCAAGCATGCGAGTAAAAACCTACAAAGACCGTTATGTCGATGTGAAGATCGACAATGAAACCAAAGAGAAGCGTATTGTGGAACTGGAAGAGGAGCTCAAAGCGCTGCAGATAAAAAATGCACAGAACGAGCAGGAGCTGCAGCAGTTTGACGATACCAAAAAGCGTCTGGCACAGACTCAAGAGCTGTTGGAGAAGACCCAAAAAGAGCTGGCCTCGCTTCAGAAACTTCAGGGGCAGACCCAGACACAGCTGGAGCAGCTGCAGCAGCAGCATGAAGCGCTCAACGATGCCCACACCGCTCTGAACGCGCGAATGAAGAGCCTCACCGAAGAGAACAGCAAGCTACGCGTCAATAATGCAAGGCTTCTGATGAAGCTGGAGACCGAAGAGCGTTTCGCTTCGCAGATGCCACAGCGAAAAAGGCATACAACACCAAACAAAGGAGAGAACGATGAGTAAGGTTACCATTTGGCACAATCCAAGATGCAGTAAGTCACGTAATGCAGCCAATCTGCTGGAGGAGAAGGGTATAGAGGCTGAAGTGGTCAGGTACCTCGATACACCGCCAACCAAAGAGGAGATCAAAGAGGTACTCAAAATGCTCGGGATCTCCGCACGTGAACTGATGCGGACCAAAGAGGCGATCTATAAAGAGCTTGGGCTCAAGGATGTTGATGATGAAGAGAAGCTCATCGAAGCGATGGCCGAGCACCCCAAGCTTATCGAACGCCCCATTGTCATCAAAGAGGGCAAAGCGGCGATCGGCAGACCGATCGAGAAGGTGATCGAACTGCTGGAGTCGTAGGTTCTGCCCTGTCATTCCGCACTTGATGCGGGATCTTAACGTTAAGTTATTGATTGATGCAAAGATTCCTGCTTTCGCAGGAATGACGAGGTTTTAAGGGGTGCTTCAAATAAACTATGAAAACTTCTCTTAACTCTTAACTCTTAACTCTTAACTCTTAACTCTTAACTCTTAACTCTTAACTCTTAACCCTTAACCCTCTTCCCCGTTTCCGTAATTTGCATACAGATACTCCACCACCTCATCGATATCTTCATTTCTGATGGGTGCCTGAAAGACGTCGATCATCTTGATGACCTTTTTGCGCCAGAAGGCTTTTGACTGTGGTCCCTGGTTGAGCACATATCCCCAGGAGTGGCACATGTTGCACTTACCTTTGGTGGAGTACATCCCTTTGCCGGGTTTCATCGGAAACGCCATATAGGGCATCTTGATCCCTTTTTGAACCTCGACCTTTTTCTCTTCTGCGTTCAGTGAGGTAACAAGCATTGTGGCCGTCAGGGCAAGCATTGTCACTTTTTTCATGATACCACCTCCACATTTACTTCGTCAATACCGTTGTACTTGTATCCGCCGCGGTTCCATTTGACATCTTGTGCAAAGGGCTGGGTTTCGCCTTTGGTGTTCGTTGCGCGTGCCATGATCGTCAGGGTACCTGTCCTGGCAGGTTTGAGGGTATACCTGAAGCTGCGATAGGCGTAGGGGCCCTGTGAGCCATCATCGAGTACCGCCTCCTGCCAGCTGCTGCCGCCGTCAGTGGAGATTTCTACCTTGGCGATGCCGTGGCCGCCGTCAAAGGCGACGCCGCGGACAATAAGTTCGGTTCCCTGTTTGACCTTCGTGCCGCTGGTAGGGTAGCCTATGAGCGAGTTGACGTTCATCTCTTCGATGGGCTTGGTCTTTGGCGCAAGGTTGTCGGGTGTCTCACACTCACAGTCGTTGTCAGGTACGCGGTAGGCGTGGTCCATGAAGTGGAGTTTGGGTTTTACACTGGTAACGGTGATATTAGAGAGCATCTTCACCCAGCTGTCTGAGTAGAAGCCGGGCAGTATGAGACGTACGGGATAGCCGTTGAGGTAGGGGAGCGCTTCGCCGTTCATCTCGTAGGCGATGATAATTTTGTCGTGTAGTTTGGAGAGTTCAAGTGCACGCACGAAACCGTCGGTTTTGGTATAGACCGGTTTCTCGAGACCGTGGAACTTGATCCAGCTTGCATTTTTTTTGAGACCGGCCTTGGCAAGGACGTCCTTGAGGCGTACCCCTTTCCATTTGGCACACCCCATAGCGCCCGGTCCCCACTGGATACCGCCGGGGGTAGGATGAAAAGCGCTTCTGCTGTTGCCGCCGCACTGCAGCACGGAGGTGATCTCTACCGGTTTGAAGTCGCGCATGAGGGAGTCTAAGCTGATCTTGACGGGCTTTTCGACCTCACCGTCTATTTTGATGGAGAAGTAATTCGGGTTAATGTAGGTGGGGATCATCGGCATGTGCCAG
>JALWLU010000039.1:11991-22698 GCA_026996325.1 Sulfurovum sp.
AAAAAGAGGTCGTTTGGGGTAATGGGATTGGCAAAGACTTCACGCGGCGTCTCCAGCAGCGGCGGTCGGTCGGAGTAGGTGATGAGCGGACGTTTTTGCGGGAAAGCGATGTCTGCAACCTTGCGGTTATCTACCGGGTGCGTGGTGGTGTCGGCATCGGCAGCGGTGCTGCCTACGGCGGCACTGCCTGCGATGAGCGCGGCCTTTTTGAAGAAATCTCGTCTCTGCATGCGCGGTATTCCTTTGAAAAAAAATTTTGGCGATTATACTCAAAAGTTTATTCGATACGGTTTGAAAAGACTTTCAGCAGATTTGGGTAAAATCGCAACCATATTACAGCATGAAGGATACCAACGATGCTCTCTACAGTAAATTTGACGCAGCGCTACGGAAAGCGCGTACTTTTCGACAAGATCAACCTCACCCTCGATGTGGGAAAACGCTATGGCCTCATTGGTGCAAACGGAGCGGGGAAATCGACCTTTATGAAGATACTTGCAGGCGAGATAGAGCCAAGCGAGGGTGAAGTGCAGCTTCAGCCGGGGCTCAAACTGGGGATGCTCAGCCAGAACCAGTATGCTTTTGAAGACTTTACGCTCAAAGATGCCGTACTCTACGGCAACAAGAAGCTCTACGATGCCCAGAAAGAGAAGGAGAAGCTCTATATGGAGGGTGACTTCGAAAGCGATGAGGTAAACAACCGTCTGGCGGAGCTTGAGATGATCTGTGCGGATGAAGACCCCACCTACGAGAGTGATGTCAAGATCGAAAAGCTGCTGACGACACTGGGCTTCCCTGTCGAGCAGCACAACGACCTGATGAGTTCGCTAACAGGCGGTGACAAGTTCAAGATTTTGCTGGCACAGGTACTCTTTTTAAAGCCTGATGTCCTGCTGCTTGACGAGCCTACCAACAACCTCGATATGGAAACCATCGCGTGGCTTGAAGAGGAGCTCAAACGCCACGAGGGAACCCTGGTGGTCATCTCGCACGACAGACACTTCCTCAACGGTGTCGTCACTCACATTCTCGACCTGGATTTCCAGACCATCCGTGAGTTCACGGGCAACTACGACGAGTGGTACATTGCGGCCAATCTGATGGCAAAGCAGGCTGAAGCGGACAGGAACAAGGCGCTCAAAGAGAAAGAGGAGCTTGAGAAGTTCATCGCCAGATTCTCCGCCAACGCCTCAAAGGCGAAACAGGCAACCTCCCGCCAGAAGCAGCTTGACAAGCTCGATGTAGGCGAGATTAAACTCTCCTCAAGACGCGACCCCTCCATTATGTTCCGTCCACACAGGGAGATCGGTAACGAAGTGCTGGAGGTCAAAGAGCTCTCCAAAAGCTACGGTGACGAGAAGGTGCTTGAGAGTATCTCTTTCAAGGTCAACAAAGGTGACAAGATAGCACTCATCGGTGCCAACGGAGTGGGGAAGACGACACTGGTCGAGATCTTGATGGGCAACCTGGAGCCTGACAGCGGCAGCTACAACTGGGGACAGACCGTAACCACCAGCTACTTCCCGCAAAACACGACCGATATCGTTACAGGCGATGTGGAGCTGCCGCAGTGGATTCAGGGTTTTGATGCCAAGTGGCATATCGATGACATCAGAAAGACACTGGGGCGTATGCTCTTTAGCGGTGAGGAGCAGAAGAAGAAGGTCGATGCCTGTTCTGGTGGTGAAAAACACCGCGTGATGATGAGCAAGATGATGATGGACTCTGCCAATTTCCTTGTGATGGATGAGCCCAACAACCACCTCGACCTTGAGGCGATCGTCTCACTGGGTGAAGCGCTGCACAACTACCAGGGCGGCGCGATTGTCGTATCGCACGACCGTGAACTGATCGACGCTTTTGCAAACCGCATCATCAAACTCAACGAAGACGGTACGATGATCGATTTTGAAGGCAATTACGAGGAGTTTGTGGAGAAGTACGGGAAGCATTGAAACAGGCGGGGAGTATCTTAAATACTGTCACTCCCCATTATCACTATCACTTAATGGATATTGGTATAGACGTTTTGAACGTCATCATCCTCTTCAAGCTTTTCAATCAGCTCTTCGATCTCTTCAAGCTGTTCGTCATTGAGCTCTATGGGTGTATTGGCAATGTACTCCAGTGTCGATTTTTTGGGCTCGATGCCGCGCTCTTCGAAGGCTTTGCTGAGATCCCCAAACGAGGTGAACTCTCCGTAGATTCTCAAAATAGGCTTGTCTTCACCGTTCTCCTGCGGCTCGACATCCTCTTCGATCTCCTCAAGTCCGTAGTCGATGAGGTCCAGTTCAAGCTCTTCAACATCCATATCTTCGGTTTTGTCGATGACAAAGACCGCTTTACGGGTGAACATATAGTTCAGAGAGCCTGATGTGAGCATCTCCGCATTGTTCTTTCGCAAAATCGCCTTGACATTGGCGACGGTACGGGTACCGTTGTCGGTCGCACACTCGACGATCATCTGCACGCCGTAGGGTGCCTTGACATCGTAAGTGATCTCTTTGATATCGGCTGCATCCTTGTTGAAGGCACGCTTGATCGCCGCTTCGATGTTGTCCTTTGGCATATTCTGCGCTTTGGCATTGAGGATGGCCGTACGCAGTTTGGCATTCATCTCAGGGTCGGGACTGCCACCCTCTTTGGCTGCCATCGTGATCATCTTCCCCAGTTTCGGAAAGAGGCGGGACATCGTGCCCCAACGTTTCATTTTTGCCGCTTTTCGGTATTCGAACGCTCTACCCATCGGTTGTATCCTTTTGTCAATATTGGGCGTATTATACTCCTAAATAGTTTAACCCGGAATATGCAGCGCGCTGTTTAAGCAACGGCTTGATACTATCTTGGTATGAAACTGAGCGAACTGAAACTGACCAACCCCTATCTCTCACTGCCGCAGGAGTGCCACGACCCTGTTAAGCCCACACCGCTGAAAGGTCCTTTCCTCATCCACGTCAACGAACCGATGGCCGAAGAACTTGGCATCGACAGGGAGGAGCTTCATACCGAGCGTTTTGTTGAATTTGTCAACGGAAGCTGGCATCCGGAGGGGAGTGAACCCTTTGCGATGTGCTATGCGGGACACCAGTTCGGTCACTACGTTCCTCAGCTTGGCGACGGACGCGCGGTGAACATCGGTACGCTCAAGGGGTGGCACCTGCAGCTTAAAGGTGCTGGCGTGACGAAGTATTCGCGCTCAGGAGACGGGCGCGCGGTACTGCGCTCTTCGCTTAGAGAGTACCTGATGAGCGAGGCGATGCATGGGCTGCACATCGAGACGACCCGTGCGCTTGCGATCATCGGCTCGAGTCACTCTGTCTACCGGCAGGAGTGGGAAAAGGGTGCCATCGTGCTGCGCCTTAGCCCAAGCTGGGTGCGTTTCGGTACCTTTGAGTATTTCGCCCACAAAAAGCGCCTCGACGAGCTGGAACAGTTGATTGAGTACGCCATTGCCGAGAGTTATCCGCACCTGCTCGGCAAGAGTGACCGTTACCTCCGCTTTTTTGAAGAGGTGGTAGAACGTACGGCAAAGCTGATTGCCAAATGGCAGGCGGTGGGCTTCAACCACGGGGTGATGAACACCGACAATATGTCCATTGCAGGTTTGACCATCGACTACGGCCCCTACGCCTTTTTGGATGTCTATGACCACAACAACATCTGCAACCACACCGATGCCTACGGGCGTTACAGCTTCGGCAACCAGCCCGATGTCGCCGAGTGGAACCTGCGTGCACTTTTGAGGGCACTCTCACCGCTGATAGAGACCGGAGCAATGGAAGAGGTGCTAAGCGGCTACCGCAGGCTTTACCGCAGCGCCTATCTGGAAGAGATGCGGCAAAAGCTGGGGCTTGACGGGGTAGAAGAGGGCGATATGGACCTTGTAAAACACCTGCTTGGCGTACTGCAGGCACTGCAGGTGGACTATACCCTTTTCTTCAGAACCCTCAGCCGCTATGAGGGTGAGCATAAACCGCTGCTTTTGCTTGGCCTCTACCATACACCTATGAGGGAGTGGCTTGAGCGTTACGATGAGAGATTGAAGTACAATAGCTGCAGCACACAGGAGCGTCATACCAAAATGCTTAAAACCAACCCCAAATATGTGCTGAAGAACTATATGCTACAGGAAGCCATCGATGCAGCCCAGAGGGGAGAATATACGCTTGTAGACGACCTTTTTCAGATAGCACACGATCCGTTTGCCGAGCATCCCGAATTCGAACGCTGGGCAGGACCGACACCCGAGGAGCACCGCAACACGAAACTCAGCTGCAGTTCCTGATATTGACACGCACCAAAAAGTATGATAATATATATGATAATAAATCATAAAAGGAGTGTGGATGCTTAGAAAAACAGTCTCTATTGACGAGGAACTCTTTTTGGCATTGAAAAAAGAAGGGATTTTGGATCACTTTAAAAATTTCTCCGAGTTGGTGTCGAGTTCTTTGCAGCATACGCTTGAATCTATGAAGCGTGAAAACTATAAGCGTCAGATTGCACAAATGGTGAATGATCCGATGGTGGTTGAAGATATCGAAGAGATAGAGGAAGCGTTCAAATATGCAGACAGTGAACCGGATGCAGTTTAATATCTATTGGGCAAATCTCAATCCTACTGTAGGTCGGGAACAGGCAGGACACAGGCCGGTACTTGTGGTCTCAAACGATATTGAAAATCAGATGGATATTGTAACTGTAATTCCTGTCACATCCCGTAAAAAAGGCAGGAAGATATATCCCAATGAAGTACTCATCTTTCTGGGAAACAAAGAGGCGATTTTACTTTGTCATCAGATACGAACAATCTCGAAGAAGAGGCTTGAAAAGAAGATGACAGAACTCGATGCTGCACTTAGGGCCAAAGTGGTTGATGTATTATGTATGAGATTTGGATAAATGCAGTCGGTGTTTGTGTTATAATATCGACAAGCTGATTTCTTGGAAAAGGAGTTACGATGTACTATCTCTCATCGATAGACCGGTGTGCGACCGGCGAACTTGAAAACGAATTGCGCCACTTTTTCAGCCGTCTGCACCGGCTCAAGCGCGAGCTGCAGCACGAAGAGGCACGGGAGCGCCTCAACCGCATTCAGCGTGCACGCTGCAGAGAGAATCTGCTGGACCTTGAAAAGGTGGAGCGCGACTTTTATGCACTGAGCCACCAGGAGGATATCCGCCACCTCTACCGCAAAGTGCACCGCTACGTCAAACTCGACCATCAACGTCTGATGCAGACATTTGGAGAGGAGAGAGTAGGGCGCTGTTCGCTGTTTGTGGCACTATAGTACCCTACAAGTAACCCCACAGGCTTCCCCTCAAGATGTGTTATTGGTATTTTGAGTTATTAGCGGTGAATAAACGATATATTTAAGCAAATTTATTATTGAGGATACATAATGACCTTGGAAGAACTACAAAACACCATAAGATCGGAAGTTGGGGTACTCCTCTATTTCTCCGGAGAGAACTGCAACGTCTGTCACGCACTCAGACCGAAATTCAAAGAGCTCTTTGACAGCGAGTTTCCCAAAATCAGGCAGATCTACCTCGATGCCCACGCAAATCCTGAAATCTCGGCACACTTTCAGGTCTTCTCCGTACCAACGATGATCGTCTTTCTTGACGGTCGCGAATTCATCAGAGAGGGGAGGGCCGTAAGCCTGCACAAGATGACCGAACAGCTCAAACGACCCTATGCGATGATGACGGAGTAGGCCAAACAGCCTGGCTGTCTGGCAGCGTTCAGTATTCAGTAATTTTTTTGTGTTACTTTTGCACTTTTCGTGCAGGTTATGCAGGCACCATATTTGCGAAGCAAGGTGCCGGAATAACCGCCCGCACGATTGCAAAAGTAACGTTTTTGGTGCTACCTTTTTTCTTGTGAAGCGAAGCGGTATGCGATAGCATGTCACTCTCTTTGAGAAAAAGGTAGCAAAGAACAACTAAAAAGCCATTTTTGATAAAATATTATGTTAACCAAAAACCCCTAAATTCCAAAAAATCCCCATAAACCCCTCTAAAATCGATTTTAAGCCGTTTTCACCCCATTTATTAACATTTATTTCGGTAAAATCAACACACTTTACAAACCCAAAGGAAGAGAATGGCTGATTTGTTTGAAGATGGACAGAGTACCGAAGAGGTACTGATAGAAGAGAGTATCAAGACAAGCTATCTTGACTACTCGATGAGTGTCATTATCGGGCGTGCGCTTCCCGATGCGCGTGACGGACTCAAGCCCGTACACAGACGTATCCTCTATGCGATGAACGACCTGAACCTCTCCCACCGCGCACCGTACAAGAAGTCTGCGCGTATCGTCGGGGATGTCATCGGTAAGTATCACCCGCACGGTGATACGGCGGTCTATGATGCGCTGGTGCGTATGGCGCAGGACTTCTCGATGCAGGCACCGCTGGTGGACGGTCAGGGTAACTTCGGCTCCATCGACGGCGACAACGCCGCTGCGATGCGATATACCGAAGCGCGTATGACCAAGATTGCTGAAGAGTTGCTAAGCGACATCGAAAAAGATACCGTCGACTTCGTACCCAACTACGACGACTCGATGGTCGAGCCCGATGTACTGCCTTCACGCGTGCCCAACCTGCTGCTGAATGGTTCAAGCGGTATCGCCGTCGGTATGGCGACCAACATCCCGCCGCACCGTCTGAACGAATTGGTCGAAGCGCTGGTGATGCGTATCGACAATCCTGAAGTGACGATCGAAGAGGTGATGAAGGTCGTGCACGGGCCGGATTTCCCTACAGGCGGTATCATCTTCGGACGCAAGGGGATCACCGATGCTTACACCACCGGGCGCGGCCGTATCAAGGTGCGTGCCAAGACGCACATCGAACAGAAAGGCAACAAAGAGGTCATTATCATCGATGAGCTCCCTTTCCAGGTAAACAAAGCAAGACTCATCGAGAACATCGCACAGCTGGTGCGCGACAAACACATCGAGGGGATCAGCGAGATACGCGATGAGTCCGACCGTGAGGGGATCCGCGTGGTCATGGAGCTCAAGCGTGATGCGATGAGTGAGATCGTTCTCAACAACCTCTTCAAATCGACACAGATGCAGGTGACATTCGGGATCATCATGCTTGCGATCAACAACAAGGAGCCTAAAGTCTTCAACCTGTTGGAACTCTTTGACCTTTTCCTCAACCACAGAAAGACAGTCGTCATTCGCCGTACCATCTTCGACCTTGAGAAGGCGCGTGCCAGAGCGCACATACTCGAAGGTCTGAAAATTGCGGTAGACAACATCGATGAGGTCATCAAGATTATCAGAAGCTCATCGGATGATGAAGATGCACGCAACAACCTGATGGAGCGCTTCAGCCTCTCCGAGATCCAAGCCAAGGCGATTCTGGAGATGCGTCTGCGCCGTCTGACCGGTCTTGAGATCGAGAAGATCGAAAACGAGCTTGCCGAGCTGCTTAAAAAGATCGAAGAGCTTGAAGGCATTCTCAAGTCCGAAGCGAAGATCAACGCGATCATCAGAGAAGAGCTTGTCGAGATCGGTGAGAAGTATGCGACCGAGCGTAAGACTGAGATTGTCGATGACTATGACGATATCGACATTGAAGATCTCATTCCAAACGAGCCGATGGTTGTGACCATTACCCACAGAGGGTACATCAAGCGTGTGCCGGTGAAGATGTACGAGAAGCAGCATAGAGGCGGCAAAGGCAAAACAGCCGTAACCACCTATGATGACGACTTCATCGAGAGCTTCTTTACCTCCAATACGCACGATACGCTGATGTTCGTAACCGACCGAGGGCAGCTCTACTGGCTGAAGGTCTACCGCATTCCGGAAGGCTCACGTACAGCCAAAGGAAAAGCGGTGGTCAATCTCATTAACCTCCAGCCGGACGAGAAGATCATGGCGATCATTCCGACAACGGACTTCGATGAGAGCAAGTCGCTTGTATTCTTTACCAAGAACGGTATTGTCAAGCGTACGAACCTCTCCGAGTACTCTAACATCCGAAGCAATGGCGTACGTGCCATCAACCTCGATGAGGATGACGCAATTGTCACCGCAAAGATCGTCACACCTGAGACGAAGTGGCTCTTTGTAGCGACGAAGAAGGGTCTGTGTATCCGCTTCAATGTCGAGGATGCAAGAGAGATAGGGCGTGTCTCACGCGGTGTGACGGCGATCAAGTTCAAGATCGACGGCGACTATGTCTGCGGTGCGACGACGATCAACTCCGAAGAGGATGAACTGCTGATGCTCTCTGAAAAGGGGCTTGGCAAGCGAACGACTGCCTCTGAATACCGGGAGCAGAACCGTGCGGGGAAAGGTGTCATCTCCATGAAACTGACACCGAAGACCGGTGATGTCGTCGGTGTCGTACTGGTTGAAGAGGACAAAGACTTGATGTGTCTTACCAGCGTAGGCAAGATGATACGTGTCGATATGGAGCAGATCAGAAAGGCAGGACGTAATACCTCCGGCGTGAAGGTTGTAACCGTCGATAAGAAAGATATTGTCGTCTCAATGGCGAAGTGTCAGAAAGAGGAAAAGCCAGAAGAGGCTGAAGAGAGCAGTGAGGGCGAAAGCGGAGAAACGTCCCAGAATACTTTAGATTTAGGATTGGAATAAGATGAAAAAATACAATGTTGCAGTCGTCGGTGCCTCCGGTGCCGTGGGTGAAGAGCTTTTCAGAGTGCTTGATGAGGTGAAATTTCCCATCAACAGCGTACTTCCCTTGGCAAGTGCGAACAGTGTGGGTATTGAAGTGGAGTGTCAGGGGAAAACCTACAAGATCGAAGAGTTGACAGAGACCGTTTTTGAAGGGCGTGATATCGATATTGCGTTCTTCAGTGCAGGGGGCAGCATCTCGGCACACTTTGCCAAGTATGCGGTTGAAGCGGGAGCAGTGGTCATCGACAATACATCACACTTCCGAATGGACCCGGACGTACCGCTGGTCGTACCTGAAGTCAACCCCGAGGATATTGAGCTGTGGGAAGATACCGGCATCATCGCCAACCCCAACTGTTCTACCATTCAGATGGTGCAGCTGCTCAAGCCGCTTGACGATCTCTACGGAATCAAACGTGTCGATGTAAGTACCTACCAGGCGGTATCGGGTGCGGGCAAGGCGGGGATGGAGGAGCTGGTGAAACAGATGCAAGACTTCTTCGCCTTTAAACTGGATGAGACAGAGATCAAAGCATTCTCCCACCAGATCGCGCTCAATGTCATTCCTCAGATTGATGTGCCGCAACCAAACGGCTATACTAAAGAGGAGATGAAGATGGTCAACGAGACCAACAAGATCATGCATACCAACTTTGCCGTCTCCGCCACCTGTGTGCGTGTACCTGTGCTGCGTTCACACTCCGAGTCGATTACCGTCACGTTCAAAGAGGGAGTCGATGTGAGTGTGGAGGAGGCAAGAGAGGCCCTGGCGAACTTCGAGAATGTCAAAGTGATCGATGATCTTGAAAAGGGTGAATACCCCATGCCGATCACCGCAACCGATACCGACTACACCTATGTTGGGCGTATCAGAAAGGATATCTTTGCCGAGAATATCCTCCATATGTGGGGTGTGGCAGACCAGGTAAGGGTCGGTGCGGCGACCAATGCCGTGCGTATCGCGCAGAAGTGGATCAAGCTTCAGGAGGATGTGTAGCCTATGGAAGAGAAGCAGACAACACAAGTAGAGGAAAAAAAACCGTCGATGATCGAGCACAGCTTTGAAACCCTGCTGTGGAGTACGCGCTTTTTCGTACTTCTGGCAGTCATCTTCAGTATGGTAGGCGGTATTGCGCTCTTCATCGTTGCCAGTGTAGACGTATGGCATGTGGCAGGTACGGTCTTTACAAACTACTTTGGACATGCCGGCCATATTCCCAATTTTCATGAGAAGATCGTTGCAGAGCTTATCGGTGCCATCGACCTCTATCTGATAGCGATCGTACTCTTTATTTTCGGATTTGGACTTTATGAACTATTCATCTCCAAGATCGATGTGGCAGAGCGCAGTGCAGCCTCCAAAATTCTGGAGATCCATTCTCTGGACGAACTCAAAGACAAGCTTGCCAAGGTGATCATCATGGTGCTCATCGTCGGCTTTTTCAAGCGTGCCATGCACACGACCTACGGTGGTGCGATGGATATGCTGGCCCTTGCGGGTGCTATTTTGGCACTTGCTTTGGCGTTCTATTTTATGCATAAGGGAGACAGCCACTGATGAGCAAGATATTTGTAGATGCCTGTTTGGGCAAAGAGACACCATACACTCCGGTATGGATGATGAGACAGGCGGGGCGCTACTTGCCGGAATATATGAAAGTGCGTGCCGAAGCGGGCAGCTTTCTCGACCTCTGCCACGACCCGGAGAAAGCGGCCGAAGTGACCATTCAGCCGCTTGATATCGTAGGTGTCGACGCGGCGATTCTCTTTAGCGATATTCTGGTCATTCCCGACGAGATGGGGATGGATCTGAGTTTCATTAAAGGCGAGGGACCGAAGTTCTCCGACCCTATCAAGACACAGGAGGACCTGGACAGACTTATGGGAGGTGAAGAGGCGGCAGAAAAGCTGACCTATGTCTATGACACGATCAAGCTGCTTAGAACCCAGCTTGATGCCCGAGGCGATGAGAAAGCACTCATCGGTTTTACCGGTGCACCGTGGACATTGGCGACCTATATGATAGAGGGGCAGGG
>JALWLU010000040.1 GCA_026996325.1 Sulfurovum sp.
CCTCATTCCTCATTCCTCATTCCTCATTCCTCATTCCTCATTCCTCATTCCTCATTCCTCATTCCTCATTCCTCATTCCTCATTCCTCATTCCTCATTCCTCATTCCTCATCTCCGATTTATCTACATTTCGCTACCCTAACGAAAACTGATACGATTGGAAAGATATGCTTATAGACGGACACGGCAGAACGGTAAACTATTTGAGGGTTTCGGTAACGGAACGGTGCAATTTCAGATGCCAGTACTGTATGCCCGAAAAACCTTTTTCGTGGGTACCAAAAGAGAATCTGCTCTCGTTTGAAGAGCTCTTTTTGTTCATGAAGGTGGCAATGGACGAGGGGGTGAACAAGATCCGTATTACCGGCGGTGAACCGCTGCTGCGCGAAGACCTTGATACCTTCATCAAAATGATCCACGACTACAAACCCGATATCGATCTTGCGCTGACGACCAACGGCTATCTGCTGCCACAGGTGGCCAAAAAGCTTAAAGATGCAGGGTTGAAGCGGCTGAATATCTCGCTTGATACGCTTAAGCCGGAAGTGGCACACAAGATTGCCCAGAAAGATGTGCTTGAGCAGGTACTTGAGGGTATCGACAAAGCGCTTGAAGTGGGACTTGGCGTCAAGATCAACATGGTGCCGCTCAAGGGTATCAACGACGATGAGATCATCGATGTGATGGAGTATTGTATGGAGCGGAACATGAAGATACGCTTCATCGAGTATATGGAGAACCGTCACGCCAATATCGATCTGAGAGGAATGCACGGCAAGGAGATTCTCGCCAAAGTCAAAGAGAAATATACGATCCGTGCCCTGGGGCGTGAGGGGGCAAGTCCGTCGTTCAACTACACTATCGAAGAAAACGGTTATGAGTTCGGTCTCATCGACCCGCACAAGCACGACTTCTGCGAAAGCTGCAACCGTATCCGACTGACAGCAGAGGGGTTCCTGATTCCCTGTCTCTATTTTGATGAAGCGATGAGCATTGCCGAGCATGTCAAAAAGGGTGATGTCGAAAGTGCTTCGCAGGTGCTCGCACAGGTACTCAAGGACAAACCCAAAGAGAACCGCTGGATCGAAGGAGAGCTTGAAGAGGGACAGGAGGTCTCAAGCCGCGCCTTTTATGAGACGGGAGGATGAATAAGTGAAGAGTGAGGAGTTAAGAGTGAAGAATTATTGTAAGCTTTTCGAAGAAAAGCTTGCCATTAATAAAGGCATTGCGCAGCAATGCAAACCAGAGCTCCTCATTACTTATTACTCATTACTCATTCAAAAACAAAAGGATCCCTTTTGTTTTATCTAACAGAACGGTTCTTCTCCATTCAGGGTGAGGGAAAATATGCGGGAACGCCCTCCTACTTTTTAAGAACAGGCGGATGCAACCTCTCCTGTCCGGGGTTTGGTGCCACCTATGAGGTGAATGGTGATACCCGTTACGGGTGTGATACCTATTTTGCCGTAGACAGCAGTTTTTCAAAAAGCTGGAGCAGGGTGGATAAGGCAGAGACGCTGATTACCAAGCTTGAGGATGCATTTGCAGAGATAGGGTATCTGCCCGATATGGTCATCACCGGCGGGGAGCCGCTGATGTACCATAACGACGATGCTTTTTACGGTGTTGTCTCCTGGCTTGTCGAACATGGCATTCGTATCACCTTTGAGACCAACGGTACGGTAGAGATCGATTTCAATCTTTATCCTGCATACCGTGCCTGTGTCTTTGCTCTCTCACTCAAACTTGCAAACTCCGGTGAGCCAAGGCCAAAGCGTATCAAGCCGCAGGCGCTGAAAAACATTCAGGCAAACACCAAAGAGTCGTTTCTGAAGTTTACGATCGACAAGGCGCTTGTGGAGACAACGGCATTTGAAGAGATCGATGAGATAAGGAAGATACTTCCCGATCTTGATGTCTACTGTATGCCTGTAGGTGAGAGTAGAGATACCATCTGGCGTAACGATAAGGCGGTATTTCACTTCTGTATGCAGCACAACTTCCACTACAGTGACAGACTGCATATACGGGTATTCGATACTACTCAGGGCGTCTAAAACTTATTTGTGTGCATTATAAAAATAATAACTTTAGAATATAAGATAATTTCAAGTTTAATAGGAGTAATATTGTCCTAATAGAAATCAGGAGTTTTTTCATGAAAGATATTTTCATTCTGACAAACGTCAAATTGGAAAAACTACTCCATAAAGTGCTATCCAAAGAGCTACTTATCTCAGGAAGTTTTTCGTGAAAATGCATACCACATACTCCGTTGTTGTGCGTCTTCTATTGTGGTTCGTTCTGATTGTTGGAGGGAGTGTGTATACGCTTGTTCAGGATTGGAAAACGCCGCTCTTTTCCAGTGTGACATTTCATCTTTTTAGCGGGATACTTGGGCTTTTTGTGCTCAGGCTGGCATTCAATGCCGCAGCCAACGGCGGTCGTGAATTGACCAAGGGGCGTGTGGGTGACATTCCCAGGCTTGAGACGAACCGTCTGGTTACCACCGGGCTCTACAGCTGTATGCGCCACCCTATGCTTTTTGGGCTGACACTGCTGCCGCTTGGCTGGGCACTGCTGATAGGCAGTCCGACATTCATTACAATAGTCGCACCGCTTGAGATGCTCTTTATCGTAGTGATGGTCATTGTGTTTGAGGAGCAGGAAGCGGAGCGGAAGTTCGGTGAAGCCTACCGGGAGTATCGCAACAGTGTGCCTATGGTCTCTTTCAGGCTGGAGTGTCTGAAGCGGCTCTTCGCATTCAAAAAAAGGTACAATACCACAAAGGAGTAGCAATGACATTTTCAGATGAAGATATTTATGCAGCGGTAAAACACCACCTGCCCGAAGTGAACGAATATATCGCCTCACACGGCGGGACGATCAAACTGCTTGGGGTCAAGAACGGTACGGTTTACATTGAACTGGCCGGAACCTGTCACGGGTGTGCGATGAGTCTGATGACCACGAAGATGGTTGTTCAAAAACGCCTCAGGGAGCTCATTCATCCCGAACTGACAGTCATCAACGTTGACGGCACGCCCGAAAACGCGCTTCCTGAAGATGTCTATCGTGAAGATGAACCCCAAGAGGAGGAAGAGCTCGATGAGGAGATCTCTTTGTGGGACAAGGCCAAAAGCCTCTTTTCAAAGGAGAAGTGACGATGCATTTTGATATTGCAGCCATGGAGAACAAGACCGATATCTACAAGCTGATGTCCCAGACGATCATTCCGCGCCCCATTGCGTGGATCGTTACCGAAGATGATGGGGTTGTCAATGTTGCCCCGTTCAGTTACTTCACCGGGCTCTCTTCGAGCCCAGCAACTGTACTTGTCTCCATTGGTCACAAGAGTGACGGAACACCCAAAGATACACTGGCGAATCTCAGAAAGCACAAACGCTGTACACTCTGTATGGTGCCAGAGAGTGACCTTGAGAAGATGCACTTCAGCTCCAAAGCGCTTAATCACGAGGAGAGTGAAGCCAATGTGTTCGGGATCGCTACAGCGCCTGCAAAAGAGGGCTTCCCACCAAAGATTGTCACCTCTCCGGTTGCCTACTTCTGTGAACTGATACAGGAGATCGAACTTGGCGGATCAACAGTGCCTGTTATTTTAGAGATCAAAGAGATATTTGTCGATGACAGTATCGTTACCGACAGAGAGAAACTTGAGATCACGTTCGCTCCGGTAGCACGTATCGGGAAAAGTTATGCCTTTTTGGATGAAGCGGTCACGCCGCCGCCCATACCTTAAGTCGCTTTTGTTAAAATCAGTGATCATAGCAGAAACGAGGCAGCGATGTTGATCCGTAAACTTTTCAAGTTTGAAAACGCCCATATTGTCAGAGACTGCAGTACCAGACGTTGCAGTGAAAACATTCACGGACACTCCTACAAGGTCGAAGTGCTGCTGGAATCCAACTATCTGGATAACGGGCAGATGGTATATGACTTTGGATTGACGAAGCTCTACATCAAGACACTGATTGATTCGTTCGACCACGCCATTACTCTCTGGAACGGAGACGATGCGACATATCTTGAGGCGATGAAGAGGCACTCCAGCCGCTGGATAGAGCTTCCCGTCTCCCCCTCTGCAGAACAGTTTGCCAGAGTCTTCTTTCTGATGATCGAAAAGGTGCTTGCTTCCACACAGAAGCGAAACGGCGAAAAAGAGGTGAAGCTGCACAGTGTCATTGTGCACGAGACCGATACGGGGTATGCACAGGCGTTCGAAGCCGATGCGCACAGTGAACTGATGGGAACGATCGATCTGAACACAATAGCCTTTTCGGCACAGGTGCGCAGTGAATGGAGTGATGGTGAGCTCTGGGCGAAGCTTCTGGCAGGTGAAATGCTGACGGTACCGTCAAAGGTTTAGGAGGGGTTATGAAAAAACTTTTTATCGTTTTATTGACACTTTTTATAGGGGTGCTGTTGCTTGTCGGCTGCAAGGACAAGAGGACCGAAGAGGCGGTTGCCAAGGCGGCAGAGCAGAGTGCCAAACTCCAGGAGGCGCATGAGACGGAGATAAGCGATGTAACCAAACAGACAGCAACGCAGCTGGCAAAAGATACGACACAAGTTGCAAGAGAGGCGGTAGAGAGTGTCAAGGCGCAAGCTGAAGAGACACTCTCCAAAGCCAAAGAGACGATTCAGAATGTAGTTGTTGCGCAGGCTCCCGGCGACCGCGGCAAAGAGCTCTACAGGGCGTGTGCCGGATGCCACGGAGAGCAGGGGCAGAAGCATGCACTTGGCAAATCGGCACTGCTTGCAGGACAGTCGGCGTCAGCGCTTGCTGACAAGCTCAAAGCCTATAAAGCGGGCAAACGCAATGTGGCAGGGATGGGTACGCTGATGCAGACCCAGCTTGCCTCTTTGCAAAAAAGTGATATATTGGCGCTTGCGGAATATATTTCGACATTTCAAACAAAAAAAGGTAACACACAATGATAGAACAGATAATTATGGCACATAGTATTTTGGTAAAGATCTTTTTGGTCTTTCTGCTGGCGGCGCTCTTTATTCCCTTTATGACAAAGAAGAATCCGGCAGGCTTCAGGAAGGCCAGTTTCATCTATACGATGAGCTTTCAAGCAATCGCGACGATGATCGCCTTTACCGGCCTGGTCGTCATGGCGATGAGTGATTTTCATTGGACACTCAGTGTGATTGTCATGATCATCATCTGGGCGCTCTTGATGTATATCGAGATCAAGAAGTACAAGCTGATCAAGGTTGCCAACCTCAAGGATGAGACGACACACAAGCTGCTCAGAGGTGCGTTTTTGAAGATCTCCCTGGTGCAAATTATGCTTGTTGTGATGATGGTTGTACTCAAAATTATGGAAGCCAAGGGTGTTGTATCTCTATCATAAAGAGGCCGGTGCCTCTACACTGACACTTACCGGTGAAGAGCACCGCTATCTCTTCAAGGTACGCCGCCACAAGGCCAACGAGAAGCTTCATCTTCGCAACCTTGAGGATGGCCACCTCTACACTTATGAGGTGGTATCCATTGACAAACGTTCGGTCGTACTCTCCCTGCTCTCCAAGAGGTTACACGAAGTCAGACCGCCGCGTCCACTGCACATCGGCTGGTGTGTCATAGACCCCAAAAGTATCGAAAAGGTACTCCCCTCACTCAATGAGATGGGCGTAGGAAAGATTACATTCATCTACTGCCGGCGTTCGCAAAAGAGTTTCAAGCCCGACTTCAAACGCCTTGAGAAAATCCTTATTAACTCCTCCCAGCAGTCCGGTCGCAGTAAAATGATGGAGCTTGGGATGGCGGACAACCTGGAATCTTTTCTTGAAGAACATCCTGAGAGTTATATGCTGAACTTCAGTGAAACCTCAATTGACACAGTACGTGAGCAAATTGAGACACTTGTCATCGGATGTGAGGGTGGCTTCACAGATGAGGAGACTACACTCTTTGTCAAGGAGAGGGTCGTAGGCTTCTCTACGCCGCTTGTTCTCAAAAGCGAGAGTGCCGCCTGTGCGGTAGCGGCAAAGATTTTGCTTTAACTTCTTTCTCCTGTCATCCCGGACTTTATCCGGGATCTTGACGTTTTTTGGAAGATTGACGCAAAGATTTCTGCCTTTGCAGGAATGACGGAGTGCTTTTAAGGTTGACTTCAACCAAACAATGAAAAACTTCCTCATTCCTCATTCCTCATTCCTCATTCCTCATTCCTCATTCCTCATTCCTCATTGAAAAAGTTCCCTTATAATGTA
>JALWLU010000041.1 GCA_026996325.1 Sulfurovum sp.
CATAATGCACAGCTCAAGTCCGAAAAAGAGGCGACACCACAGGAGATGAAAGACCTCGAGATCGCATGGAAGGTAGCTGGGCTTACCAAGTCCAACTGTGTCGTCTACGTCAAAGACGCTGCTATGGTGGCTGTAGGTATGGGGATGACCAGCCGTGTCGATGCTGCACAGTGTGCCCTCAAAAAAGCCAAAGAGATGGGACTTGACGTGACAGGCGCAGCGATGGCGTCCGAAGCCTTCTTCCCGTTTAGAGACTCCATCGATGCTGCTGCTGAGGCGGGTGTAAGTGCTATCATCGAACCGGGCGGCTCCATCCGTGACGACGAGGTCATCGAAGCTGCCAACGAGCATGGCATTTCGCTTTACTTTACGACTGTGAGACACTTCTTGCACTAAAAAGCGGTTGCTTTTTAGTGAGTGAATAGTTAATAGTGAAGAGTGAAGAGTTTCGGTAGGCTTTGCTTTGCAAAGCTTTTATTGTTTGTCATCCCGCACTCGATGCGGGATCTTGAAGCTGTTATTGGTAACTGGTGTATTGGTTATTGGTGCAGTGTCATCCCGGACTAGATCCGGGATCCTAATGTTATTCTTCAGTTGACGTAAAGATTCCTGCTTTCGCAGGAATGACGAAGTTTAAGGTTTGCTTCAAAAAAACCATGCAAAATTTACTCATTACTCATTACTCATTACTCATTACTCATTACTCATTACTCATTACTCATTACTCATTACTCATTACTCATTACTCATTACTCATTACTCATTACTCATTACTCATTACTCACTCTTTTGAATTGATACATCATAATCGAAGCCGCAATCGCCACATTGAAACTCTTGATCTCCGGCTCCATCTCTATGGTGACCACTTCATCGCAGAGTGCCAGAATATCGTCTGCAATACCAAGCTGTTCGTGCCCCATAAGCAGTACCCATTTACCGGGTACCTTGACCTGTGAGAGAGGGGTTGAATCTGGTGTGACTTCGGCTGCGAAGATGCGGTAGCCGAGTGTTTTGAGCGCTTTGAGGGTCTTTTTGATGTCGCTGTAGCGGTGGTAGCGAAGTTTGCCGATGTGTCCCATGCTGATACGTACGGCGCGTCTGGCGTAGGGGTGGGGGCCGTGTGTCGGGACGAGGTAGGCGTTTACGCCAAGTGCGGCGGCACTGCGGGCGATGGCACCGACATTGTCGGAGTTGCTGATCTCATCGAGCATGATGATCTGATCGCCTAAAGCCTCAAGCGGCGTCTCTTCGGGGCGCAGAGCGTGCATCATGACGTTGTGGTGCAGGCGGTGACCGACGATCTGTTCGAGGACCGCTTTGGGGGCGACGTAGGCAACGGGAATGTTGTATTTTGAAAGCCACTCGCTGTTTTCATCATAGTAGCTCTGCGTAGCGAAGATGCTTTTGACCTCTACACCAGCTTCGATGAGGAGTCTTACCACCTTGGGGCTGTCTGCAATAAAGGAGCCGTCTTTGGAAAAGGCATTCTCTCTGAAGCGCTGGTATATCTGGAGTTCTGGATGCTCCAAGCTCTCTACGGGTACTGTTTTCATAGGGGTATTGTACACAAAAGTGGACCACTTTTACAACCGCAAAAAAAAGTGAAAAAAAAGCATAAAGTTGATTGACATTGACTAAACTTTTCTGATATAATACGTCTAAAATTAAAGTTACATTAAGAAGTTCTTTAGCTCCGGCGGTATTTTATGACAACACTCCTGCACCTTGCAAACGGCATAGCCGCCCTTCGGGTTAGGTGCAAGGTTTGTCACATTGTCATAAAATACCTTTTTGCGGAGTATCGATCTGATAAGAGGAAGAGGTTAAGCCATGTCAAAAAGTCTATATGAAACATTGGGCGTCAGCGAAAGTGCGAGTGCTGACGAGATAAAAAAAGCGTATCGAAAACTCGCAAGAAAGTACCATCCCGATATCAACAAAGATCCTGAAGCGCAGGAGAAGTTCAAGGAGATCAACGCAGCATACGAAGTATTGAGCGATCCTGAAAAGAAAGTGCAGTACGACCAGTTTGGTGATCAGATGTTCGGCGGTCAGAACTTCCAGGATTTCGCACGAGGCCAGGGTGCTGATGTGGATCTTGAAGAGATCCTGCGTCAAATGTTCGGCGGCGGCGGAAGTGCCGGCGGATTCGGCGGATTCGGTGGTGGAAGTGCCCGAGGCGGATTCGGCGGCTTTGGTGGTAGCGGCGGTTTCGGTGGTGGATACCAGGCACCAGACCTGGACATCCACGCACGCATCACCGTGCCGTTCCTTGTGGCTGTAAACGGCGGAAAACACCATATCTCTATCAATGGAGAGAGTTTCGACATCAAAATTCCTGCCGGCATCAAGAACGGTGAAACACTCCGTGTCAGGGGTAAAGGGAAAAAGGCAGGCGGTCAGAGCGGTGACCTGCTGATCAAGGTAGAGGTGGCTGATTCGCCGGAGTATGAGAGAAAAGGCAATGACCTCTACAAAACCTTCGATGTACCGCTGAAAGATGCGCTTTTTGGAGGCAAGGTACAGGTACAGACACCGGAGAAAGAGGTCTCTCTAAAGGTACCCAAGAACACTAAAAACGGCCAGAAGTTCCGTTTGAAGGGCAAAGGGGTGCCTGACAGAAAGACAGCGCTGAGGGGTGACCTGTACCTCATAGCGAACATCGTGCTGCCTGATGTCGATTCGCTCGATCCAGAGCTTAGAAAAATGTGTGAAGAGAAACTGTAAAAGGAGTTGATGATGCATAGTTATGATGAACCGGTCTATCTGATCTCTGTAGTAGCCTCCATGCTCGACATTCACCCCCAGACGCTCAGGCAGTATGAGCGTGAGGGTTTGGTGGAGCCCTCCAGAACTCAGGGGCGTATGCGTCTCTACTCACAGCGTGACATCGACAGAATGAAGCTCATTTTACGTCTCACGCGCCAGCTTGGGGTGAACCTTGCTGGTGTCGATATCATTTTGCAGCTCAAAGAGCAGATCGACCAGATGCAAGAGGAGATAGATCAGCTGCGTGAAGAGCTGAGCAAAGTCAACCGTAACGGCTCTGTGCACAGCTCCAAGGCGCTTGTGGCAAAAAACAGTTATGACATTATCATTTTTGAAGAGTAGTATGAGAGAGTGAAGTGTGATTGCGGGAATGCAGCATCGCTGCACCCCTTTGTCTAGTTTGTGTAGACAGCGCGTCCGTTGCTGTCTATGTAGTAGGTTCGGCCGTACTGGTCCCTGTAGTACTGTCGCTTGCTGTCCTGATGTGCACCATAGGCTGCACCGGAAACACCGCCAAGGGCAGCACCTACGGCTGCGCCTCTGCCGCCGTCAACCAGTCCGCCGATGATGGCACCGCCCGTTGCACCGATGAGTGCCTTCTCTTCAGTGTTGCTCAGTTGTCCGTTGGCACATCCGGTCAGTCCCAGCAGTGCGACGCTTGCTGCGCTTAAAATCATCAATTGCATTTTTTTCATCATTGTCTCCTTTAACTGTATATAACCTATTCTACCACAAATCCATGCTTAGTGCAAACTTACATCACGCAGTTGTTGCCGCGTGAACCCCAGTGTACGATCTTGCCTTTCTTATCCACCTCCAGAAAGAGCTTGCAGGTCTTGTAGTCGATATCGGTACCGTAAGTGACCATCATACCGCCGTAGTATCCGCCCCAGCCGTAGCCGAATGTAGGCGCCATTTGGGGGCGCGACTCGATACGGGTCTTTTCGTAGACGTAAACCTCGTTGCCGTTAGGCAGTTTGTAGGTGGTATCCGGGTAGCCGTAGGAGGCGGTAAAGTAGTGGATGTTCTTGCCTACCCATATATCATAGTGTTTGGCGAAATTTTCGTGGCTGGCACACCCTGCAAGCAAAAGCAGCGAGAGCGCCGCCAAAACGATTTTAAAGTAATAGCGCATTTTATGCTCCTTTTTACTTTGGGACTATTGTATCGCAGAATCGTGTACTGAATGTGAATGGCCGCGTTTGAGTACCTGTACTGAAGCGGTCATACCTACACGCAGTTTGATATTCTCAGGCAGCGGGTCGAGTTTGATGCGTACGGGTATACGCTGGGCAAGACGGATCCACTGAAAGACCGGTTTGACTTTTGGAAGCAGGTTAGGGCCGGGATTGCCGTCCGAAGGAGAGATGCCCCAGGCGATCGATTCTACCTTTCCTTTAAGCGGTATGTCGGGGTAGGCAAGCAGTGTTACGACTGCGTCGTCGCCGACACGCACTTGGGGGATGGCATCCTCTTTGAAGAAGCCAAAGACCCAGAATGAGGAGGTGTCCACAAGTGCAAGCAGCGGTTTGTTGGCTGTCGCCTGTGTGCCGATCTGGAAGTTGATGTTGGAGACATAGCCGTCCACCTCGGCATAGACCTTGGTATAGGTGAGGTTGAGCTTGGCAGCGTTGAGCGCTTCGTTACTGGCGTCGATGTCAGCGAGCGATTTGAAGTAGTTGGTCTCGCTGCGCACATAATCTTTCTGTGAGACGGCCCCTCTGTCCTTTTCGTAGATCTTCTTGATACGCTCGTACTCTATTTTGGTTCCCTTGGCCGCTTCGAGGGTACGTTTCAGGCGTGCCTCTGCCTGTTTGACCTTCAGTTCGTACTGAGAAGGGTCTATCTCGAAGAGCAGGTCGCCCTTTTTGACCCTCTGGTTGTCCTTTACATGGATCTTGGTAACCATTCCCGTCACACGCGGGGCGATCTGGATCACCTGTGTACGCACCTGCCCGTCCCGTGTCCACGGGTTGTCGGTGTACTCCCTGTATTTGCTGTATCCAAAGTAGAGTGCCGCGCCGAGAATTGCCGCTGTCAATAGAAGTTTGATGATATTTTTTGCCATGGTTGTTCCTTAAAATTTGATCCAGAAGGTATCGATGAGCACCAGATAGAGTGCCATAATCGCGATGAAGACATATGCCGGTGCATAGAAAAAGCGTGAGAGCTTCAGCTTGTTTAGCAGTATTACGGTGATGACCGCAGCCAGGAAGGCAAGCAGTACTGCCGGCAGCAGTGGAGAGAAGTAGACATCGCCGATGCTCAGCTCGTGCGGAAAGGGGTTACTCATGGGTAAATCCTTTTGGCAGTATGGTCGCGTTGCCGTCAAGCATTTTTCCCCAGTCGGTACGCGCCTTCATGCGCGTTACGGTCTCTTCGGAGAGGTAGCGTTTGCCTCTGCTTATCTGCCAGCCGCCGCCAAGCGCCTTGTAGAGCGCTACGGCATTGAGTGCGACATTACCCTTGATGGTGGCGTAGCGGTCCTGCGTACTGGTGAGCTTCTCGACCGTTGTCAGCAGACGCTGGTAGTTGACCAGTCCGTCGTTGTACTGGATGATGGAGAGGTTGAAGGCGCGCAGGGTAGCGGCAACGGCCTTTTTGTTCTCCTTTTGCTGTTTGAGTGTCAGGGCATATCCCTCAAGTGCATTGGAGACCTCTGCAACGGCACTTAGAACGGCCTTGTTGTAGTTGACGAGGCTCTCTTCGAAGATAGCATCCTTGAGACGTATCTGGTTCTTTATCTGCCCGTAGTTGAGGATATTCCACGAAAAGGAGGGCCCTATGGTAATGCCAAGCGGATCGTTGCCGCGCATCCAGCCGCCAAGCTGGTTGCTGTTGTGATAGCCGATGGAGCCGAAGATGGAGAAGCTCGGGTAGAGGTCGGCCATGCTGGCTCCCAGTTTTGCCGCATTGGCATGCACCAGATGTTCGGCGGCTTTGAGGTCGGGACGCTGTGTGATGAGATTGGCATCGATGCGGTAGTTGGGGTTGAGCTTCGCCTTTGGCACCATATTGACATCGACCAGGCCTTTGAGTCCTTCGTTGAGCTGAATGACCCCTTTGTGCATGGCGATGAAGCGGTTGGCATCGGTGTAGCTACGGCTGTTGCCACGCTGCAGTATGCGTTCGACAGCAGCAGCATCCATACCAAGCAGCAGTGCCAGTGCGTTGCGTGCCTTGGCTTTGTTCAGCTCCACGGCGGGAATACTGGTGCGTGTCGTATAGAGTTGAGTGCGTGCCTGCTGAACGTCAAGCTCGGAGACATTCCCAGAGTTGAACTGCACCTCGGTCATC
>JALWLU010000042.1 GCA_026996325.1 Sulfurovum sp.
CTGTATCCCTTTTTCAAGAACCATCTCTTTTGCGGAGAGTGCGATGTCTCTTCGTTTCTGTTCTTTGTCTACTATAATAGCCATATCGATCCTGCGCTAAAAAATGACTGACCGTCGGTCAATTAAAAAATTGTACTCCTTTTTTCTTAAAATTGTGCACACCATTAACCTAAACACCGATTATTACGCTATACTGCGGTATAAATTTAGCGTATATCGGTTCAACGACTTCTTTTCTGCCTTACTTTCAAGGTGCAACATCAAACCACACTACTTAGCCCCGAACCGGCCATTTTCAATGCGGCGGCTTGGCAGATAACCATACAACCATTAGGATATTTATGTCATTTACAACACTGGGGCTTAACGAAGCTCTTCTAAAAGCGATCAAAGAGACAGGCTACACTGCACCGACACCCATTCAGGCACAAGCGATCCCCACCGTCATTGAGGGCAAAGATGTACTCGCAGCGGCACAGACAGGCACAGGCAAGACTGCCGGCTTCACCCTCCCCATTCTGCAACGTCTTTCACAGACACAGCCAAAGATGAAGCCAAAGCAGATCCGCGTACTGGTACTCACACCCACACGCGAACTTGCCGCGCAGGTAGAGGAGAGCATCAAGACCTACGGGAAATACCTTCCCCACTCCTCTACCGTCATCTTCGGTGGTGTGGGCATCAACCCGCAGCTTGCAGCGCTCAGAAAAGGGGTGGAGATCGTCGTCGCCACGCCGGGCAGACTGCTTGACATTGCAAGCCAGAAGGGCATCGACTTTACCGCCCTTGAGACACTCGTGCTTGATGAAGCGGACAGAATGCTTGACATGGGTTTCATTCACGACATCAAGAAACTGATGAAGATGATGCCAAAGCAGAAGCAGACACTCCTCTTCTCTGCCACCTTCTCCAAAGAGATCAAACAGCTTGCATCGGGGCTGCTGCACGCTCCTGTACTCATTGAGGTTGCAAGGGAGAACACCACCGCTTCACAGATAAGCCAGGTGGTACACCCGGTGGACAAGGCGCGCAAAAGAGCCCTGCTTACGCAGCTTATCAAAGAGAAGAAGTGGTCGCAGGTGCTTGTCTTTACCCGTACCAAACACGGTGCCAACAGACTGACAAAACAGCTGAACGAAGCGGGCATCGGCGCAGCGGCCATTCACGGTGACAAGTCGCAGGGTGCGCGCACCAAGGCACTGGCAGGGTTCAAATCCAACGCCATCGAAGTGCTGGTCGCTACCGACATCGCCGCCAGAGGCATCGACATCGACCAGCTGCCGCACGTGGTCAACTACGAACTGCCAAATGTCCCAGAAGATTATGTGCACCGCATTGGACGTACAGGACGTGCCGGACAGAGCGGCGAAGCGGTCTCGCTTGTCTGTATCGACGAGCACAAGCTCCTTGCCGATATCGAACGCTTCACCAAGTCCAAAATTGAAAAGGTACAGATAGAAGGATACAGACCCGACCCAAGCATCAAAGCTGAGCCGATCCAGAAGAAACAGCAGAACAGAAGCCGTTCACGCAACGCTTCTGCACGTAACGGCAGCAGAAACGCCCGCGCCAGAGCCTAAAGAGGCTTCTTGAGTCTCCGGATACGCGCATAGGACTCCTCTATGCGCGCTTCTGAAACCCTCCCCTCCTTTATCAGCACCATAACGGTCTCTACCAACTCTTTGGTCGATACCACTTTACGCGGATCAAGCTGATTGCCAAAGAGCAGAATGTCATCACCGGCGTTGATGGCAAGCCTCAGCGTCTCTTTGAGCGAATACTTCTTGCTGATCGCCCCCATCTGCAGATCGTCTGTGATCACCACACCCTCAAAACCGATCTTTTTTCGAAGCAGCCCCTCTACCGTTTTTCTTGAGAGTGTCGCAGGGTTTTTTGGATCGATCTTTTTGTTGAACACATGTGCTACCATCACCGTATCGGCTTTGTCTTTTAGCAATCTATAGGGCTCCAGCTCCACCGGCTTCCAGAGGTGCGTCACATCCACGAACCCCTTGTGGGTGTCTCCCACCGAAGAGCCGTGGCCGGGAAAGTGCTTGAGAGAGGTCAGCACCCCGTAGCGGTGCATCGCATCGATGAAGATGGAGGCATACTTCGCTACCGTTTTTGGGTCTTCGCCAAAAGAGCGCCCCAGTCCGTGAATAACATGGTTCTTTTTGTTAATATCAAGGTCGACCACCGGTGCGAGGTCGTAGTTGATACCCACGCTTTTTAACTCTTTTGCCATCTGCTCATAGGTCAGTTTCATATTGCCTGCTTTGACCACATCGGCCGCCTTGGGGAACTTTCCGTAAAAGCCGTATCTGCTCTTGAGCCGCTGCACCCTGCCGCCCTCCTGGTCCACCGCGATCAGCAGCTTTCCGTCACGGCTACACGCCTGCAGCTCCCTGGTAAGCTTTGCCACCTGTGCCTTTGAGGCGATATTCTTTGGCTTGCTTTTGTCCACAGGATTGTAGTCAAACAGAATCACTGCACCAAGGTTATACCTCTTTATATCTCTGCATATCTTCGAGTCTGGCTTTGCAGAGGTACCGTGAAACCCCACCATCAGCATCTGCCCGATCTTCTGCTCCAGCGATACCCCCGCACTCAACACGGAAGCAACCGCAGCCACCCCTACAACAATACGTTTTATCATACTCTCTCCATTCCATAAAAGCTTTTCAGAAGAAAAGCATACCACAACTCTTCACTCTTCACTATTAACCTATCAGAATAGTTCACTAGCAAGAGGTTTCATCAATATCTATTGTAGTATTCGTTGCATATTAGTGTTCGGTTAAACTTGCCGCTCTATACTTTCACCATAAGAGCATCAAGGATGTACCAAAAATAAAATCTCCTCCTCCCCTATAAAAGATTTCATTTTGGTCTCCTTTTTCATAGATTTTTCCTCCTCCTTTTAAAATCCGCCTTGATGCTCTTAGATTTTTTTCAAACTTTCCCGAAATTTCACAATTGTTACATAATGGTTAATGTATACTATCTATAATGTCACTAAGACGAATACTACAACAAAGGTTTACATTTATGAAAAAACTACTCACAGCACTGCTGCTGACACTTGCACTTGTAAGCACCTCACAGGCTCAGGGAAAGAAATCGAGCCTTCAGATCAAAGATATCAATGGCAAAAGCTACACCATTACCGGTACACCCGAAGGTCTCAAGATATCAGGAATGGAAGGCAAAGTGGTCTTTTTGGAATTCTTCGGTCACAAGTGCCCTCCCTGTCTGATGAGCATTCCACACCTGATCGATCTTCAAAAGAAACACAAAGGTAAACTTGCCATCATAGCCGTAGAGGTACAGGGGTTTGACAACAGTGAACTGAAGCGTTTTGTGAAGCAAAAGGGCATCAACTATACTGTTGTCTCCGGTACGGATGAACACCTCTTTGTCAGCTACATTTCACAAAGAGCACAGTGGCAGGGGAGCATCCCTTTCCTTTTGGCACTCGACAAAAAGGGTGATGTACAGTACATTCAGGCCGGCATGCTTCCCGAATCGGCACTTGAAGAGCTCTTCACACAGCTTAGCAAGTAAGCCGTACGATACCGTTGCGTATCGCAACGACTCCCTCAAGCTCCGCTTCGTACACCCGCTCGCCAAAACTAGCCAGCGCTTCGTCAAGCGTGGGCATCTTCTGACAGAAATAGAAAAAATCATCTTTGGGCACTTCACGCTCCACCGCCTCCCCAAACTGCGCTGCAAACACTTCGATATCCCAGATCACTTCGGCATCGCCATTTACAATAAGATCGTGCGTCCCCCTGCTCTCGCCCAGACGGTGCGGCAGTACATACACCTTTTTGCCCATCTTCAGCGCATACTCCACCGAACGCAGCGAACCGCTTTTCAAATCGGCTTCGGTTACAACCAAAATCTCCCCAAGTGCCACAACCAGTTCGTTACGCACCACAAAGCTCCAGTTGGTCGCCCGAAAGCCGTCGTTGAAGGGACTCAGCAGCAGACCCTTACGCTCTATGGAGGCAATAAGATCGCTGTTGATCACTGGGTAGCGTATGTCCAGTCCACAGCCAAGCACCGCTATAGTATTGTCCGCACCGGCAGCCCTGTGCGCCAGGGCATCGACCCCCATGGCAGCACCGCTTACAATGCAGACACCACGCTTGGCAAGTGCCCTAGCGATCTCTTCGGTTATGTGCTGCGTATA
The DNA here is from genome assembly GCA_026996325.1 of Sulfurovum sp. Taxonomy (GTDB): domain Bacteria; phylum Campylobacterota; class Campylobacteria; order Campylobacterales; family Sulfurovaceae; genus Sulfurovum. Next base: position 4,196 of record JALWLU010000042.1, read on the forward strand.
GAGCGATGGTGTGCGCGTACCGACAATGGAGACCTTTGGGCGTTTTAGCAGTCCAAGATCCCCGCGGTAAAAGAGTTCCGGCGGATATTTCCGCATCGATTCAAGTTCGGTTACAGTATGGGGCACCATTTGGCTCATGGGTGTTCCTTTTTTTCTTCAATGGTACACTCTAAAAGGGGAGTGGTGCCAAAAATATGTCGTTTTGTCATACTTTCTCTTTACAACCATAAATAGTGTATAATCGTTCCCAAAAAGAGGAAGTAATGCCTGAGAATATTGGAAAACTGATTTTAAGAGTGATGGTCGGAGGGTTGATGCTCTTTCACGGCATCTACAAACTGCAGCACGGCATCGGCTTCATCGAAGAATTACTGCATGCACATGGTGCACCTACCTGGCTGGCCTATAGCGTCTACATCGGAGAGATCATCGCCCCGCTTATGCTCGTTATCGGCTTCTACAGCCGCATCTGGGCGGGAATCATCGCAATCAATATGCTGGTCGCTCTGTGGCTGACGGGATTTAGAGGCATCACCTCTCTTGGCGCCTACGGTGCCTGGGGTGCCGAAAGCGTGATGTTCTTTCTGCTTGGCGCGCTTGCCATTGTTTTCATCGGCTCGGGAAGCTATGCAGTAAAAAGAGATTGAGGTCTACTCCACCCTGAAAATATCGTCAATGTAAACCACATCAACATCTCTCAGCAGCGGTGCGGCACTTTTGAGTGCGGCGATCGTCGTTTTATGAGGGTGTCCAATGGCAATGGCGTAGCCGTTCTTCTTCGCCAGAGCGACCGCCTTTTTCAACTGCTTGTGAATGGACGGAACCGATTTGACATTGTCAAGAAAGATATCGCGTGCCACATAGGCATCACCGTGCGCGTGGGCTATCTTCCCCACCTTCGACTTGGCAGAAGTGCGGCTGTCGATGAAGATGAACCCCTCTTTTCGCATCGCCTCATAGAGCCGGTTCATCGCCGCTTCGTTTGCCGTAAAGACCGAACCGGTATGGTTGTTGATGAAGTGCGCCCTTGGAAAGAGCCTGCGAAGCTCCTTCATACGTGCCTCCATCTGCGACCTGCTGAAACCTGACATCAGTGTTTTACTCTGCGTATTGAACTTCGCACTGCCGGACTCCATAGGCAGATGTATCATGTAGTGTACCGCATTGCGGGCCAGCCTTGGCGTGTTTGGAGAGAGCGTATAGGGTGGGAAGATGGAAGGGGTTACAGGGTAGCCGATGTGTGCAATGTCGTGAAGCTGCTGCTGCGTGTGCACATCGTCGATGATGATCACCAGCCTCGGCCGCTCTCCTCTGTAAGCCAATTTGACGTGCTTTGAGAAAGGCTGAACCGCTATTGGTTCAGATACAGGTTTTGCCTGCGGCTTCGTTTTGACAGGCTGACTTTTCTTTTTTGGCTTCTCACTCTTCTTGACAGGCTTCTTATGATGCGTTTTAACCGTTTTTGTATGCTCTTTTTTCGGCGTACGTTCCGTTTTCTGCCAGCAGGTTCCAAGGCAGTAGCCCACTCCCACCAGCAGTGACATAGCCAGAAGTACCAGAAACACTTTAACAAAAACGTTTGATTTTTGAGGTTTCCTCTTGCTGCTTCGCTTTTTTCGCGATGCAGTTCTCTTTTTGGTGTTAGCGGTACTTTTCCTGCTTGTGCTTTTGCCCGAAGTCGATTTTGTCGTTCTCTTTTTCCCGGTACCTGATGCCATAGTGTTCCGCCTGTTTGAAGTAGCGCATTATAGCAAAAGAATGAGGAATGAGGAATGAGGAATGAGGAATGAGGAATGAGGAATGAGGAATGAGGAATGAGGAATGAGGAATGAGGAAATTTCGCATGGATTGGTTGCAGTCAACAT
>JALWLU010000043.1 GCA_026996325.1 Sulfurovum sp.
AAATTACCGGTTTCACTCGATAGCTCTGGCAGTCGTGAACATGAGAAGCGTAAGCGAAAGACAACTGCTTGTCTTTCGTAGCTTCGGAACCGAAATGGTCGGAGCAATGCGAAGCCATAAAGGCGCCCCTTTCCGGGGTTGGGCACTCCTTTGTCGCCATCGAGTGAAACCTCTGCTGATAATTGTTCAAAAACTTCAAGATGTCTTTACAGTGCCTCTTCATCCTCTTCATCTGTTCTGATACGGATGGTTTTTGAAATGTCGGAGACAAAGATCTTGCCGTCGCCGATCTTACCGGTTTTGGCAGAGGACTTGATCGCTTCGATTGCTTTGTTCATGTATTCATCGGAACTGACCACCACCTCAATCTTGACTTTTGGGATGAACTCCACCACATACTCTGCACCGCGGTAGAGCTCTGAGTGCCCCTGCTGGCGTCCGTACCCTTTGACTTCTGAGATGGTCATCCCCTCGATACCTGCTTCAACCAGTGCCTCTTTGACATCATCCAGTTTGAACGGTTTGATAATCGCTTCAATTTTTTTCATAATGGTTTCTCCTTATTGGGTTAGATGCTGCGTTTAAATTCAGGATAGGCTTCGATACCGCATTCGATGGCATCGATTCCCTCCAGCTGCTCTTCATCACCGGCACGCAGCGTAAAGACTTTATTGATAGTATAGATTATAGCAAAAGAGAGCGGAAAAACAATAGCTGCAACCACAACCACCCCTTTAAGCTGTGTCAGGAAATTTACATCTGTGAAGATACCGACAGCCAGTGTACCCCAGATGCCATTGACAAGATGCACAGAGAGTGCCCCGACAGGATCATCCATCTTCAGTTTGTCAAACAGCGGTACGAAAAGCACGACCAGTGCACCACCAATGGCACCGATGAGGATCGGTGTATGGATATCGTACAGATCAGGACCCGCGGTAATGGCGACCAGTCCGCCAAGTGCACCATTGAGGATCATGGTGACATCAAACTTTTTGTAGCGAACATAGGTCATGAGCCACCCTACAATAGCACCTGCAAGCCCTGCTGTGTTGGTGTTCATGATGGTCAATGAAACGGCATCGGCATTCTCTTTGGTTGAGATGGCACCGACAGAGCCGCCATTGAATCCGAACCATCCGATCCAAAGAAGAAATGCGCCAAGCACGACAAGAGGGATGTTGGAAGCGGGAATAACCTGAATGGCACCGTTTGCTTTGTATCGTCCGCGTCTTGGGCCCATGATCAGGATTGCAGCAAGCAGTGCCCATCCTCCGGTAGAGTGGATGACGGTCGATCCTGCAAGATCGTGCATGCCGGAGATGTCAAACATCGTTCCTGAGAGAAAGTTGGCACCCCAGGTGATATTGACAATGGTCGGATAGAGAAAGGCTCCGACAACGATGGTAAAGAGTACAAGCGGGATGATACGTGAGCGCTCACTTACACCACCACTCATGATATTGATCACCTTCCCTACAAACGCCATCTGAAAGAGGAAGAAAGCATACTTGTTGATGCTCTCCTGATGATCCCAGCTGCCAAATGCATAGGTATAGCCTACAAGCAGAAAAGCCAATGATGCTACTGCATAGATCATGACATTGACCGTAAGAACTGATGTAACGTTTTTGGTACGTACAAGACCTGCTTCAAGCATGGCAAAGCCAGGCACCATCAAGATGATCAGTGTCATGGCAAAGAGCGAAAAGAACGTGTCAATGACATAGTGCATTTCCATAAAACAACCTCCGTAAGTATGCTGTACCCTAAAAGGAAGAGCGTATATGTTTTTTGTTTGTGATTAGCGCGTTATAAGTGTAACAGGATTTTTATGGTTATAAAATGGGGTAAGTGCCAATAATATGAGCATCTTATTGCGTAAAAATTTTTTTAGAGTGTTTTTATTGACTAATATTTAATCAAAGAGAGAAAGATATGGAGAAAATATAGAGACTGTAGTACTTTTTTAATGCCAATACATATGGATATGCATGGCATTGTTGAAAGGGAAGAGAGACTTACAGTGCCTCTGCATCCTCTTCATCCGTTCTGATACGGATGGTCTTTTCGATTTCGGAAACGAAGATCTTTCCGTCACCGATCTTGCCTGTTTTTGCTGCTGATTTGATCGCTTCGATTGCTTTGTTGAGGTAGTCGTCTGAGCTGACAACGATCTCGATTTTAATCTTGGGGATGAATTCTACGACATACTCTGCACCTCTGTAGAGCTCTGAGTGCCCCTGCTGTCTTCCGTAACCCTTGACCTCGGAGACAGTCATCCCCTCGATACCGGCTTCTACAAGCGCCTCTTTGACATCGTCAAGTTTGAATGGCTTGATGATTGCTTCAATTTTTTTCATGCTTCTATCCTTTATTCCTGTATTGTCAGGGACGAACCTTAAAGGTTCATTCCTCTCTCACCATGTACGGACTCGTCAAGACCGATCTCTTCGTTTTCTGCTGTTACTCTTGCACCGCCTGTAAGTGCACTTGCGATGAAGTAAACGATGACAGTACCGATAAGTGTCCAGAGACCTACAACGACAACGGATTCAACCTGAACCATGAACTGTCCCATTCTGTCTCCGCTCTCTTTCATCGGACCGTCCCAGAGCAGCTCTTTGTCGTTGAGTGCAAGCAGACCAGTTGCCAGTGCTCCCCACAGACCTGCAAGGAAGTGGATACCGAACGCATCGAGCGAGTCGTCGTATCCAAGCTTCTTCTTGAGTGTTACAACACCAAAGAATCCGATCAGTGCACCACCGATACCGACGATGAATGATCCGCCTACAGAGACGAACCCCGCAGCAGGTGTAATGGCAACAAGACCTGCAATGATTCCCGAAGCAATACCGAGCAGTGTAGGCTTCTTGAAGATGAACCATTCAAGCAGCAGCCAGGTAACACCCGCAGCAGCAGTAGCAACGGTTGTAGTCAGAACTGCAAGACCAGCAATCGCGTTCGCACCGAAAGCAGAACCACCGTTGAATCCGTACCAGCCAAACCACAGAAGTGCAGCACCTGCAGCTGTAAGGATGATACTGAATGGCTTCATAGCGGTTTTAGGATAGCCAGCTCTTTTACCTACAAGGATAGCAAGAACAAGCCCTGCAAGACCACCGTTCATATGTACAACGGTACCACCGGCAAAGTCGAGTGCACCTGCATCAAAGAGAAGTGCGCCGTCACCACCCCATACCATGTGGGTAATCGGTGCATAGACAACCAGTCCCCAGAGTGCTACGATGACCATCCAGGTGGAGAACTTCATACGTCCGATAACAGAACCAGAAGCGATCGCTACAGTGATGGCTGCGAAGGTTCCCTGGAACGCTACGAAGACGTAGGTAGGGTAGCTGCCGCTGAGGTCTGTCCACTTTGTCTCACTCAGAAGAATGTTTCCAAATCCTCCGATGAACTTCTGGACGAATTCGCTTCCTGCTGTTCCAAATGCAAGGGAGTAACCTGCAACGATCCATACAACGAATGCAAGTACGAATGCCCCCATTACCATTGCGTAGGTGTTGAGTGCATTCTTGCTTCGTGTCATACCGGCATAGAATAGTGCCAGACCTGCCGGTGTCATGAGGAGTACGAGCGCGGTTGAAATCATCATCCACGCCGTGTCACCCGAATCGAGTTTGTCTTCCGCGAAAGCGGCGATTGGCATCAGTGCTGCCAGTAGAGCGAAAAGTTTTAACTTCATGCTGTGTCCTTTGTAGTGTTTGGTTTACAAAGGTTATCTTACCACGCAAGAGAGGAAAAAGGAAAGCGGTGCTGATTATTTTTTAATCAATCTATGCAATCAGCGGAATTTCAAGTTTGATGGAGGCTTCTTGAAGGTTGCTGCGGATGTTGCACTCTTCAGAGAGTGTCTTTATCTCCTTGTCGTTGTCGACGTAGCGACCGTTCGCGGTAATGGCAAGCTGTGCTATGGAGATCTTCTGATCGTCGATGATGACATGTTCTCCGACAAGCAGTTTGAGTTCGATACGGATGGAATCTGACGCACGGAACGATTCGAGCACTTTACGAAGTAGTTTTGAAAAGCGGTTCTGGTCGATTTTGAGCTGCGGCATATCCGGGTCGGTCAAGAGTTGCAGCGGATTGTTGTTCTTGGTTTTGAAAAGCGCAATGTTGGCTTCCAGCAGCAGGTTGATGTCAGTCAGGGTGAGCTTCTCTTTCTCCACCGGTGTGTGCTTTCTAAGCCTCGGCGCGTTGTAGAAGCGGATGGCAAGCTGCTCTTCGTTCTCATACCCTACGGTAATGGAGTAGAAATTGAACGCTTCGTAGCGCAGTGAGAGGCTGGTGGTTTTGAAACCGAAGCTCTGCGGGGCATAGGCGAGTGCGAGGTCGAAAAGCTCCTTTTTGGAAACATATCCAAGCAGTATCTCCGCACTGTTGTTGAGGTAGAGAATTTTCCCTTTTGGATCGAAGAGAATGAAGGGGTTGTTGTCCCACTCTACAAAGGGTCGAAAATCAATCGATGTCGTGTTCATGGATCTTCTTTCTGAGTGTATTTCGGTTGATACCGAGCACTTCGGAGAGTTTTAGCTGTGAGCCGTACTTTTCAAGTCCTGCCTTGATCAGGGGGCGCTCGTACATGCCGACATACTCTTTGTACCCGTTGTTGCCCTTGAGGTGTTCGAGAAAATAGCTGTAGAGTGTCTCCTCTATTTCCTCGCTGCTCATACTGTGGCGCATCAGATAGTGGTAGATGGCACGCTTTAGGCTTTTACTGTTTTGTGAAAGGTCGGTCGGAAGCTGATCGAGAGCATAGGAGGCGGCATCGAGCATCAGTGTCGCTGCAGCCTCTTCAAGGAAGTGGGTCTTCAGCGTTTTGAGATCTTCCGGACGCTCTTTGTATGAGGGCATCATATAGATGAAAGCAAAGAGTGAATCGATGATCTTTTGGTTGCCCACATAGTTTGCTGTTGCAATGATACGTTTGTTGTCAAAGGTAAGCGCCTCTTTGTTGCTAAGCTTCTCAAAGTCGGTGATGATCAGTTCATTTGACTGCTCAAGCAGCGCTTCAACCTCCTCCTGGTTTTTACCCGAGACAACGGGAATATCTGGAAAGAGGCGGGTAACAAGCGTTTTCTTTCCAATATTGGGCTCTCCAATGATAATGGAGGAGACAAAGAGGGTACGGGTAAGGTTGAGTCCTTGGATAATCTGCTGTACCTGGGGTGACTGTGTATAAAATGTTTCCATAAAAGGCGATATATCCTTTTTTATGATGATTAAAAAATAAGCATTTGGTGTTAAAAGCATTATATCAAATTTATGTTAAACTATACAGAAATAAAAGAACAAGGAAGCAGCGTCATCAAAGAGGCATTTAAAGCATTTTGTCAAAAACATCCCTATCTTCCGTTGGAGAGTGCCATTGAGTACTTTGCCGTTTTTGGCGGTGCCACTACAGATGTCGAGCTTGATTTTTTTGAAACGATCACAGCGCTGATAACCTCCAAGTTTGTAAAGAGCTTTACCCAGGCACAGCAGCTTGTCTCCCCCTCCTATCTGCTTGAGACTCCCTACCGCGACCTGCTTCAGGCTGTGGCTACGGGAGACGGCAAGTACCATTCGGCGGTACGAAAAGCAAAGTTAAGTGAAGAGGCGGGGGAACAAATAGTCACAGAGCTGGTCTCTCTTGGTGTGCTGCATATTGAAGCCAGTCGTGAACAGCCGCTTAAAAGTCATCCCAAGCACAAACTTAAAAAGGAGCTGCGCAGCTACCGCATTCAGGACAAGCTGCGGTTTAAGCAACCCTTTTTGCGTTTCTGGTTCGGATTTGTCTCTCCCTACAGATCGACACTCTCGCAGGGCAAATCGGACGCCTTTCTTGCAAACTTTGAAAAACACTATGAGAGGCTCCGTACACTTGTCTTCGAACAGCTCTGTGACGCATTGCTTGTCGAGCACTTTCGCCAAACCACTCCGCTGCTGACCCATGGAAGTTACTGGAACCGTCACAGCGAATTTGATATTCTTGCCGTAACGAGCGATAGAAAGATCATCC